>JBOGIR010000610.1:0-1711 GCA_050742335.1 Vicinamibacterales bacterium | reverse complement strand
AGGAGTCGCTGGCCGACGTGGTGCACCAGACGGCCATGTATTACCAGGATCGCCTCGCGGGACAGGGATTCGCCCGCGTGCTGCTTGGCGGAAGCAGCCGCACGGCCGGTGCCGTCGACGAGGCGCGCCGGAGCCTCGAAGAGCGCCTCGGGACACCCGTGGACCCGATCGACCCGACCGCGGCGGCCGCGCTGGCCGATCGCATCACGGCGACGGCCGATGTGATGGACGTGTTGTCGCCGCTGACGGGCATCCTCCTGCGGACCCGTATCGAGGTGATGAGCGCCTGATGCTGCGAACCAACCTCGCCACTCGTCCGTTTTACAACGTGCGCGCGGTACAGGTCGTGCTGGGCGGCGCCATCGCGATCCTGCTCGGTATGACGGTCTTCAACGTGGTTCAAGTCGTGCGCCTCGGTGCGAGTCAGTACACGCTTGGCGCGCGGGCCGCGCAGGCCGAGCAGGAGGCCCTCCGCCTCCGCGCCGAGGCAGGCCGACTCCGCGCACAGATCGACCCGGGAGAACTGCAGGTCGTGGCCGATGCCGCACAGGAGGCCAACGCCATCATCGATCAGCGTGCGTTCTCGTGGACGGATCTCCTGGAGGAGTTCGAAGCGACCCTTCCTTCGGATGTGCGTATCACCGCGGTCCAACCGAGGCTCGAGAAGAGCAGTTTCGTGGTTGGCATCGGCGTCGAGGCACGACGGTCGGAGGATCTCGATGCGTTCATCGAAGCGCTCGAAGGACGCGGTTCGTTTCACAACGTGCTGTCGGTGCAGGAGCAGACGAACCCGGAAGGATTGATTCAGGCCGTCGTGGAAGGTGCGTACGTGCCACCGGCACAGCTACCGGCGGCGGCACCTGCCGAAGGAGCGGGGCGGTAATGGACTCGACCCACGGTCTCGCGCTCGTACGCCGAGCCGCGGCCGAACGTCGGCGGCTCATAGTGGGACTGGCCGCCGCGGCGGTCATCAACGCGATCGTGTACGCGCTCGTCGTCCATCCGCTGGCCGACCGCGTGGCGAACGTGACCGAGCGGGAGCGGGCGGCGGAGCAGGCCCTTGCGCAGGCGCGCACGGAGCACGCCCAGGCGTCCGGCACGCTGACCGGCAAGTCGCGTGCCTCCGCCGAGCTGACGACCTTCTACAGTGAGGTGTTACCGCAGGATCTCGCGGGTGCGCGTCGCTTGACGTACTTGCGGCTTGCGCAGCTGGCCCGGGAGTCGGACCTCGAGTACCGCCGTGCCACCTATGCGCCCGTCGCGGAGAGCGGCAGCACGCTGACGCGCCTCCAGATTCAGATGGTGCTGGAAGGGACGTACGCGAACATGCGCGCGTTCATCTATCAGCTCGAAACGTCTCCCGAATTCGTCGTCATCGACAACGTCCAGTTGGCGGAGGGCGCCAATGGCACGGGCTCCCTTGTCGTGACACTCGATCTATCCACGTACTACCGGGATGTGCCGCCATGAACCTCCGCAACCGTCGGGGCGCCCTTGCGGTAGTCGGCGGTGGAGCGCTGCTGCTCGTCGCCGTCATGATGGCCCGCGACGATGAGCCGGCCGCGGCGCGCGTTGGGGCGGCCGCGCGGGCGCCGGGCCGGGCGCCGGGATCCGGAGGCCCGTTGAGCGACGTGAAGCTGGAGCGGCTGCAGCGGACGCCGGCGACGCTCGAGGAGCCCGAGCGCAACCCGTTTCGATTCGAGGCGCGGAG
>JBOGIR010000609.1:0-3975 GCA_050742335.1 Vicinamibacterales bacterium | reverse complement strand
GTCCAGCACCGACGCGTATGCGCGCATGCCCTCGACTTGGCGTTCGTTGGGATTGACCGGAACGACGCGGTAGCCCGCTGCCTGAAACGCCCGCAGCGCTTTGTTGCCGAACTTGCGACGGTCGCTCGATGCGCCGACGATGGCGACGGTTTTGGGCACGTACAAATTATGACAGTGTCAGTGCCTGGTGCCTGGTCGGGGTTCAGGCTTCTGCGTTCTGTTTCTGCGTTCGTGTTCACGTTCGACAGCGGCGAATCCGCCGCCCTACGTACGTAGGCCGGGTGCCGCGGCGGCATCATCATCGCCGCGGACCCGGCGAATCTGAACACGAACCGAGAAGCAAGAACCCAGAAGTGTGAACGACAGCCGGCGCTGGACGTCAGGGCGCCGGTACGAGGCGCTTCAGCTCTTCCAGCCAGTTCTGCACGACGATGATCAGCGGCGGCGGCGCAGTCTGCTGGGCGCCCTCGACTCCCTTGAGCAGGAGGAACCGCTGCCCATCTCGAGACACGTCGTACATGCGCCCTCCGAATCCCGCAATATTCAGCAGGAACGAGCCGTCGACGACCACCTGAGGATTGCCCGCCACGAAACTGGCACTGGGCTGGACGGGTACCGCGACGATCCGTCCTTCGGGATCGACGTAAAACAGCTCCCGGCTGTCTGCCGACCATGCCGGCTGCACGCCACCGCCCGTGGACACTTGCCACCGGCCGGCATCGACGCCAGGGAACGGGCGCACGTACATCTCGTCCCGGCCCGACTCGTTCGACTCATACGCGAGCCATCGTCCGTCAGCGGAAAGGTTGCCGTTGGCTTCCGTAAACATCGCCGTCGCGACAAGCGGCGCCGGCCGCCGTTCGCCTGCCAGCGGGACCGCCAGCACGTCGATGCTGGTCGTCAGTTGGTCAAACACGACTCGCGCTCCGTCGGCTGAGATGGATGTTGGGAAGTGGCCACTCGGGCCTTCTGTCAAACGCTCGACCACTCCAGTTCCGTCGGCCGCCTGCCAGAACAGGTTGGCAGAGCCCGCCCGCGTCGAGGAGAACACGATCCGCCGCCCATCCGGTGTCCAGACGGGCTCCATGTCACGACCTGCATCGAACGTCAGTCGCGTCAGCGTCTGCCGCGCGAGGCTCCAGATCCAGACGTCGTTCTCCTGGTCGCGGACGTCGAGCGCTACCTGCGTGCCGTCGGGCGAAATTCGCGGCGCCAGATACGGTCGCGCAGGAGCGGCGATGTCTTCCTCCCCGCCCTTCCGATCCGCCCACACCAGCCGTCGCTGCGGCACAAGTGACGTACCGGCCACATGAACCAACGTCCCATCGTCGGAGAGGCCGAAGTGTGCAGTGCCGGTCTGCTGTGCCGGCGTGGGTACCCGCATGAGTCCGTCCAGGAGTTGAACCGGGCCGCCCGTCACCTCCAGACGATCGAGGTCGAACGGAAGCGCGAACAAGGCGTCAGCCAGCGCGTAAACGAGATGTCCCGTCGGCACGTACCGCGCATCGCTGCCGCCCCGCCACAGCACCTTCCGCTCGCCCGACGCGACGGAGTGCACCACGATCTCCGCCACGTCCCAGCGATTCAGCCCAGTTCCAGCCCCTCGCACGAGCGAGAAGAGCAGCCACTCACCACCGGGCAGCATCTGTGGACCGTGGATCAACTCGTCCCCGGGTTTCGTCGCGAGGAGCAACTCGGGGGCTCCCCCGTTTGCCGAGACACGCATGATTCCGCCGGGCTGGCCGAAGAGGATGGTGTCGTCGGCGCCCCAGCTCACGCCAAACGGGTTGGTCGCCTTGCACAGAACGACTGGCGTCCCGCCGGCGACCGGGATCTTCTTCAACTCGTTATCTTCAAAGAATCCGACCCATTGACCATCAGGCGAGAAGAACGGGCTGGTCAGGGTCTGCTCCGTCCCTTGAATCAGCCTGGCGTTCAAGCCGTCCATCGACCGCAGATACAGGCCACCGGTGGTGTTGTAGACGAACTGGCGACCGTCCGGAGAAATCGCCACTACTGTGCGCCCAGTGCTACGGAACTGCTGGTTCTCCGCCAGCGTATAGCTGAAACGCGCGGTGGGGCGCGGCGCTGGCGAAGGCACAGGCTTCAGCATCCAGCCCGCGCTCCCGGCGACGCCGGTGAGCAACGCGCCGGCGATGGCAATTCGCAAACGTGCCGCGCGTGCCGGTGCTCGTGCACCGGTCCCCCCTTCGGCCGGAGCCTCGGTCGGACCTGCCGCGACCTGCTCCAGCTCGTATCGGACGTCGCCGATATCGCGGATGCGCTTCCTTACGTCCTTTTCAAGACATCGGGCCAGCACCTCGCGCAGCTTCGAGTGGGCACCGGCCGGCAGCAACTCCAGATTCGTGCTGCCCTTGATGACGGACGCGAGGATGTCCGACACGTCCTCACCCTGGAATGCCGGCTGGCCGGTGAGCATCTCGTAGAGCACACAGCCAAACGCCCAGATGTCGGCGCGCTTGTCGACCGCTTTGCCCTTCGCCTGTTCGGGCGCCATGTACGCAGCGGTGCCCAGGATGACGCCCATGCGTGTCGCCGCGACGCTCAGCGTGGGCGACTGCGACACGTCGGGCGCAGCCATCTCGTCCTGCAGCGCCTTCGCCAGGCCGAAGTCGAGCACCTTCACGACGCCATCCGGGCGCAGCTTGATATTGGCGGGCTTCAGATCGCGATGGATGATCCCCTGCTCGTGCGCGGCTTCGAGCGCGTCGGCGATCTGCTTCGCGATCGCGAGCGCCTCGTCGATCGGCAGGCCGGCGGGTCCGCGGCGCGCCTGTTCATCCTCGCGCCGCGGCACCCGCCCCACATCTGTTGTACGTGGGACGGGTTCCGCGCGGAGTGCTCCGGCGGACCCGGCATGATCGGCAATCCGCTCCCCCAGCGTCGGTCCCTCGACCAGCTCCATGACGATCGCGCGGATGCCCTCCCCCTTCTCCAGGCCATAGATCTGCGCGATGTTCGGATGATTGAGCGACGCCAGCGTCTTCGCCTCGCGCTCGAAACGGGCGAGCCGTTCGCTGTCGTGCGCGAAGGCGTCCGGCAAGACTTTGATCGCGACGTCGCGACCGAGCGACGTGTCCCGCGCACGATACACCTCGCCCATACCGCCGGCGCCGATCTGGGCGGTGACTTCATACGGACCGAGGCGCGTACCGGCAGTCAGCGACATACGTGACAGCAGGAACCGGGATTATACCGGCCGCTACCGAAGGACGGCGACGGTCGTCAGAGTACAATCCGACCGCTATGACCGTCGACCTCGACCGTCAGAATGGCGTCATCGTCGAGCACCTGCGGCGCGCCTTCGACGACGTGGTCGCCGTGTATCGATTCGGCTCTACGGCGCAGGGCACGGCCACCAGCGCGAGCGATGCCGACATCGCAATCCTTACGCGGGAGCGCATCCCGCCAGGGCGGCGGTTCGACGTGCAGGAGGCCCTGGCTGCAGCGATCGGAAGCGATGTGGACGTCATCGATCTCGCCAGCGCCTCACCCGTGATCGCGATCCAGGTGATCGCCGGCGGGAGTCTTCTCTACGACGGCGACAGCGACGCGCGCGGACGGTTCGAGGACCTGACATTCGGCGTGTACGCGCGGCTCAACGAAGAGCGGCGCGGCATCCTCGAGCGTATAGCGACCGAGGGAACCATCTATGGCCGATGACGTCCTCCTCAACAAGGCGGCGGCCATCGAGCGCGCCGTGCGCCGCGTGCGCGAGGAGTACGCGGAGGACGACCGGAACCTGTTGGACAATCAGACGCGCCAGGACGCCATCATCCTGAACCTGCAGCGCGCCTGCGAGGGCAGTGTCGACGCGGCGATGCACCTCGTCCGCGTGCATCGGCTCGGCGTGCCCCAGGAGACGCGCGAAGCCTTCGTGCTGCTGGAACAGGCCCAACTTCTCGCGCCGCCCCTCGCCGACCGGCTGAAGAAGATGGTCGGATTCCGCACTAT
>JBOGIR010000608.1:0-4268 GCA_050742335.1 Vicinamibacterales bacterium | reverse complement strand
TCCAACACGGTGAACTCGCTCCGGTTTGCATTCAATCGTTCCGCCGTCAGCCGCCTGGCGCCGGCGACGTTCGATCCGTACGACATCGGCTCCGACGTGTACAGCTACCAGCCCGACGTCATGTGGATCACGGTCCAGGGTGGGTTCTTCGCCCAGAATCCGGGCCCGAGCCGCTTCGTGACCAATGCGTCGCAGTTGAGCGACGACCTCACGCTCGTGCGGGGAGACCATCAGGTATCCGTCGGCGCGAGTGTCGCTTACTGGCGGTACTATTTTCAGTCGCACGCGCGCTCCGGCGGCACCTGGACCTTCACCGGCCAGTTGACCGGCTCGGGGTTGTCCGACCTGCTCATGGGGCGCGTCGGCCGGCTGGAGCACGGCGGACCTGCCATTCTGCCGATGGATCAGTGGTACATGGGCCTCTACGCCCAGGATACCTGGCGCGCCAGCAGCCGCGTCACCATCAACGCGGGGCTCCGGTGGGAGCCGTACTTCGGGCAGAGCGTCCTGAATGGCGCGGCCTACAACTTCAGCCGCGACAACTTCCGCAACAACACGAGGAGCCAGGTGTTCGTGAACGCGCCGGCGGGCTTGATCTATCCCGGCGATGCCGGGTTCCCTCCGGGCCGCAGAGGGCTCAATACCCAGTGGTTGAACTTCTCGCCACGCGTGGGAATCGGCTGGGACGTGAGCGGGAACGGCCGTACGGCGATTCGCGCCTCGTATGGGCTCACGTACGATTTCCCGAACGCCGAGTACCAGCTCCTCAACGCGAATTCGCCGCCGTTCGGCAATCGCTCCATCCTCGAAGATCCTCCGGGAGGGCTCGATCGACCCTACGCGCACCTGGGCGGGGATCCGCACCCGATTCTGACGCACCGCGAGACGCAATACCTCCCGTACGGGGCCTTTGGCGCGATCGACCGGGACATCAACTCGCCGCGCATCCAGCAGTGGAACGTCACCATCGAGCGACAGCTCTCAACGGTCTGGCAGATCGCGGCGAGCTATATCGGCAGCCACACCGACCGGCTGTGGAATCAGGTGGCGATCAATCCGGGCGTGTTCCTCGGGCTGGGTCCTTGCACGCTCGGTGGCGTCTCCTCTGCCGTCTGCAGCAACAACGGGAATCTCAATCAGCGGCGCGTGTTCTCGCTCTCGGGGGAGAATCCGGCGGCGGCGCGCCTCATCGGGAACCTCGACATCCACACCGCCCTCGGCACGCAGGACTACAAAGGATTGAAGCTGTCGTTTCAGCGTCGCGCCACGAGCGGCCTGAGCCTCAGCGGCAGCTACACGGTGTCCCGCTGCTTCGGCGACCCGGCGTTCCAGACCGGCGGCTTCCCACAGATCGCCAACGGCTACACCAACCCCGACGATCCCGCGTTCGATCGCGGCGTGTGCGACCAGGATCGGACCCACATCGGCGTATTCGTCGCCGGCGTGCAGGCGCCGCAGTTCGACCGCTCTGCGATGCGTGCGGCGTTCTCGGACTGGAGGGTGTCGGGCATCCTCAGCGCGCGTTCAGGGCAGCCGCTCAACGTTGTCGCCGGCCAGGACCGCGCTTTCACCGGGATCCAGAACCAGCGGGTCGACCAGGTGCTCGCCAACCCCTACGGGAGCAAGAAGACGCCAAACGACTGGCTGAACCCGGCCGCGTTCGCGCTGCCGGCGCCAGGCACGCTCGGTAACTTCGAGCGCAACAGCGTAAGGGCGCCGGGCTTCTGGTCAGTCGACCTGGCGCTCTCGCGGCTCATCCCCTTTGGCGCCAGCCGCAGTCTGGAGCTCCGCGTGGAATCGTTCAACCTGTTGAACAATTTCAACTGGGGGCCGCTGCCGTTCCTCCAGGCCGACCGGACCCACGTCAATTTCACGTCAAGCGCGTTCGGCCGCATCACGCGGATGGCCGGCGCGCCGCGCATCATGCAGTTCGGCATCAAGTACGGCTTCTAAGGCCGTTGCAGACAGCGACGGGCCACAGAGACGCGGAGACACGGAGGTCAACAAGAGAAGAACATTCTCCGTGTCTCTGTGTCTCCGTGGCCCGTGTCGTGGCCCGGCCGGGCCACGGACTGACAGGTAGACCACGTGTTCCCAGAACGGCGGACTTGACCGGTCCCGCCAGCGGCGTATACTCCGCCCTACGACCATCCCCTATCCGCCCGGCATCTTAACGTCCCGTCTAACCAGCCACGGGCTCTGCCCTTGATATCCCACAGAGCCCGCGACTGGTTGACAGTGTTGGCTTGGCGCGCTCCGAGCGCCTAGGACCGCTATACGGTCCACAACGAGTACAAAATTCGCCTTCGGGACCGTATAGCGGTCCAAGGGAGGGTGTAAATGAAGCGGTTCCTCGGGGATTTCTCGATCGGCGTGTTGAGTCTTGTTCTGACCACCGGCGTCGCCTGGGCGCAGTTGTCGACGGCCCAGCTCAGCGGCCGGGTCACCGACGAAAGTGGCGCGGTACTTCCCGGTGCCACCGTCACCGTGACGCAAACCGACACGGGCTTCACAAGAAGCGACGTGACCGACGGGGAAGGGTCGTACGTGCTGCCGAGCCTGCCGACCGGTCCGTATCGCATGGAGTTTTCGCTCTCCGGGTTCCGCACGTACGTGCAGACAGGCGTCGTGCTGCAGGTCGCCGCCTCTCCCGTCATCAACGCCTCGCTATCGGTCGGCGCTCTCGAGGAATCCGTGACGGTGGAAGGGGCCACGCCGCTGGTGGACGTGCAAAGCTCCGGCATCAGCGAGGTCGTCCAGAACGAGCAGATTCTGGCGCTTCCGCTCAACGGCCGCAACGCCGCGGAGCTGGTGATGATCGCGGGCGCGGCCGTACAGACCACCACCTCGACGCAGCGCGTCGCGCCCGGCGGCATGGGCATCTCGGTGGCGGGCGGGCAGTCCTTCGGCGTCGCGTACGTCCTCGACGGCGCGATGCACAACAATCCGCAGGACAACCTGAACCTGCCGTTCCCGTTTCCAGATGCGCTGCAGGAGTTCAGCGTCGCGACGGCCGGCCTGAACGCCCAGCACGGCATGCACTCGGGCGCCGCGGTCAACGCTATAACCAAGTCCGGCACCAACCGCTTCGCCGGCAACGCCTTCGAGTTCCTCCGCGACCGCCGCTTCAACGCGAGAAACCCCTTCGCGCAGAAAGGGCCAGACGGCAGGCCCGTCGACGACGGTCTGCGGCGCAACCAGTTCGGCGGCACGCTCGGCGGACCGATCGTGCAGAACAAGCTCTTCTTCTTCGGTGCCTATCAGGCGACCGTCGTCAAGATGCAGCCGGCCGACAATCTCGCGTGGGTGCCGACGGCGCAGATGCTCGCCGGCGACTTCACGACGTTCGCGTCTCCGGCGTGCAACGGCGGCCGGCAGGTCAATCTGGGCGGCGGGTTCGTGAACAACCGGATCGATCCCTCGCAGTTCAGTCGCGCGGCGCTGAATCTGGTCAAAAATCTGCCTACGACCACAGACCCCTGCGGCCAGGTGACGTAGGTGACGTACTCGCTCCTGGACGACAGCACGGAGCACCAGTATCTGGCCCGCGCCGACTTCCAGCGGACCTCGGACGACACGATCTTCGGGCGGTACATGGCGACCAAATACGACAAGCCGATTCCGATGCGCGAGGGGGACACACCCTTGTCGCTGTACGACACCACCAGAGGCGGCAACATCCTGGGTATGGACGCCCTGGCGCACTCGCTGGTGGTCGGCGATACGCGCGTGTTCGGCTCGAACACGGTGAACTCGCTGCGGTTCTCGTTCAACCGGTCGGGCGTGTATCGCCTCGCGCCGGCGACATTCGATCCGCACGACATCGGGTCCGACGTGTACAGCTATCAGCCCGATGTGGGGGTGTTCATCGTCTCGGGCAACGGGTTCCAGGTGAATAACCCCGGGCCAAGCCGGTTTACCACCAACGCCACCCAGGTGAACAACGACCTCACGCTCGTGCGTGGCAACCATCAAATCGGCGTCGGGGGGAGTCTGGCCTACTGGCAGTTCAGCTTCCTGTCGCACGCGCGCTCGGGCGGCAACTGGAACTTTACGGGTCAGCTGACGGGCCTGGGCCTGGCGGACCTCCTCACGGGCCGTGTCGGGCGTCTGGAGCATGGCGGGCCGGCGCTGCTGCCGATGGATCAGTGGTACCTGGGCCTCTACGCGCAGGACACCTGGCGGGTCAGCCCGCGGGTCACGCTGAATGCGGGCCTCCGTTGGGAGCCGTACTTCGGCCAGAGCGTCACGAGCGGCGCCGTCTACAA
>JBOGIR010000607.1:0-3269 GCA_050742335.1 Vicinamibacterales bacterium | reverse complement strand
GATCACATAGCGGGCCCTGACCTGCTGCCCGTCCGCGGCGTCGAGCGTGACACCCCGCGCGTCGGCCTTCACCGTTACCACATCCGCGGTCCACACGAACTCGACGGCGGCATCGGTGCACGCCTGGAGCAGGACTCGCTCGGTGACGACCTGGGCCAGATTCGTCGCGAACGGAAGCATGCCCGCGTCGGGCGGTGGATACGTTCGGCGGTACACCTCCCGCCCGCGATACAGCGTGCGCTTGGTCGACCACGTGAGCCCGTACCGCACCAGCTCGTGTCCGAGACCAGTGCGAATCCGATCCAGGAGTTGCAGCGTGACTTCGTGGAGAAAGATGGCGCGACTGCCCGGCCTGACGCGGTCAGCGGCGCCCGCTTCGACGACCGTCACGTCGCGACCGGTTGCCCGCACCGCCAGTGCCGCGGTGAGTCCGACCGGGCCGGCTCCGACGACGACGATGTCCCTGTCCCGCTCGATCATCGAGTCCGATCAGTCCGGCTAAAGCCGGACACTACGTACGAAGAGAACGAGGAGTACGAACCGTTCCAAAGGTACGTAGTGTCCGGCTTTAGCCGGACTGTCGGACCACCGGGACACGACCGATCCATGCTACCCAACCTCATTGGCTCGACGAACACTGTTCCACGCGCTCCGTCCGGGTTCCGGGTCCCACATCGTGTACGCGAGGTGACTGTCCGTCGCTTCGAGCAGGTCGCGCACGTCCGGCGTGACACCGGCCAGCCGCAGGCGGATGCCGCGCCGCTTCAGGTCTTCCGCCCACCACTCGAGCGCACGCACGCCGGTGAACCGCAGTTCGTGCGCGTGCGACAGGTCGATGATGACGAGTCGCACCGCCGGGGGAAGGTGCCGTTCCACATCCTCGAGCAGCGGTTCGACCGCGGCATAGTGGACCGCGCCGGACACCTCGAGCACGACGACCGGCGGATTCTCTCCATGCTCTACCGGCACCAGTCGGTCGTCCTTGAAGGTAAGCGCGCGGACTCGCGGCGCGCTCGTCCTGGCCAGGTGGATGAGCAGGCCCAGGCCGGCGCCCACGAACACCGCCCACGCCAGCGGCAACACCAGCGTGCTCACCGCTGTGATGCCAAGCAGCAGGCGGCTCACCGCGGAGGCTTTCCAGATCCGGCCGACGGTCGGCTGCTTCACCATGGCCGCCGCCGTGATGAACAGGACGCCTGCCAGGGTCGCCTGCGGAATGTACGCAATCATGCGCGACCCGAACAGCAGCATCGGCAGCGTGAGCAGCGCCGCCAGCGCCGCCCCGGCGCGGCTGTGTGGATGGGCGAATCGCAACAGCGCCGAGCGTGTCAGGCTCGCCGACGCCGGAAACGCGGCCGTCATGGCACCCGCCACGTTGGCCAGTCCCTGCGCCGCGATTTCGCGGGGCACGTTCGGCCGCGAGTCGTCCGCGCGCACGCTCACCAGCAGCTCGAGCGTGCCAAGCAGGACGATGGCCGCCGACGGCAGCAGCAGGCTGGCGATCACCGCCGGGCGCAGGTCGGGGAGCGCACCGGGCGGCCACCCCCCAGGCACACCGGTCCTGTCCATCACAAGAGGCACGCCAACGCTGGCATCGACCCCCATCATCCACGCGAGCACCGCCGCCGCCGTCACCACGATCAACGCGGTCGGCAGACGGCGCCACATACGCGCGCCACATGCGACTGCCGCCACTGACAGCAGCGTCACCGTGACGGCGACGGGCGACGGACGCGCACCACCCGCCAGCAGCGCAGCCAGACCTCGGTACTCCTCCCACAGGCTCGCGCCATTCACGGGTGGAAGGCCGAGCGCCTCGTCGAGCTGCATGACGCCGATGAGAATGCCCACACCGATGGTGAAGCCGGCCAGGACGGATTCGGGAATGAATCGAACGAGGACGGCGCCTCCGCTCAACGCGAAGACAATCCGGAGCACGCCGCACAGCAGCGTCAGTGTCGCGAGCCAGCCCAGGCCGGCCGGTGCCAGGAGTCCATTGGCGCCAAGAAACGGCACCAGGGCGCCAAGGACCAGCAGACCGGTGGTGTTGGTCGGACCCGTGATGACGTAGCGACTTCGGCCCGCGACTGCCGCGACGAGCCCGGGAACCACGGCGGTCGCCAGGCCGTACGCGGGTGGAAGCCCCGACATCGTCGCGTACGCCAGGCACTGCGGAAGCCCCACCAGCGCCACGGTGGCTCCCGCGAGCAGGTCTGCACGAAGATCGCTCGTTGTCACCTGTTGGCGACTTGATTCTATCGAGCCAAGGGCCTGCTCTGATATCCCGGTGAGATTGCCCTTGGCTGGTTGGCAGTACCCAACCTACCGACTACCAGCTACCAGCTAGAATTGACCGATCTTCCGTCCGTTGACCATAATGGCGCTCCAGTGAATGTGGAGTTTCTCGCCACGTCGAACAAGGCCCACCTCATCGTGAAATCCGCGACTAAGGAGTTTGGTATGCCACGGATCAGCTCTTGCCGTATGCGACATGCGGGCGCTGCAGCCGCCCTTGCGGTCCTCTTCCTCATCCCGGGCTACCTGCGTGCACAGGCTCCGGCGCTGAACAAGGAGGTGCCGCCAATGCTGCCGCTGAAGCAGGTGGCCTACATCAAGGCCTCGAACGCGGAAGCGTACGACCACTTCGCGTGCGGGGGCGGAAACCAGGGCCATACGGGAAACTCGATCGCGCTGAGCGGCGACGGGGCCATGATGGCCGTTGGCGCGCCGTTCGAGAGCGGCGGGGCGAGGGGGGTCAACGGGAACCAGAGTGACAACTCTGTATACGCGTCGGGAGCCGTCTACGTATACGCGCGCCAGGGCGATTCGTGGACGCAGCAGGCGTACGTCAAGGCCTCGAACCCCGGGCAGAGCGATCATTTCGGGTCGTCGGTCGCGCTGAGCCGCGACGGCACGACGATGGCGGTTGCCGCTCACTGGGAAGCGAGCGGCGCCACCGGCGTCAACGGCAATCAGAACGACAACTCCGTCCCGCAGGCCGGCGCCGTTTACGTGTTCACCCGCACCGGCACCACCTGGACGCAGCAGGCGTACGTCAAGGCCTCGAACACCGGCAAGGCCGGCAAGGGGGGCGACGACGTGGGCGACGGCGACCAGTTCGGTTTCTCGCTCGCACTGAGCGGCGATGGCAACACACTGGCAGTTGGTGCCATCAGCGAAGATAGCGCGGCGCAACAGATCAACGGCGACCAGAAGAACGACTCGGCGCAATCTGCGGGCGCGGTGTATGTGTACACGCGGACGGGGAG
>JBOGIR010000606.1:0-5160 GCA_050742335.1 Vicinamibacterales bacterium | reverse complement strand
CCTGCTCCACCGCCATGCCCCGACATAGCGGTGGACCGTTGAGTCGGTGAAGACGACCGGGCGCTCGTGGATGGTATCGAGATCGCTTCTGTCGTCGGTCTCGGTGAACCAGGCATAGTTCGCTTCGAAGCGATGCGCTGGCGACGCCTCGTAGTCGAACCGCGCGCCCCACTGATGCCGGTCGTTCAGGGCACGCTGCAGGAACCGGTATCCGGCCGTGTTGAGTCGCCGGCCCTCGGCCGAGTTGCCAACGTCGAAGTTGTTCACGTTCGCAGCGCTCGGTACACGGGAAAGGATGTCGCGACGCACGACGGCATCGATGGGCAGTCCAGCGAGCGCCAGCACATTCACCGCGCGCATCTGCCCGTCGCTCGCCGCGTAGCGAAACACGCCTTGCACGAAATCGTCATGAGCCGGAATGACGTTGTTCTGCGTCGCCTGCGTCCGCAACCGGTATCCCTCGTAATAGCCGAAGAAGAACAGGCGGTTCCGCACGAGAGGCCCGCCCACACTGCCGCCGAACTGGTTGCGACTCAGCTCCGGGACAGGCAGACCGCTGCGCTCGTTGAAAAACGAGTTGGACGCGCGACGGCTGGTGCGATTGAACCCGAAGACGTTCCCCTGGACGCGATTGGTGCCGGACGGCGTGACCAGCCGCACCGCCGTGGCACCGCCGGCCGCATCGGCGCCCTGCACGGCCGTCACGATTGTCAGCTCACTCACTGTGGCCGAGGTGGGGCGGTTCGGCACGAAGTTCAGCGCATTGGTCCGGATGAAGTTGTCCTGGATGTTGATGCCGTCGAGGGTGATCTGCGTCCAGGTGGGACGGCCACCATTGATCGCCGTTGCGGTCCGGTTGACGATCCCCGGCACACCGGCCTGCAGCTTGATCAGCTCGATGGGGTTTCGCCCGTCCAGCGGCAGGTCCGCGATCTGGCGCTGGACGACCGTCTGCGTCACCTCCGGCGTCGTGGTCTGCACCAACGACCCGCCGGCGCTCACGCTGACCGTCTCCGCCAGTTGCCCCAGCTCGAGCCTCGCCGTCAGCGACCGTTCTACACCGACGTTGATGTCGACCTGCGTGAATGCGACGGTCTTGAATCCGACCAGACTCAGCGTCACCGTATAGGACCCTGGCTGCACCTGCGGAAACAGGAACGCCCCTGTCTCTGCGGTGGTGGTCTGGGCCTTCTGTCCGGTCAGCTCGTTGCTGAGCGTGACGCTGACAGCGGGAAGCGCCCCGCCGGTCTCATCGAACACCGTTCCCGCGAGCCGGCCGAACGCGGCTTGTGCCGACACGGCACCAGACCAGAGCGCCGCGCTGACCACAACCGCCATGAGTCTGCTGACAAACCGCATGTGCCCCTTCCGTGTGTGGGTCTATTGTCGCGCTGGTTGGCCCGCCGCGCCACTCTCGCCTTCCATTTGATTGAAAGTGAGTCTGAGCATTATAGTGACGGGCACTCGGATCACGTGCGGCGTTTCGTAATTACGCTGACGTAATTGACGAGCCACAGAGGCACAGAGAAGACAATTTGGAAAAGGAAACTCTGTGTCTCCGCGTCTCTGTGGCCAGTTACCTCACCGCAATCTGAAACAAGGCACGAAGGAGGGCGTGGCGATGCGGGCATTTGTCGTTCTGCCATTGGTTGCCGGGCTGTCGATTGCCGTAGCGGCCCTCCCGGCGGCACAGGGCCGCACGGGGAAAGCGCTCCAGGTCTATGTCGTCGACGTCGAGGGCGGCAACGCGACGCTGATTGTCTCTCCTTCGGGTGAGTCGCTGCTCATCGATGCCGGCAACCCCAGCAACGGCCGCGACGCCGGCCGCATTGTCGCCGCCGCCGCCGATGCGGGCCTCACGCAGATCGATCACCTGATCACGACGCACTACCACGCCGACCACATTGGCGGGCTGCCGGAACTGCTGCCGCGTCTGCCTATCCGTCACTTCATCGACCACGGTCCGAACATCGACCCGATGGGATCCGGGGCGAAGTTCGAGTCGATCTACAAGGACATGTATGCGAAGGCGAAGCACACGGTTGCCAGGCCGGGCGACAGGATTCCCATTGCCGGCCTCGACGTACGCGTGGTGACGTCCGCTGGCGACACGATCAAGACGCCGCTGCCGGGCGCCGGATCGCAGAATCCTTATTGCGCGAGCTTCACGCCCGGCACCAACAACCTCGAGGACCCGCAGTCGGTGGGTGTGCATCTGACATTCGGACGCTTTCGCGCCATTCACCTCGGTGACCTGACGAAGAACAAGGAATTCGAGCTGATGTGCCCGAGCAATCGACTGGGGACGGTCGATGTCATGCTCGGCGTACACCACGGGCAGGCCACGTCGAACTCCGAAGTGATCGTCCATGCCGTGCGTCCTCGCGTGGTCATCATGAACAACGGCACGCGCAAGGGTGGCGAGCCCGAAGTCATGCGAACCCTCTACTCTTCGCCTGGGCTCGAAGATCTGTGGCAGATCCATTTCTCGCTGTTGAGCGGCCAGGAGTACACGGTGCCAGGCATGTTCATCGCGAACACGGCCGACGATCAGCCAGCAGCCATCCCGGTTGCGCCGATGGCAGCGCCGCAGCCCGGTGCCGGCGCGACTCCCCCGCCGACGCACAACGGAACCGCCTACTGGATCAAGCTGGTTGCGGAACAGGACGGCTCGTACACGGTCACCAACGCCCGCAACGGCTTCGCCAAGACGTACAAACCTTGATCTTTGGGCACCATGCGGTCAGCACGCGACCGGTGACCTCCCGCCGGTAGAACCAATCGCCGATGAGAAGGGTCCGTCCGGGAATCCCGCGACTTCCCCTGATCGCCCTCGTGCTATTCGTAGGTGCTCCGGCGGCCGCACAGCAGCAGACTGGGCCGGATAACGGCGGTCGCCGGACCATCGCGGCAGTCCGCCTTGCCGGGGGCGAATCGATCACACTGGACGGGCGGCTCGACGAGCCGATCTGGTCGAGAGCCATTCCTGGCGCTGATTTCATCCAGATCGACCCGGACAACGGTACTGCCGCAACTGAACGGACCGAGGTCCGCATTGTGTTTGATGCCGACGCGCTCTACCTCGGCATCACGTGCTACGACTCCGAGCCCGGCGCGTTGATCGCGTTCCAGCGCAGGCGCGACGAAAGCCTCCCTTCTGACGACAAGGTGCGGTGGACGATCGACACCTTCCTTGACGGGCGCAGCGGCTACTTCTTCGAGATGAATCCCCTGGGTCAGATGGCCGACGCGCTCATGGGCATCAACGGCCAGAACCGCGCATGGGACGGCATCTGGGACGGGCGTACGCAGCGCAGCGAGGTCGGATGGACGCTCGAGGTCGAGCTTCCCTTCCGCACGTTCAACTTCAACCCGAACAGCGACACCTGGGGCATCAACTTCGACCGCACGGTCCAGCGCAAGAACGAGGTGAGCATCTGGAGCGGCTGGGCGCGCAACCAGGGGCTGCAGCGCATGACCAACGCGGGTCTCGTGACCGGCATCAGCAACGTGACGCAGGGCCGGGGACTCGACATCAAGCCGTACGGCGTGTTCACCACGCAGGCGTCGCCCGGGCGCGGCAGCTCCGCGATGAAGGGTGACGCGAGCGCAGGCATCGATCTCTTCTATAACCCGACGCCGCTGCTGCGCACGGTGTTCACTGTCAACACCGACTTCGCGCAAACCGAAGTCGATCAGCGGCAGGTTAACCTCACACGCTATTCCCTCTTCTTTCCGGAGCAGCGCGGTTTCTTCCTCGACGGCGCCACATTCCTCGACTTCGGGAGCGACGGCAACCAGCGCTTCGGCTTTTTCAGCGGCGGCGGCGGCAGCAACGACGACCAGGTCATTCCGTTCTTCAGCCGCCGAATCGGCCTGAGCGCCACCGGCGCGCCCCAGAAGCTCGACTTCGGGACCAAGGTCACCGGTCAGATAGGCGCCCACGATGTTGGTCTGCTGCACGTGCGGTCGGGCGAAGACGAGGGGCTGGCAAGCGAGGACTTCACCGTCGCCCGCGTCAAGCGCCGCATCCTGGCACAGTCCTACATCGGCGCCATGTATACCCGGCGCGATCCGCGCGTCGTGGAGGGCGACGCTCGCCAGACAGCGGGTCTGGACATGTCACTGAGGACGTCGAGCTTCAAAGGATCGCAGAATCTGGGGTTCAACGCCTGGTTCCTGCACGCCACTCGCCCGGACGTCTCCGTTGGGAACTCGGCGTTCGGCGCCACCATCGACTACCCGAACGACCTCTGGAGCGCACGCTACGAGACGACGCAGGTGGAAGAGCATTTCGATCCGGCGGTCGGCTTCCTCCGGCGGCAGAACTACCGGCGCTATGCGCCAATGGTGCAGTTTGCGCCCCGGCCGGCCAATCATCGCTACATCCGGCAGGTCAGTTTCAACGCGACGCTCGATGTCATGACCGATGTGCACAACGACCTGATCACGCGCGACATCGATACAACGCTGCTCCGCGTCCACTTCCATTCCCAGGACTTGGCCGGCATCGGCGCGACCCGCCGCCGCGAGCGGCTCGATGCACCGTTTGCGATCAATCGCGATATCACGCTGCCACTCGGCGCGGTGTACGACTTCACACGGTATCGGATCTGGATCCAGACAGCCAACAGACGCGTGCTCGCTCTCAACGGACGCTACGAAGCGGGCGATTTCTATTCAGGCAGCCGCACGCAGCAAGTGATCAATCTGACGGTACGTGCACGCCCGGGTCTCATCGTCTATCTCAGCGGCGAACGGAACGACGTGAAGCTGCCGGAAGGACGATTCACCACGAAGCTATATCGTCTCGTCGGAGAAACGCAGTTCTCGCCGTTCATCGCGCTGGTCAACGATATCCAGTACGACACGCAGAGCGCGGTGCTCGGCTGGCAGTCGCGCTTCCGGTGGATCCTCACGCCCGGCAACGACCTGTACATCGTGTATACGCACAACTGGCTGGACGACCCGCTGCTCAACCGATTCGCGACGCTGGAAAAGCGGGCCGCGTCGAAGATTCTGTATACGTACCGGTTCTAGACTGGAGTCGGCGGCGCTCCATCGATCGCGCCGCGGTACCCGATTCGCCGGGTCCGCTCGCGATGGTTCATTTCCGCTCGCGGGACCCGGCCCACGTACGCCGGCAGCTGCCGCGACTCG
>JBOGIR010000605.1:0-3781 GCA_050742335.1 Vicinamibacterales bacterium | reverse complement strand
AACAACGAGAGTGCCGGGAAGCATAAGTCGGGGAAAACCCGCAAGGGGGACCGCTGGCTCCGCACCGCCTTGGTCGAAGCGGCGCAGGCGGCGGCCCGAGCCTCCCGCACAGCCCTGGCGGCGCGTTATTGCCGCGTCATGCGCCACAGAGGGCACCGAAAGGCCGTGGTTGCCGTGGCCCATGCCATCTTGGTGACCGCTTACCACGTCCTGAGTCGCGGGACCTGCTATCAGGAGCTGGGCCCCGATTATTTCGATCGACGGGCAAGCGATCACGCGCGCCGACGCGCCATCCAGACGCTGGAGCGTCAGGGCTATCGCGTCGTCCTCGAACCGGCGGCATGAGCCGCACCGGGGGAGTCATTTTCTGAGCACACCCCACTGGAGGACATGATGGTCCTCCACGGAGGTGGTCATGGCGAGACGCAAGGGAAAGAGGAACTCACTCGCGCGCGCGGCCGGACCGGCCGACGCGGACGGCGGGCGCGAGCCCGGCCGCTTCTCCGCGCGCCGGAAGATGGAGGCGATTCTCCGAATGCTCCGCGGCGAGGCGCTCGACGGTCTGGCGCGCGAGCTCGGGGTGCCGGCCGCGACCGTGGCCCAGTGGCGCGAGCAGTTTCTCGGCGGCGGCCAAGCGGCCCTGAAGAGCCGGGCGCCCGACGACGCCCGCGACGACGAGATCGGAGGCCGGGATGGCACGTCGCAGGGAAGAAGAGTTTCGTTGACATCGAACTCATGCGTTCGCCCCTTTCAGGTCGTGAGCGATGCTGGCGGCGAAACGGCGAAAGGTGCCCTTGGCGCGGTGCCCGCCAGCGTCGATCGTGAATCCCGCGTCTGCGACCGCGGCCTCGGTATCACGGTTGGGATGGCAGCCGCCGGCCGCCCGCGTCCAGAGTGGCTGGATGAAATCTTGGCCTCCTCAGCAGAATCTGTGGGGAGCGTCCGGCTCGGGTAAGGCACCAAGAGTGTGATAGAGCGCGATTTCCATGGCGCGATACGTGCGGAATCCGTACGCGGTTCTGGTCGTCACTCTCGCCTTGTTGTTGAATCCCTCGACGACTGCGGCTGACAGGGTGCCCTTGGCGCGGAACCAGTTCAGGAGCAGCGGGCGATGAGTGCGCAGCATCCGGGCCACCTTCTGCATCGGGACAATCCGCGAGCGCAGAGCCTTGGTGCACCAGCGGTCGAGGAACCGTCCGGCCCAGGTCGGCGACACGTAGGCCCAGAAGTACTGGAACTCCTCGCGCAAGAGGTAGCTGCGCACCGCTTGCAGGTTGTAGTGCAAGAGATCGACGAGCCGTGGCAACTCGGCGTCGGTGACATTCGCCGGGCGCTTGAGCAGCAACCAGCGCGTGCGGGTCAGGATGGGCGCCAAGCCCCGGGCCTTGAGCGCGCGGGCCTCCTGGGCCCGGACCTCGTCGATCGCCTTGTTGAGATGGACCATGATGTGGAACCGATCCAGCACGTGGATGGCGTGGCCAGCCTTCTTGGCCACGACCCGCAGGTACGGCTTCCACATGTCGCTACACACGAAGCGCAGGGTAGCGGTGCGCTCCCGCCCCAGCCAGCGGAAGAAGGCCACCAGCGTGCGCGTCTTGCGGTCGCGCCCGATCCAGAGCAACCGGCGGCCGCCCGGATCGAGCTGATACACCAGGGTCACGTAGCGGTGGCCGCGGCGGCGGGCCAACTCGTCGACGCCGATCGCCGTGATCCCCGTCAGGTCCCGATGCGCCAGCCCCCACTGCACGGCCATGGTGACGGCGCGGAAGACGTGGTCCCAGGTCGTATCAAACGCCGCGGCCACCGCGGTCCAGCTCAGCCGCCTGGCCCAGCCGGCCAGAAACCACGCGTAGGTCGTGGTGAGCTGGTGCTTGCCCTCGGCCCAGGGGATCGCCTCCACCCGGACGCCACAGCGCCCGCACTGCACGCGCCGCAAGGCGTACACGAAGAACACGGCAATCCCCCACAGCGGCACGAACTCGAAGCGGCGCACGGCCAGGGTGTCGTACCCGGGGCCAGGGCGCTGACACCGGGAGCAGCGTGGCCGCCGGGTGGCGCGCGCCCGGATATCGACCTCGAGCTGCGGCCGCCCGCCGCTCTCGCCGAACCGGATCGCTCCATAGACGAAGCCCGGCTGCTTCTGGAGGCGATTCAGGATAGTCTTCACGTGCATCCCGTTCTCGGGACCCCCTGCGGCGTTGATTGGTTGGCGCCGTCATCATCGCAGGGGCGGGGACGGGATGCGCACCTCCTCTCGTCGCGGCCGTGCTTCCACCGTCGACGAGTGCGCTCAGTGCGGCGAGGGCCTCAGCCCTCGCGCGAGCGCCGCGAGCGCCGCCGTTCCAGCCTCGCCGCACTCGACGGCAGGCGGCCACCATCGGGCCGACATCACCGCGTCCGCCTGACCAATAATGGAGAAGTTCACCCACAGATTTGTCGGAAGACCCATTTTTATGGGACAACGACATCTGGTGGGGCGAACAACCTGGGGACCGTCTACCGGATGACTTCGGAAGGCGTGCAGACCGTCCTCCATTCCTTCACCACCGGCTCCGGTGGACACACCCCTGTGGCGGGTCTCTCCAACGCCAGT
Source organism: Vicinamibacterales bacterium (assembly GCA_050742335.1). Classification (GTDB taxonomy): domain Bacteria; phylum Acidobacteriota; class Vicinamibacteria; order Vicinamibacterales; family UBA2999; genus DATCJA01. Next base: position 1,188 of record JBOGIR010000605.1, on the reverse strand, counting down.
GATGGCTACTTGTATGGCGTGGCCTATTACGGCGGGACGAACGACTTCGGCACCATCTTTCGCATTGCTCCCAACGGGACCGGCTATGCGACCCTTCATTCCTTTGCCGGAGGGGCGGCCGATGGACAATATCCCGGAACGAAACTGCGCAATGTGCCCGATGGAACTCTGTATGGGTCCACGGGTGCCGGCGGCTCAGGCGGACTCGGCACCCTCTTCAGATACGACCCCGCGTCGGATGTCCTCAGCGTTCTCCATTCGTTTGCGGGTGCTCCTGCCGATGGCAGTTACCCTTCCTGTCGGCTTCGCGTGGGCCATGACGGCAATCTCTACGGGGTGACGTTTTACGGTGGTGACTTCGACTTGGGCACCTTCTTCCGCATCACGCCCGCGGGGGAGCTGACCGTCTTGCACAGCTTTGCCGGCGGCACTGACGGACAGAGCCCCAACTCGAGTCTGCTCGTGACACCGGACGGGGACTTCTACGGAACCACGGTGACGGGCGGCCCAACGAACAAAGGGACGATCTACAAGATACGCCCGTGATGGAAATGAGCATGAACCAGAGAATCGCGGTCCTGGTCCTTTTCGCCCTCCTGGTGTTGTTTGCGTCGACCGCCTGGGGCCAAGCATGCACCCCGGTCGTCTACGCGTTTCGACATGCCGAGGATACGAATCCTCCGAACCCGCCGCCGATTTTCGCGCTGACCCCGACGGGGCAAGCGCATGCTGCGCTGTACCCCACGATGATCAGCGTCTTTCAGGTCGCCAACGACTATTGTCCGGTCACGAGAGTGTACGCGACGACGAAGGTGCAGAAGGAAGACACGAAAGAAGACCCGTGCGGCGGTAGTTGCATCAGTGCGACCAATGCCTTCGATACGGCCAGGCCGTTGGCCGAGGCCGTCATGTCAGGCGGCGATCCGATTACCGCCGTCGGTCCCAATGGCGCATATCAACTGTACGAATATCTGGGCAACGGAAACAACGTGCCACCGGAGGACCCGAAGATCTACGCCACCGATACCGCGAAGGCACTTCGTGCGGAGCTTCTCGCCACGGCCAATCTCGGCGAATCGTCGGCTGTTTTCTGGACGAGCCAAGGGTTGCATGTGTTGGGAGGGGTCATCTTCAATGCGAAGAGCAACGTCCCCCTGAAAAACGGCTGGACGATCCCCGCGCGAAATG
>JBOGIR010000604.1:0-4271 GCA_050742335.1 Vicinamibacterales bacterium | reverse complement strand
AAAACGCCTGGAAGGCCGGTCCGGCGCCCGAGTTGCTGAGCAGCAAGGCGATCACCGTGCCGACCACGAGGAGGAGGCCGGTAGACGGCGCCCAGCGCGCGAAATCCAGCATCGCCGTCTGCAGCCGATGGCCCACCGAGCCCACCAGCGCCTCGGCCAGCGCGCTTTCATCCCACGCGCCTTCATAGCGACGGCCATTGATGAAGAACGTGGGCGTCACCCGCGCGCCGCTCTCCAGCCCGCTCAAGGCGTCGTCCCGCACCCGGGCGTCGGCGGCCTTCCGGGCCGCCTCGTCGCGCTGAGCACGCGGCGGCAGGCCCAACTCCGTGGCGAGGCGCTCCAGGTCGTCCGCGCCGAAGTGCGGACTGCGTTTCATCAGGGTGTCGTGCACGTCCCAGAATCGGCTGTCCGTCTGAGACGCGTACTCGGCCAACTCGGCCGCCTGCGTCGCCAGCTCGCGGTCGGCCAGGGGAAGGTGCCGGAATACGTACCGCAAGCGGTCACCGAAGCGATCGCGGAGGTCCGCGACGACCTCGTGCGCGGCGTGGCAGTATTCACAGGCGTAGCTGCCGTACTCGACGAGTGTGAAATCCGCGTCCGCCCCGCCGAGGACGTGATCGCGCGCGGCGTCTACCGGGAGAGCGAGTCTCGTGGGCCGAACTGACGCCATGGGTCCTATCGACCTATACTAGCGGCGTAGCCGGTGTTGGCGGGCTGCAGGCGGATGGGCGTCCCCCAGGGATCGCGCGTCACGAGCGCTTCACCCTCCGGCTCCACCCTGTACCCCGCGCGCACGAGACTTTGCGATGCGGCGTCGAGACTTGCTGTGTCAGGCAGCTCGATGGTCCACTCGAGCGACTGTGCCTCCTGCGCCGTGGGCGGTGAGGCACCGCCGCCCGCCCAGGTGTTGGTACCCAAGTGATGGTGGTAGCCACCGGCGGCGAAGAAGAGCGCCCCCGGGTATTGCCACACCATGCGATCAAAGCCCAACGCCTCCGAGAAGAAGGCCGCCGCCTGGGCGAGGTCTGCCACGCGTAAATGCACGTGGCCCATCACCGTGCCTCCCGGCATGCCCGTCCATGAAACGGTGCCCGCGTCGCGCACGAGTCCCACCAGATCGAGGGGATCGGTGGCCATCATCAGCTCGCGGCCGATCCGTCGCCACGAGCTGCGCGGGCGGTCGGCGTAGACTTCGATGCCGAGATTGTCCGGATCCTGGAGGTATAGCGACTCGCTGACCAGGTGATCGGCCGCTCCCACGCGCGCGCCGATCTCCCTCACGTGTCGCACGAACCGGCCCAGCGAGGTCCGGTCCGGCAGCAGGATGGCAAAATGGAAGAGCCCAGTGCGTCCCCGGTGCGGCGCCGGCCGCGCGCCCGCTCGCTCCTGCAATGCGACGAGCGGCGTGTCGTCGCGCCGCGCGCCGAGTACTGCGCCCGATCCGAAGCGCCGCAGCACGCGCATGCCCAGCGTTTCCTCATAGTAGGCGATCGACCGTTCGAGGTCGGCGATCTGGAGGCGCACCGCTCCGAGGCGCGTCCCCTCGGGGAGGCGGTAGCCGCGCGGTGCTTGGCCGTAGCTTCCGGGGGTCGCGGGCTGGGCTCCCGGCGCATCGCCGAAAATGTCGTCGGTCGATACCCCCATGGGACTACGTCGCCAGGCCGATCTGCCTGCCCCGTTCCTCCTCATTCGGGTCTATGTCGGTCACCTCAATCCGAGCACGAGGATTCGGCTCTGCGCCGCGCTACCGGGCCACACGGGTGACTTCATCCCGGAAGCCACAGCCAACAGCTGGCGTCCGCCGGCGACGTAGGTGATGATCCCACCGCCGGTAGACTGGCCGGTGCGCGTCTCCCACAGGGAACGTCCGCTGTCCGCATCGAGCGCCCGCAGCTGACCGCCCAGGTCGGCGCTGAAGACCAGTCCGCCCGCCGTCGGCGTGACCCCCGCGAGCACGGGGCGCGGAGCGGCAAACTTCCACCGGACGGCGCCGTTCTCCGCGTCGAACGCCGTCAACCACCCCTTGGCTTGGTCGGGCGGGTCGAACATTTCCGCCATCGAGTTTCCCGCGGCCAGCCACGTTTGTCCCGCCGCCGGCGGCGGAGTGTTCGCGGCCTCCAGCCGCACGCGGGCACACCAGTCCACCGCGCCGACATAGAGCGTATTGAGCTGGGGGTGGAAGGCCGGTCCGTTCCATTCAGACCCACCCATGATCCCGGGGCAGAAACGCACGATGCGGGTGCGCGACAGCGGCACGTCAACGTTCTCGCGCGTCGTCGTAGGCACCTGATAAAGCAGCGGCAGCGCCGTGCCGGGATCCGCGCTCATGCCGCGGGTGATCCGCGATCGATCGAGCACGGACAGTTGCCCGTCTTTGTTGGCCGACGCGACGATCACCCGCCCGGCGCGCGTCGTCACGAGCGGCGCCGGCGCATCCACGTCCCAGTCGTGCGCGTCCCGTTTCACGATCTGGTTGTAGCCCAACATCCTTCCCGTCGCGCCGTCGAGGGCGATCAACGAGTTGGTGTACAGGTTGTCGCCCGTCCGCCGCTCGATGTCGAAATCAGGCGCGGGATTGCCGGCCGCGACATAGAGCACGTTGTTCGCCGAGTCGAACGTGAACGACGTCCAGAACCCGCCGCCCGAGATCGGGAGTGCGGGGTTGGTCCAAGTCGCGCGTGCCGGCCCGCTCGCCGGCACCACGTCGAACCTCCATACGACGTGACCGTCCTTCGCGTCGAGCGCATACACATGGCCCGTCACGCCAACCTGGTCCCCGCCCGCGTTGCCGATGTAGACCAGGCCATTCGCGGCGATGGGTGCCATTGGGATCGTAACGCCCGGTCCCTTCGCGTCGGTCTCATGGTCCCACAACACCCGGCCATCGGCCGTGTCCATCGCGAGCACGTGCGCGTCGGAAGTTCCTCGGAACAAACGGCCGTCCAGATACGCAAAGCCACGATTCACCGCCAGGAAACTCGGCGTCTCGCTATGGCGAACCTGCTTCCACCTCTCCGCGCAGGTGCTCGCGTCGATGGCATAGGAAATCGTGTCCGTCGTGAAGTACATCGTGCCGCCGACAACGATAGGGCCGGTCTGCAATGAAGTGACTTCGGGCAGCGTGTACGTACAAATTGACCGCAGCTGCGACACGTTGGACCGGTCGATCTCCGCGAGCGGTGAGAACCGGTCCCCAGCGAGGGTCCGGTTATACGCTGGCCAGTCGGCGGCGTTGGCTGCCGACGTCGCCTGCCGAGAGCATCCCGCGAACGCGACACCGGACACGGCCAGCGCAGTGGCGAGGATAGGATGGGGTCGCATGAGCCGATCCTCCAAAGAGAGTCACACGTACCACGCAGTGAAAGCCATTCACGGACCCAACCCGATCTGCCGCATATACGCCTGGTTGTCCCAGAACAGCCATTCGTGGTCCATCGTAGTTCCCTTCCAATGGCCGATCGTGGCCATGGGGAGCCGGAACGATTTGCCAGTCGGCGCGATCGTTTTGCCGTTACCTGTGGGCATCGGACGCGAGAACGTGCCGGTCATGATCCCCGTCACGGCTGTGTAGTCGCCGGAGCAGATCCTGATGGGATGTTCCTTGATCTTGGTGTCGGGCGCGTAGACGAACATGGCCTTCAAGTCTTCGATGTGCGGCGCGATGCCGTTCGTCTCGTGACCATCGGGCCAGGTCACGATGATGTCGGCCGCGTGACTCTCGGAAAATCGGTCCCACGCCTGATTGCTGAAGACGTTGTAGTCAAGTGTGTCGAAGCTTGCGAGCCGCGCCGCGCACTGGTTGCCTTGCTCCGCGGTTGCGACTCTGCTCCCGTCCGCGCCGTTATACGCGACGAGAGCAATGGCCAACGCTCACCAGCTTGAGGCTGCTGAGTCCCTTGATGGTTACCGCAGTCGCCACACCGAGCATGGCGACACACGTGAGCAGGGTGGATTTCATGGGAGCCTCTATAGTTGAGGTACGGACGGGTGACGGCGGGCCGCGATTTCTATCGCGAGCCGCCGTTAGCTATGTCGGGGGCGCGCCGAACCCGGGGGGGCAGATGTAGAGAGGATTGCCGTGGGAACTCCGCATGATGCTGACGCTAGCGCGGCTGACAGTCCGCGTCAAATGGGGCCGGGCATCGCGCAATGTTATCTGGCGCACATAGCCGCCGCAGGCTCATTGCCGCGTCAGATGCTCGAGGTAGCGCCGGAGCGCGGCCGAGTCCACTCTGATCGGCCCGCGGCGTCCGTAGGCCACGAGCCCATGG
>JBOGIR010000603.1:0-23972 GCA_050742335.1 Vicinamibacterales bacterium | reverse complement strand
CTGCTGACCAACGACATTCGTGCCCTGACGCCGGGGAGCGGATGCTACGCGGCGTGGCTGACACCGCAGGGGCGCATGCTGACGGACCTGCACGTGTTCGAGCTGGGCGACATGATGCTGCTCGACGTTCCCGCCGAGCTGGCACCGGCGACACTGCAGCGGCTCGATCGGTCTCTCTTCAGCGAGGATGTTCAGCTCTCCGACCTGGCGCAGACGCTGACGCCGGTCTGGATCCACGGACCGAAGGCGGCGGCGGTCGTGCAGCAGGTCTTGCCCCTGGCTCCTGCGCCTGGTTCGTGGGCCGAGTATCAGAATGCGCGTGCCGAGTCTGGCGGATCGCCGGCGGTGCTCGTGCGCGTCAGTCAGCTTGGCGTGCCCGGCTTCGGCGTGTATGTCCAGCCGGCAGACGAGGCACGCATTCGGGGCGCACTCGAAGCCGCCGGCGCCTCTCGAGTAGACCCTGCGACGCTGGAAGCGGCTCGAATCGAGGCAGGCTATCCGCTGTTCGGTATCGATATGACCGAGGAGACGATTCCGCTCGAAGCGGGCATCGAAGACCGGGCGATCTCCTTCACCAAGGGATGCTATGTGGGACAGGAGATCATCATCCGCGTGCTGCATCGCGGACACGGCCGGGTCGCCCGAAAACTGGTCGGACTCCGCGTCAACGGAGGTGTTCCTTCGCAGGGCGCGAAGATCGTTTCGGGCGACCGCGACATCGGGTGGGTGACGAGCGCAGCGATCTCGCCGCGGTTTGGATCGATCGCGCTCGGGTACGTGCAGCGCGATTTCGTGTCGCCCGGGACGCCCGTGGAGATCGACGAGCCATCCGGCCGGATCGCGGCCGCCGTCAGCGAACCTCCGATTGCACCAGGCGATCGATGAGCTCCGAATCGGCGGCCGGAAAGCCGAGCGACGGCAGGTCGGCGCGTCCCACCCACTGCATGTCCTGGCCGAGCAGTGGGCGCGGCGTGCCCTGCAGCGTACAGCGGTAGAAGTAGATCGCGACGGTCCGCTCGGCGTACGCGTGGGTTGTCTCGTGTGTCAACTCGCCAACCTCGATGTCGACGCCGAGCTCCTCTCGAATCTCGCGTGTCAGCCCTGCGGCATGGCTTTCGCCGGGATCGATCTTGCCGCCGGGAAACTCCCACATCCCGGCCAGATGTACGCCAGGTTGCCTTCGTGTCACGAGGAACCGGCGGTGTTGTTCGATGACAGCCGCGACGACAACGACGTTCACGTGAGCCCTGGCTCCGAAGTCCTTGGTCTTGTCCAACTCCGTGTCTCTGTGTCTCTGTGGCCTGTCGAAGTGCAAAACGGGTTGGTTCAAGATTGGCCGCGCGTGTGTGGATTGTACGTCCGGCAGATCTTTCTCATCGGGCACACCAGGCATTTTGGATTCCTGGCGACGCACACCATCGCCCCGAGGTCCATCAGCGCCTGGTTGAAATCGAAAACGCGCTTGCGTGGGACGAGACGCTCCGAGACGGCCCACAGGTGCCTGCGGGTGGCGTGCGCCTTGACATCGCCGCGTCCGACGAAGACACGGAACAGGACACGAGCCACGTTGGTGTCGAGAATGGCCGCGCGCTGGCCGAAGGCAAAGCTGCGAATGGCGCCGGCCGTGTAGGCGCCGATCCCCTTGAAGGACAGGAGCGTGTCGGCATCCGATGGGAGCCGGCCGTCGTACCGCGCAACCGCCTCGCGGGCGATCGCGTGGAGCCGGCGCGGCCTGATGTTGTAGCCGAGCGGACGCCACGTGCTCGCGACTTCCGCTTCAGGAGCGCCGGCGAGCACTTCCAGCGAGGGATACTTGTCGAGCCACTCGTGGTACTTCGGCAGCACCCGGTCGACCTGCGTCTGCTGCAGCATGATTTCGGAGACCAGGATGTGGTACGGGTCGGCGGTGTTGCGCCAGGGAAGGTCGCGGCCGTGCACATCGTACCAGGCGAGCAGCGCCCGGCGGAAGCGCCTGCGCAGCGTCGGGACAGGCACGGACGAGATGGACATCGCACCTATAATTTCACGCGTGCCCCTCGATTGCACTCGCCCCTCGACAGGCTCGGGGCGACCCTGAGCCAGTCGAAAGGGTCGGGGCACCCTGAGGTTCTCGAAGGGTGAAGATCTATACAAAGACCGGAGACACCGGCGAGACGTCGTTGTTCGACAACACGCGTCGGTCGAAGGCGGACCCGCGCGTGGATGCGTACGGCGAGGTCGACGAGCTGAATGCTTGTCTCGGCGCGGCCAGGGCTGCCGGCGTGGGTCAGGACATGGCTGCCATGCTGGAGTCGATTCAGAAGGATCTGTTCGCGCTCGGCGCCCGCCTGGCGGATCCGTCATCGCGGATCGCCGGTCGCGTGACGAAGGCAACCATTACCACGAGCGACGTAGAACGGCTGGAACAGACGATCGACCGTCTCGACGCCGAGGTGCCGGCGCTTCGACGCTTCATCCTGCCTGGCGGTTCCGCGGCCGGGGCGCTGCTTCACCTGGCGCGCACCGTATGCCGCCGGGCCGAGCGGCGCGTGATTGGACTCGGCCCTGACGCCGTCGAGCCCATCCTCATCGTCTACTTGAATCGCCTGTCCGATCTCCTGTTCGTCATGGCGCGCGCCGTCAATCATCGCGCTGGAATGCCGGAAGTCGAGTGGTGACCGGAGCTTCATGAATTCGATCGTCGTCCATTATCAGGAGATCGCGCTCAAGGGGAAGAACCGCCCCTGGTTCCTTGGGCGGCTCGTGCGCAATCTGCGCGCCGCGGTCGCCGATGTGGATGTTCAGACCGTGCGGCCGCTGATGGGCCGCATCGAACTGGTGCTCGGTCCGCATGCGACGCGCGAGGAGGTCGGCGAACGCATCGGTCGCACATTCGGTGTGGCGAATTTCTCGTACGCGGCACGGACGGCGCTGGACCTCGACGTCATTGCGCGTGCTGTTCTTCGTGACCTCGAAGACCGGACGTGCCGCAGCTTCCGGGTATCCGTGCGGCGCGCCGACAAGCGCTTTCCGATGACGTCGCCCGAGGTGGAACGCGAGGTGGGCGGCCGGATCAAGACCGCGCGCGGCTGGAACGTCGATCTGGAGAAGGCCGACCTCGTCATTCACATCGAGCTGCTGTCGGACGAGGCGTTCTACTCTTTCGGCAAGGAGCGCGGACCCGGGGGGCTGCCGACGGGCACGGCCGGACGCGTGGCCTGTCTCCTTTCGGGTGGCATCGATTCACCGGTCGCCGCCCACCGGATGATGAGACGCGGCTGCTCGGTGACGTTCGTGCACTTCCACAGCTACCCGATCCTGTCGCGCGCATCGCAGGAGAAAGCGCGGGAACTTGCGGCGCTTCTGACGAAATGGCAGCACCGGTCGCGCCTGTACGTGGTGCCGTTCGGCGACATTCAGCAGCAGGTCGTGCTCGCGGTGCCCGCTCCGATGCGTGTGATCGTGTATCGGCGCCTGATGATGCGCATCGCCGAGCAGATCGCCCGCGCGCGCGGCGCCCAGGCGCTCGTCACGGGCGACGTCGTGGGACAGGTGGCGTCGCAGACGCTCGAAAACCTCGCGGTGATTGGCAACGTCTGCACGCTGCCGGTCTTTCGACCGCTCATCGGCATGGACAAGGACGAGATCACGGCCGAGGCGATCAAGCTCGGCAGCTATCCGATTTCGATCATTCCCGACCAGGACTGCTGCACGCTGTTCACGCCGCGACATCCGCTGACGCGCGCACGGCTGCCGCAGATTGAGTCTGCCGAGGCCGTTCTTCCCATCGATGATTTCGTCGAGCGCGCTGTCCGGGACGCCAGCGTGGAAGATTTCCAATTCCCCGCTTCCGCCTTCGGCTCCGGCGAGGCTCGCGACCGCCTTCGCTCATCTGAAACGCGGTGAGCTTCGGCGAGTCCGCCGAAGCCTTGGCGGAGGCGGAAGCGCGGCGCGCGAAGGCGGCCGGTGGTAGCATTCAGGATTGTCGTTCGAAAGAGTCCGCCTGAAGGCGGACACTACGTACGTAGTGTCCGGCTTTAGCCGGACCGGAGGCTGCAATGGCGACAGTCACAGACATTGATCACGGCGTGTCCACGCGCTCCAGAATCGAGGCGATCCTGGGCGAGGATGCCGGTCTGCTCGAGCATCAGTGCCGGACGATCCCGAAGGAACGTCTCCATCTTCCGGGTCCGGATTTCGTCGACCGCGTGCATGCGCTCTCCGATCGCCACGTGCGCGTGTTGGGCGCCTTGCAGCGGCTGTTCCACAGTGGCCGGCTGAGCGGCACCGGGTACGTCTCGATTCTGCCGGTCGATCAGGGCATCGAGCATTCAGCCGGCGCGTCGTTTGCGCCGAATCCCGACTACTTCGATCCCGAGAACATCGTGAAGCTGGCGATCGAAGGCGGCTGCAACGCGGTCGCCTCGACGCTCGGGGTGCTCGGGGCGGCGGCTCGACGGTACGCACACAGGATTCCGTTCATCCTCAAGGTCAATCACAACGAGTTCATCTCCTACCCGAACGCGTACGATCAGATCCGCTTCGCCGGCGTCAAGCAGGCGTTCGACCTGGGGGCCGCTGGTGTAGGCGCGACGATCTACTTCGGGTCGCCGGAATCGAAACGCCAGCTGCAGGAGATCACCGAGATGTTCCAGCAGGCGCACGAGCTCGGGATGTTCACCGTGCTCTGGTGCTACCTGCGAAACTCCGCGTTCAAGACCAAGGAGGCCGACTACCACCTGGCCGCCGACCTGACCGGCCAGGCCAATCACCTGGGGGTGACGATCGAGGCGGACATCATCAAGCAGAAGCTGCCCGAAACGAATCTGTCCGGGTTCGACGCGCTCAAGTTCGGCAAGACGCACAAAGCGGTCTATACGCAGCTCAGTTCGGACAACCCCATCGACATGACGCGCTATCAGCTGGCTGGCTGCTACATGGGGCGTGCCGGGCTGATCAACTCGGGCGGTGCGTCGGCTGGCGAGAGCGACATGAAGGAGGCCGTGAAGACCGCCGTCATCAACAAGCGGGCGGGCGGCACCGGCTTGATTTCGGGCAGGAAGGCGTTTCAGCGGCCGATGAAGGAAGGGGTCGCGCTGCTCAACGCCATTCAGGACGTGTATCTCGCCAAGGAAGTCACGATTGCATGAGTCTCGTTCATGTCGATACTGAAAGTCGCGCATATGGGCCATCCGGTGCTGCGGCAGCGGGGCCGGCCGCTCGAGAAGGGCGACTTCCGAAGCCCACGCGTGCAGATGCTCATCGACGACATGATCGACACGATGCGCGAGTACAACGGTGTGGGACTCGCCGCGCCGCAGGTGCACGAAAGCCTGCGCCTGTTCGTGGCGCTGCTGGCTGACGACCCCGACTACAAGACGGCCGCGTCGGTGATCGTCAATCCCGAGATTGTGCCCAACGTGACCACACGCGAGGAGGGATGGGAGGGCTGCCTGAGCATCCCGGACATTCGCGGTCTCGTGCTGCGTCTGACCGACGTCACGGTGAGGGCGCTCGATCGTGAAGGACGTGCGATCGAGCTGCGCTTGAGAGACTTCCCGGCACGAGTCGTCCAGCACGAAACGGATCATCTCGACGGCGTGCTCTTCCTGGATCGTATGACGTCGATGCAGTCGCTGACCTACCTCGACGAGTACTCGCGCTTTCACGCCCCCGACAAAGATTGAGGGAGGTTCGTGCTCTCCACCGGATCACCCGTCGTCACCCTCCGAAGTGCACCCGCGACCCCGTTTGACGGCGCGATAGCGGCCGCCCGCACGTGCTACTCGCCGCGCGTCATCGACCCGGCCGAGGTGACCGACAGCCAGCGCGACACGATCGGAACGCTCACGTTCGACGCCGGCCACCACACGGTGTATCAGCACGCGCACTTCGAGTTCGGGCTCGAGAACGTCTCGCGCCAGTTCGTCTGGACGTTTCTGCACTCGTACCCGTTCTACAACTCCGAGCAGTCGAGTCAGCGCTACGTCAGGCTGAAGGAGCCGCGCGCCTTCGTACCACCGATTGCCGGTGACGCGCTGGATGTCTACGAAGCCGCGATCGTGAGGGCATGGGACCGGTATGCAGAACTGTCGGCGCTTCTCAAAGACGATGCGCTGGCGATTTTGAAAGAGCTGCGGTACGTCCGGGCGACCACCAGTCCGGACCGGCTGAAGCGGATCGAACGCGATGCGGACAAACGCGCGATCGAGACCGCCCGCTACGTCCTGCCGATCGCCGCATTCACGTCGATGGTGCACACCGTGTCCGGCATCGTGCTGCACCGGTTGTGGCGGATGGTGAACACGGGCGACGCGCCGTACGAGGCGCGCGCCGTTGTCGGCGACATGGTGCGCCTGGTGAGGACATGGGATCCGCTCTTCTTCGACAAGATCGGGCTCGACCCCGTGTGCGTTGATGACGTCCCCGAGGCGCGGTTCCCGAGGCCACGGGCGTCGGGCGATCGGTTTGCCGCCGCGTTCGACGCTCGGCTGAACGGCCGCTGGTCGCGGCTTCGCGACAGTTCGATGGAGGCGGAAGCGATTGTGGCCGACGCGGTGCGATCCGTCTTCGGCCTCGATCCCGGCGACATGACCGACGCGGAGGCGTTGGACCGGGTGCTGAACCCGGCTCAGAACCGCTATCGGCTCGACGTCCTGAACGTGTCGTATCACTCGCCGCTCATGCGCGCGCTGCATCACGTCACGTACGTCTTTGAGAAGCGTTTGAGCCACACCGCCGACTCGCAGGACCAGCGGCACCGCATGGTTCCGGCGTCGCGTCCGCTCATGACGTTCGCCGACACCTTGCAGCCCGACTACATCACGCCCAGACTGATTGCCTCCAACGCCCGGGCGCGGGCTGCCTACGACTGTGCGATGCGCGAAGCGTGGACCGCCAAGAACCGGCTGCTCGAGCTCGGGGTGCCGCTCGAATTCGCGTTGTACGTGCTGCCGAATGCGAAGACGCTTCGCTTCGTCGAATCCGGGTCGCTGCTGGCGCTGTTGCACAAGTGGACGCTCCGCACCTGTTTCAACGCGCAGGAGGAGATCTACCTCGCGTCGATGGACGAAATCTCGCAGGTTCGCGCCATCCACCCGCGCATCGGCAGGTACATCGGTCCACCGTGCGTCGTCCGCAACGGCCTGATCTCTCCCCGGTGCACCGAAGGGTCACACTTCTGCGGCGTGCCCGTCTGGCGCGACTTTCCGGCGGCCATCCGGCGACTCTGACGAAAGTGGTCGGCGCCTGGCTCGTCCACCTCTACACGGCAAGCAGCGCACTCTGTGGATTTCTCGCGCTCACGCGCATCTTCTACGACCGCTACCGCGACGCGTTCTTCTGGCTGGCCGTGACCGTCGTCATCGACGCGACTGACGGTATCCTTGCGCGGCGCGCGGATGTCGCCTCACGGCTTCCGCGATTCAACGGCGCCAAGCTGGACGACATCGTCGACTACATCACGTACGTGTTCGTGCCGGCGTTCTTCGTATGGCACGCACTGCTCGTGCCCGACCGGTGGTCGATCGTGGCGGTCGCCGCGATGCTCCTGGCGAGCGCATACGGGTTCAACACGGACAACGCGAAGACGGCGGACCATTTCTACACGGGGTTTCCGTCGTACTGGAACATCGCGGTGTTCTATCTGTACGTGGCTGGATGGTCGCCGGAGCTGAACCTCGTCGTCCTGCTGGTGTTGTCTGCCTTGGTGTTCGTGCCGATTCGCTACGTGTATCCGTCGCGCACGCCGGTGTTCCGCAGGCTCACTGTTGTGCTGGGCACGCTCTGGGGCGTCCTGATGGTCGTGATGCTCTGGCAGATGCCGAATGTGTCGAGATCGATCGTCTGGGCGTCGTTCCTCTTTCCCGCCTATTACGTCCTGCTGTCGCTCGTACTCGAGCTGCGGCGGATTACCCCTAGATTCACTTCACGTGATGATCACGACACACCGAGGCACTGAGGCACCGAGGCGAATCATCAAACGGTATAGACTCGGACGTATGGAGCAAGTCCTGGATTTCATCAACGTCCACCGCGACCAGTACGTGGACGAACTGAAGCAGTACCTCGCTATTCCCAGCATCAGCGCTTTGCCCCAACATGCCGCCGACGTCCGTCGCGCCGGCGAATGGACGGCCGATGCCATTCGGGAGGCGGGGATGCAGAACGTGCGGCTGATCGAAACGCCCGGCAATCCCGTCGTGTACGGCGAGTGGCTGCAGACACCGGGCAGGCCGACGATCCTCTTCTACGGCCATTACGACGTGCAGCCGGTCGACCCCGTCGAACTGTGGACGACCCCGCCGTTCGAAGCCAACGTGCGCGACGGAGAGATCTACGCGCGCGGCGCGGCCGACGACAAAGGCCAGGTGTTCATGCACATCAAGGCGGTCGAAGCCTGCATGAAGACCATGGGCGAACTACCCGTCAACATGAAGTTCTTCATCGAGGGCGAGGAAGAAGTCGGCAGCGTGCATCTGGACGAGTTCGTGCGCGCCCACAAACAGGAGCTTGCCGCCGACGTCGTGGTCATCTCCGACTCGCCGATGTTCGATCGGGGCATTCCGTCCATCTGCTACGGCCTTCGGGGACTCGTGTACTTCCAGATCGACGTTCGCGGAACGAAGACCGATCTGCATTCCGGTTCGTTTGGCGGCGCAGTGGCCAACCCGGCGTTCGTGCTCGCGCAGCTGCTGGCGCAGATGAAGGATCGGGGCGGACGCGTGAAGATTCCGGGTTTCTACGACGATGTGCGGCCGTTGAGCGACGCCGAGCGCGCAGAGTGGAAGAAACTGCCGTTCAGCGAGACGAAGTACCGGAAGGAACTGGGCGCACCGCGGCTGTTCGGGGAGAGAGGCTATTCAACGCTCGAGCGTGTGTGGGCCCGGCCGACCTTCGAGGTGAACGGACTGCTGTCCGGGTTCACGGGCGAGGGCGCAAAGACCGTCCTCCCGGCAGTCGCCATGGCGAAGGTCAGCATGCGGCTCGTCCCGGACCAGGATCCCAACAGGATCGCGGAGCTCTTCGAGCGCCACGTGAGGGAGACCTGTCCGCAGACCGTCGAGCTGAACGTCACCCGCATGCATGGTGGAAAGCCCTGGATGACCGAGTTCGACAACAAGTACGTCCGGGCCGCCGGTCGCGCGATTGAGAAGGGCTTCGGCAGACCGCCTGTGTTCAACAGGGAGGGCGGTTCCATCCCCGTGGTGTCGACGTTTCAGGAGGAGCTGGGGCTTCCCAGTGTGCTGTTCGGCGTGGGCCTGCCGGACGAGAACGCGCACGCGCCCAACGAGAAGCTCGATCTCGGAAATTTCCACAACGGAGTCATTGCGTCGGCGTACCTGTATCAGGAGATCGCCAGTCTGACGTGATACACACCCACCATTGCAGATTTCAGATTGATCGAGTGGCGACTGTTGTCGAATGACGACTTTCGATTGTCGACGGGGTGTCGATTGCCGGCGCACTTCCAATCGCCAATCAGTTCGACAATCGTCATTCAGACATCGTCAACAATCATCATTCGAGCAATCTGAAATCCGCATTCGGTGGAGGACCCTCCTACAGCTGGATGCCGCCGCTCGCAGGCTTGGTCGGTCGGGTCCGATCCTGCCGGCCCGGTTCCTGCCGGCGAGGTTGATCGAGGCGAGGCGCCTCTGAGGACGTCTTGGTGAGTGTCTCGCTGTACACGGCTCCCTCAATGCCACCCATCGTCCACTGGCCGACGAGCCGGGCCCCATCGGACTTGTAGACGACAACCGCGGGGGCGCCGCCGAAGTAGCTCACTGCGAACACGTCGTTGCTGTAGATACCGACTCCCATCACCGCAGAATCGTCCAGTGTCCATCGCACGCGGAAAGTCTCGCGCACTTTTGCGATTTCAACGACGCCCCGGTAGGCGGTTCCGTCCGGGTTCATGCCGTCGCAGCGGTACACGCCGACCAAATCGGGTGGAGCGGGTGCCGCATTCGAGCTGCTGATGCATATCGCGGCGAGAACCACGCCAAGCAGGACCGTTCGGGGCATATCAGCCTCCTCATTGGCACGCCAGCAAGAACGGGGCCGCTGAGCCCGGTCAGGCCGCCACGTCCCTGTTAATACGTGCCGACAAGATTATGCACGAGAGCGGCTCTTTCTGCCTGGTTCAGGGGATTGTTCTGCCTGGTTCAGGGGATTGCGAGGGGTCGCCGTCGAGCGTGGCCTTCAATTGAGTCCCGCGATACGGCGTCGCAGCGTCTTCACGTGCTCCCAGATCTGCTGCCGCTCCTCGCGAGCTTCTGTGTCGACGTCGCCAATGCCGGTAAGCTGCAGGTAGGTCTGCAGGTCGCGGAGCGCGCCGGTCATGTCGTTGAGGTGGAAGGCCAGCAGCCCCCGGTCCCTGAGTTCGCTCAATGCCGACGGGGTCACGGCCAGCAGAAGCTCCGTCGCATCCCGCGCCTGTGGGAACGACCGCATGTGGACGTACAACCGTTTCAAGTTGAGCAGCATCCGAACGACGATCTCGGCGCGAGTGGCCGGCGCAACCAGTGAGGCGCTGAAGGCCATCTCGGGACCGACGTGCTTCTGCAGCAGATGGCGGCAGTCCTGTTCGGAGAGCAGGGCCCCGGCATGGAACGGATCGATGATCAGCCGGGTCGTGCGGCTTCCGCCCGCCTCCTCCTGAACCCGCACGAGAAAGTGACCGGGGAAGTTCACGCCGTCGACCCGAAGCCCGGCGCGACGTCCGACCTCCATGTAAATCAAGGACAGCGTGATCGGAATGCCCGTGCGCCGATCGAGCACTTCGTTGAGACAGCTGTTGCGCGGATCCTCGTACCGGTCGCGGTTGCCGACGAACCGCTCGTCCTCGAACAGGTACTGATTGAATCGCTCGATTCGAGAGAACAGCGCCCGGTCGCCGGTCTGGTCCAGATGCCGCTCGAGGTGCCTGCTCGCCCGTTCGCCCATCGCATCGAGCCTCGCGACGTACACGCTCGAGTCGAGCCGCGGATATTCGAGGCGTGCGATGACGAGCGCCGCGTCAGCCAGGTCGGGGCCCGGCGCGTTGACGGCCGCGACGAGCGCCTCGGCGAGGTCTCTACGCATGCCGGCTCCCCGGTTCGGTCCCCAGGGGCTGCGCGCAGAGCCGATCCAGGATCGGCACCGTCAGCTGGAGGAGGCTGCCCACGACAAGTTCTGCTCCGCCCAGTTCCCCCGCCGGATAGCTCGTGGCCACGCCCACACAGCGTAACCCGGCGCCGCGCGCGGATTCGAGTCCCCATCGTGAGTCTTCGATGGCCACACACCGCTGGGGGGCGGGATCGCCGCCGATGCTGCGACGCAACTGTTCGAATGCCAGGCGGTACGGAGCCGGGGACGGCTTGCTGAGCGGCGTGTCGCCGGCTGCGACGATCACGGCAAAGAGATCGGCGAGACCTGCCCCCTCGAGGATTTCGAGAATCTCGTGCCTCAGCGCTCCTGACGCGATCGCAATCGGTACTTCCGTGGCCGCTGCGCGGATGAAATCCGACGCCCCCGGGAACAGCACCTGGCCATCGTGCAGCATGTCCTGAAGCGTGCTGGCCTTGCGGGCCACGAGCGAGGCGATCTGGCCGTGGCTCATTGCGATTTCGCGATCCCGCGCCAGCGCCTGGAACAGTCCTGCGTCGTCGTAGCCGAGATAGCGGGCGTAATAGTCGCGCGCGCTCAGCTCCAGTCCCTCGTCTTGCAGCGTTCTCTGAAACGCCTGCAGGTGAAGCGGCTCGCTATCGGCAATCACCCCATCGAAATCGAAGACGATGGCCTGAAGGGCCGAGGTCACGCGCCGGGCGCCCTTTCACCGGCGCGAATCGCGACCTTCAGGCGATTGGAAGGCGGAGGAAACGGGCACTCGTACGAGGCGTTGTAGGCGCAGTACGGGTTGTAGGCGTGGTTGAAGTCGACCGTGTAGTAGCCGGTGCTCGTCGGCTGGATGTCGAGGTAGCGACCCGCCGAGTACGTCTCCATGCCGGTGGTCAGGTCTGCAAACGGGACAAACAGGTTGGTAAGCTGCCGGGTGCCATCTTCGACGAACGCGCCGAGACTGCGCCGTTCCCCCTCGAGCGTGAATTCGAGCACGCCGACGAGCTGCATCTTGCGCAGCGCGCCGGTCGAGGTCGGCATCTCGAACACGGGACGATCGCCCGACAACGTCAGCGCGGCCGGCACCGAGTAACGCGGATCGACGGGGAAGTAGCGCAGTGGCAGCAGGGCGTCCCGCTTGTCGCCGGGCACGGGCGAATCGGGCGATTCACGGAAATTCTGGTCCTTCGCCGTGCGCGCCGCCGCGAGCTGACTTGCGTAGGCGGCCTCGTCGGGGGCCGAGGGTCCAGACGAGCATGCCGGAATCGCGGCGAGCACCAGCACGATGGTTACAAGGCGTCGAGTCATCAATCAAAAATATACCGCCCCTGTTCGACCGTGGCGTCTGCCAGCCGTCGCCGCAGCTCCACGGTGTTCAGGGGCGTCACCTTCAGTATGCGGCGCAAGGCCGCCATCAGCGTCCGCAGCGCGTCCCCTTCGGCCATGGCGGCCAACGCGCTGCGGGCCGCGTATTCGACGCGCTGCGCCGCGTCAGTGACGAAGCACCGTACGGCAGCCTCGTGGAGATCGATCCGCTCGCGACCAGCCGCCGCCGCGGCGCGCGCGCGCGCGACCGCGCTTTCGGCCGCGTACGTCTCAATCATGATGTCGGCCGCATAGCCGAGCACTTCCTGCTCGTCGTTGAGCGTCTGCCCGTAGGTCTGCATGGCGGTCCCCACAACCATGACCGCGATCTTCTTGAAGGCTGACACGAGACGTGCTTCCTCGTCGAGCGGACGTTGGTCACCCAAGTGTCCGACGGGCATCGCGGCGGTCAAGAGATCGTCCTGAAGCTGTCTGGCGGCGGCCACGAGCGGCAGTTCGCCCTTGAGCGCCCGACGGATCAACATCCCGGGGATCAGCAGGCGGTTGATCTCGTTGGTGCCCTCGAAGATGCGGTTCACGCGGGCATCGCGGTAGTACCGCTCGGCGCTGTAGTCCTTCACGAAGCCATTGCCGCCGTGAATCTGCACGTTCTCGTCGAGCGCATAGTCGAGCGTTTCGGTGCCGCTCACCTTGACGATCGACGCTTCGACGGCATACTCCTCGAACGCCTGCGCCACGGCGGCGCCCTCGTGACCGGTGCTCGAAGGCAGGCTAGCCAGCGCCGCCTCGATGAGCCCGCCCGTGCGGTAGACGAGGCTTTCACTCGCGTAGGTCCGTGCCGTCATCTCGCCGAGCTTGTGCTTGATGGCTCCGAAGCTGGCGATCGGCCGCCCGAACTGCCGGCGCTGCGCCGCGTACGTGGCTGACGCGCCAATTGCCGCGCGGCAGCCCCCGACGCCCACCGCGCCAAGCTTGAAACGGCCGAAATTCAGCGTGTTCAACGCGACCTTGTGACCCTTCCCGATCTCGCCGAGGACATGGCCGGCGGGCACGCGGGCGTCCTGCAGCAGAATCGAGGTGGTCGACGACCCGTGCAGGCCCATCTTGTGCTCTTCGCGGCCCGCGCTCACGCCCGGGAAGCTCTTCTCGACGATGAAGGCGGTGAGGTGCTCGTCGACCTGTGCAAACACGATGATCACGTCGGCAAAGCCGCCGTTGGTGATCCACATCTTCTCGCCGTCGAGCCGCCAGACGCCATCGGGACCACGAGTCGCGCGCGTTTTCGCCGACAGCGCGTCGGATCCGGAGCCCGCCTCGCTCAGCGCATACGCCCCGACGAACTCGCCCGACACGAGCTTCGGCAGGTATTGCTCTTTCTGGGCGTCGGTGCCGAAGAGCACGATCGGCATGATGCAGAGGCTGGTCTGCGCGCCATACGACGAGGCAAACGAGGCGGCCCTTGCGATCCGTTCGGCGACGATGAGCGAGGTAATCTTGTCGAGGTCGAGGCCGCCGTACTTTTCGGGGACGTCGATACCGAGCAGGCCGAGATCGCCGGCGCGCCGGATCAGCGACCGCGCCAGCCCCCAGTCCTTCGCCTCGAGCCGCTCGAGACTGGGCAGCACCTCCGAATCGATGAACTCATCGGTGGTTCGGGCGATCAGGCGGTGTTCGTCGGACAGCTTTTCAGGGGTGAAGATCTCGGACTCGGCCGTCTCCTCGAACAGCCATGCGCCCCCTCGTGTCATCGCGATCTCCATGTCGCCCAACCCTACAACCGTTCGAAGATTCCCGCTGCCCCCATGCCGCCGCCGATACACATGGTCACCATCCCGTAGCGCACGTGTCGCCGCTTCATTTCGTTGAGAAGCGTCGTGGTCAGCTTCGCACCCGTGCATCCGAGTGGATGACCGAGCGCGATGGCGCCCCCGTTGACGTTCAATCGATCCGGATCGATCGGCAGCTCGCGCAGGCAGGCGAGCACCTGGGCGGCAAAGGCCTCGTTCAGCTCCACCAGGCCGATGTCGTCGAGCGACAGCCCCGAGAGCTTCAGAGCCTTTCGAATTGCCGGCACGGGACCGAGGCCGAACAGCTCGGGCCGCACGCCCGCCGTGGCGAAGCCGACGAAGCGGGCGAGCGGCTGAAGACCGCGTTCCCTTGCGAGCGCGGCGGACGTGACGAGAACGGCGGCGGCGCCGTCGCTGGTCTGGGACGAGTTTCCCGCGGTGACGGTGCCGGTTGCGTGGAACGCGGGGCGGAGCGTCGCGAGCGCTTCAGGGGATGTGTCCCGGCGCGGCCCCTCGTCCTGACTGAAGGTGACCTCGCGAATCTCGCGCGTCCCGGAGCCGTTCGTCTGCGCCGCCACGCGGAACGTCAATGGCGCGATTTCGTCGGCAAAGCGGCCGGCGTCGATGGCCGCGAGGGCGCGCTGGTGACTGCGGAGCGCGAAGGCGTCCTGTTCGTCCCGCGTGATCCGGCTTTCGCGCGCGTGGTTCTCGGCCACCAGACCGGTGCTCAGATACACGTCGGGATAGCTGTCCACGAGCGCCGGGTTGGGCGACACCTTGTTGCCGCCCATCGGCACCATGCTCATCGACTCGGTGCCGCCCGCGACGACCGTCTGCGCGAACCCGCACATGATGCGCTCGGCCGCAAACGCAATCGACTGGAGGCCGGAGGAACAAAACCGGTTGATTGTCACGGCCGATGCTTCAACCGGTATGCCGGCGCGCAGGCTTGCGATGCGTGCCACGTTCAACCCTTGCTCCGCCTCCGGCATTGCGCATCCAAGAATCACATCGTCCACGTCACCTGGCTCGATGCCCGGCGCCCGCCGGAGCACGTCGCCGATGACGACGGCGGCCATTTCGTCCGGTCGGACCGTTCGCAGCATCCCATTGGGCGCCTTGCCAACAGCGGTGCGCGCGGCGGAGACGATTACGGCTTCGTGCATGAGAAGTCCTCCAGTCCCACCCTCATCATCCAACATGCCTCCGCAGCGGGGCTTCGCGATCGGCCAGCTCGGCAAACGGAACGACGAGCGCGGCAAACGCGTCGGGTCGTGTAATCAGTCCCAGATGTCCGCTGTGCGCGAGGATCTCGATCCGCGCCTGCGGCCACATGCGCGCGTACTCGTGTGTGGCGTGCACCGGCACGACACGATCCAGCCCCGGCTCGCCGGTTACGACAAGGGTGGGCAGCTTCACGTGGGACAGCTCCTCCTGAAGGTTCAGCGACGCGAGCAGCTGGACACGCCGAGCCATTCGGCGCGGCGACAACATGTGAGTGACGACGCGCCAGGCGTGGCGAAGCGCAGCGGCCATCCCGCGTCCGAAGCCCGGATTCGCGGCGGCAATTTCCAGGTACAGCCGCAGCGATGCGATAAGAAACAGCGGTGTCAGTAGCCGTGGCGCCCGCAAGTACCACGTCGCCCGTCGATCGGGTTTCCAGGAGGGCGGCAGCGCCGACACCAGCACGAGCGAGGCGGCCCGGCGAGGATGACGCGCGGCAAACGCCGCCGCAATCAGACCGCCATAGGACACTCCACAAATGGCGGCGCGCTGTATGCCTGCGGCATCGAGCGCGTCGCGCACCTGGT
Organism: Vicinamibacterales bacterium; assembly: GCA_050742335.1. Taxonomy (GTDB): domain Bacteria; phylum Acidobacteriota; class Vicinamibacteria; order Vicinamibacterales; family UBA2999; genus DATCJA01. The sequence goes on along the minus strand of JBOGIR010000603.1, from coordinate 7,969 downwards.
CCACATAACACCAGAACCCGCGCCCGGCATCGAACGGTGCGCCACACGAAGGTTCGTCGGCCAGCGAGAACGTGATCACGCGGCATCGCTGCCCCAGTGCATCGATCGCTGGCTTCATCCATTCCCATCGACCCTGTGCGCCAGGGATCACGACGACGGGCGTTCCCCCCCCGCGGTCAATGATCTTCATCGTTCCGACCCCAATCCCGGATCCCTAGTTCCTCAACGCCTTCCCGGTCTTCAACATGTGCTGGATCCGTTCCAGCGTCCTTCGCTCGCCGAGCAGGCTCAGAAAGGCCTCGCGTTCGAGGTCGAGCAGCTCCTGTTCGGTGATGGTCGACGTGTGTGGCAACATCCCGCCCGCCATGACGGTCGCAAGTTTGCGCCCGATGAGCGCGTCGTAATCACTGATTCGACCGGCTCGCCAGGCGAGGTGGATGCCCAGCTTCAGCGGCGCCAGCACAGTGTCGCCGCCCACCGGCACGGCTGTGCGTGGTGGCGGTGGCTGGTAACCCTCTCTGGCTCGCTGCAGGGCCCGTGCCTTCGCGTCGGTGAGCAAACGCTCGATGTTCATGGTGAAGGCGTCGACCGGCCGGAGATACCCCAGCCGTTCGGCGTCCGGCCCGGAGGACGACACCTTGGCAAACGCGATCGTCTCGAACGCGCGCTGAAGCGGAGGCAGATAATCGGTGGTGCCTGGTGGCATCCCTTCCATCGCCCTCGCGACCACCTCTTTGGTCCCGCCGGCGGCTGGAATCAGTCCGACACCGACTTCGACGAGCCCCATGTACGTCTCGGCTGCCGCCTGAACGCGGTCGCCGTGGAGGGACATTTCGCACCCGCCCCCCAGCGTGAGGCCCGCGGGCGCCACGACAACCGGCACGTCTGCATAGCGCAGCGCCAGGTTTGCCTTCTGAAACGCACGCACCGCCGTATCGATGTCTTCCCAGTTCTCGTCCTGTGCCTCCAGAAGCAGCAGCATCAGGTTCGCACCAGCGGAGAAATTGGGCGCTTCATTGCCGATGACGAGCGCCGCAAAATTGCGGGCCGCCTCGCGCGCGCCGGCCTGCAGCATCTCGATTGTGTCGCCGCCGACGATGTTCATCTTCGAGTGGAATTCGACGCAGAGAACGCCGTCGCCAAGGTCCACGAGGCTGGCGCCTGCGTTCTTTCGAACGACGCCGGAGCGCTCTTTCGCGGCGCGCAGAATGTGCAGGTCGGGGGCGGCCCGTGGAAGCTCACCGTCGCGCAGCGTCTGACGGCCACTCTTCAGCGCTGCTTCGAGCAGCGGCGGGATTGTTTCCGGTCCGTCGTGGCCACCCTCCTTCTCTTGCACGTAGTGTCCGGCTTTAGCCGGACCGTGGAGAGCGGCACTACCCGGACCCTGCAGCAGCTTGGGACTCGTGTCGCGAACCGCGTCCAGGACCTGCTGGATGCCGATTGCGTCGATCAATTCGAATGGACCAAGCTCCCACCCAAAGCCCCACCGCATCACCCGATCGACGTCGTCGGGCGAGTGCGCGATGGCCGGCGCGACGCTCGCCGCGTAGACGAGCAGAGGGGCGAGCGTGTCGCGAAGAAAGCGGCCAACTTCGTCGGACGCGGTGAACAACCTGCGCACGCGCTCGCGCACATCCGCAATGGAAGCTGCTGCGTCGAGAGATCCCAGTCGCGGCGGCTGCCGCTCGCGATACGTGAGCGTGGCGGGGTCGAGCGTGAGGATCTTCGACTCGCGTCCCGCCTGTTTCTCGCGCTTGTAGAAGCCCTGGCCGGCCTTCTCGCCCGTCAAGCCGCGCTCGAGCATCGCCGCGACAAACGGCGGGAGCGACCAGACGTCGGCTCCGGGCACGTCGCCGAGCCGGCTGCGCAGGTTGCCGACCACGTGGCCGAGGACGTCGAGACCGGCGATGTCCATCGTGCGGAACGTGGCGCTCTTCGGGCGGCCGAGCGGTGGGCCCGTGATGGCGTCCACTTCTTCGATCGTGTACTCGCCCGCGGCCACCCTGGCGAGGATGCGCATGAAACCGTAGAGGCCGACGTGATTGCCAATGAAGTTTGGCGAATCCCTGGCAATGACGACGCCCTTGCCGAGCCGGTGATCGGCGAAGTGGCTCACGGTGTCGACGATCTCGCGCTTGGTCTCCGAAGTGGGGATCACTTCGAGAAGATGGAGATACCGCGGAGGATTGAAGAAGTGCGTGCCGAGCCAGTGCTGCCGGAAGTCGTCGCTGCGCCCCTCGGCCAGCGCGGCAATCGGGATGCCCGACGTGTTGGAGCTGACGATCGATCCGGTGCGCCGCGCGCGGTCCACTGTTTCGAGCAGCCCGCGCTTGATCTCGAGCAGTTCGACAACGGCTTCGATGATCCAGTCGGACGCGCGGATGCGGCCCAGGTCGGTCTCGAAGCCGCCGGTTGTGATCAGCTTCCACGTGTCGGGTGTGAAGAACGGGTCGGGCCTGAGCGTGCGCGCCCGCTCCAGCCCTTGCCTGGCCGCGTCGGCCGTCACATCGAGGAGGAGCGAGGGGACGCCTGCGTTCGCAAAATGCGCCGCTATCTGCGCGCCCATCGTCCCGGCGCCCAGAACGGCCACCGAGTGGATCAGCATCTTTCCTGAGTGTGGTGGGTGAGGGCAGGTGGGTGCAAGCGCTACCCGGGAGCGTGGCGCCGGTCGCTCCTACAGGCCACGGAGACACAGAGACACGGAGGAATATCGGTCGTACCTGAGCGCAGAAGTCCAGTTGAGGACCGCGGTTGCGAGCCTTACAGCGGCTCCGTCCCTTGGTTGAGGACGTCCATGTAACCGTCATAGTGATAGACGCGGTGCCGCTTCTTGCCCGTGATCTCACGTACGATGCCGAGGTCGGCCAGTACGTCGAGCGCCTTGACGACGGTGGGAAGAGTGAGCTTCGTCCGCCTGGCCAGGCGGGGGATCGTGCAGAGCGGCATGCTCTGGAGAGACCGGTGGACGGTTTCTCCCGAGCCCGCGCGGCGACCCAGGCGCTCAATCTTCTCCCGGTCGCGCTCAGCGATCTCCACAAGTTGCCGCGCGGTTGCAACGGCGCCCTCGGCCGTTTCGGTCACGCCTTCGGCAAAGAAGGCCATCCAGGCTTCCCAGTCGCCGTCACGCCGGACGGTGTCGAGCAGCTCGTAGTACCGCGCCCGGTGGCGTTTGAAGTACAGACTCAGGTAGAGCAGAGGCTCGCGCAGGATGCTCTTGGCGCACAGCAGGAGCGTGATGAGCAGTCGGCCGACGCGCCCGTTGCCGTCGAGGAACGGGTGAATGGTCTCGAATTGCACGTGCGAGAGTCCGGCCTTCACGAGGGGGGACGCCGGCGTGCCTCGGTCGTGGAGAAAGCGTTCGAGGGCGCTCATTGCGTCCTGCACATGCTGCGGCGGTGGAGGGACGAAGCGCGCGTTCCCCGGGCGCGTGCCGCCAATCCAGTTCTGGCTGCGCCGGAACTCGCCAGGCGCCTTGCCGGCGCCGCGGCCCCGCGAAAGCAGGACGTCGTGGAGTTCTCGGATGAGCCGGTTGCTGATCGGAAACCCGCCGCGAAGGCGCCGCAGGCCATGCTCCATGGCGCGCACGTAGTTCGACACCTCGACCACATCGTCCAACGGGACACCCGGCGCTTCCTTCAGCTCGAACAGCAGCAGGTCCGACAGCGTGGACTGGGTGCCCTCGATCTGCGATGAAAGCACGGCTTCCTTGCGGACGTAGGTGTACAGGAATAGATGGACGTCGGGCAGGAGGCTCGAAACGCCGTCTAACCGGCCCAGCGCGAGCAGCGCTCGGTCGAGGTTTTCGCGAACCTGTCCGTTCAGATCAAGGGGCGGCTTTGGCGGCAGCGGGTGGGGCACGAACGCCGGCACCGCCTCTCCCGTGACGGTGGTCGTCTCGTAGGTGCCTGTGGCGGCCCTTTTCAAATTAGGGGATCCTCCGCTAAGTAAAGCGAGTTTCGCTATTGCGACGACAAGTAAAGCGATCGCATCTTAGCTTTAGTTGAATCTTCCGGTAAAGGCACGCTACTTCCACCGCGTCAGGATCGATTCCCTGTCGAACAGAACAATCCCGAGCAGCATCAGGCCGGCATTGACGGCTGCGAGCGCCAGCGCGATGGACGTGATGACCGGACCCGTCAGCTGGAAGCTGCCGCTGAGCTGCAGGACGAGCGCCGCTGCGATGGGCAACACGATGAGCGCGCCGACCTGCTGGGCGCTCCGCACGTCGTTCACGCGCGACGAGACGCAGACTGCCAGTTGCAGCGCCGCCAGCGCGGCGAGCGGTCCGAGGATGAAGATGATTCCGAGGGACGCGGGCAAGAGCAAGACTCGATAGACGCCCGATTGCGCAAAGACGACTACGCCGGCCAGATACGCGGCAAAGCAGGCAAGCGTCAGCGCCAGCGCCGGCACCAACGCGCCGAGAACCTTTGCGGCCAGCAGCTCGAATGTCGTGAGTGGTGTCGCGAGCAGCGGCTCGAGCGTGCGCGCCTGTTTCTCTCCAATCACGCTGTGGGCGGCAACCGACATGGACCCCGCAACGGGCGTCAGCACCAGCATCACGAGAAACTGCTGGAAGATCCACGCCTGGACCGCGCCCTCGGGGTCGAGGTTCCTGAGCGCCGGCTGATCGCGATACAGCTGGAGCGCGATGTCGAAATCGCTCGAGTCCGACAGCCGTTCGCCGGCGACGGCCGGAACGATGATGGCCACGAAGAACGGCAGGAGGATCGACACGATCCCTGTGAGCAGAGCCGGCAAAAACAACGCCCGATTCTGACGAAGATCGGCCAGCTCTTTGCGGAGGAGGGCAACTGCTCGCATCATGCGCGCAACGCTCCGGACGCAGCGTCCTCCTGCAGCAGCCGCAGGTACACCTCTTCGAGTGAGGGCTGTTCGGGAACCACCGTCACGACACTCGCACCTGCCTCAACGAGGCGCCTCACGATCAGCGGTGTATCGGCAGCAGCATCGTCCACGCCAATCGACAGCGTTTCGCCGTCTGTCCGGACGTCGGCGAACCCGGCCTTCTCGAGGACGTTGATGAACGACGCCCCTGGTTGCACGAGCACGACGCGAACGCGCGCGCCAAACAGTTGCACCCGCAGCGCGGCCGGCGTGTCCACCGCCACCAGGCGCGTGCGCAAGACCGCCACCCGGTCGGCGAGGCGCTCCACCTCGTCCAGGTTGTGCGTCGAGAGCACGATCGTCCGCCGCTCGGTTCGCAGGCGCAGCACCAGCTCACGCACCTCGCGTGCGCTCTCGGGATCGAGGCCGGCTGTCGGCTCGTCGAGCAGGACGATGGCGGGCCGGTGCAGCAGCGCGCGCGCGAGCGCGACGCGCTGACGGAGTCCTTTCGAGAGCTGGGCGGTGGGATCGTCCGCCCGATCGCGGATGTCGAGCAGGTCGAGCGCCTCGCCGACGGCGGCGCCCGGCCTCGACAACCCATGAAGCTGCGCGTACACGAGCAGATTCCGCCGGACCGTCAGACGATCCCAGAGGCCCGGCATCTCGGTCAGGAACCCGATGCGACCACGCAGCCGTGAGGCGTTGTGCCGTGAGAGCGTCTCGGCGCCGATCCTGACACATCCAGACGAGGGCTCGATCAAACCGGCGAGCATCCTGAGCGTCGTCGTCTTGCCGGCGCCGTTCGGACCGAGCAGCGCAAAGATCTCGCCGGGCGCGAGGTCGAAAGAGACGTCGTCAACGGCCACGCGACTGCCGAAGCGACGCGTGAGGTGTTGTGCCGACAGCATGACGGTTCAGCGTGCAGGTGCAACGTGCACCGTGCACGTTGCACCCTGTACTCGCACCTTGCACGATGCACGCTGAACCATGAACGGGGCCGTCAGCGGTTCGGGTTGAACTCGTAGTACCCCGGCGTCACGAGGAGCCGGCCATCCCTTGTGAAGAAGAGACTCGTCGGGCTGATTGTGCCCGCGGCCCGGAACTGAACGGCGCGGCTCTTGTCCCCCTGCGCGTCGTACACGTACGTGTACGGCTCGGTCAGTGAAATCCACAGGTGCCCGCGGCCGTCGGCGGCGGCGGCGCGCACGGCAGGCGCCACGAGCGGCAGCTCGCGGTCCTCAACGCGTCTGGTGGGCCAGCGAGTCGGCAGTGCCGCCAGGTACCTGTCGATCTCTGGCCCTTCAATGTGCCGTTCGTAGAGCAGCCGGCCGCTGTCGTCGTACTTCTGGAACATCGGGAGGCCAGCCAGAAACACATAGAAATAGCCGCCGGTCGGATCGACCAGCGGAAGCCCCACATTGAGCGCCAGATGTACGTCGCGGTCCTGCTCGTGCCCGGTAGCGCGCAATCTGCCGAAGCTGCGGAACGCGTAGCCCGACGAGGAGTACTCCGTGAACAGCGTCCCGCTCTCGGGCTGGCTGATCAACACACTGAGTTCGGTAAACTGAATCGAGGCAATGCCGCTCAGCACGAGCGGACCGACCGCAATCGACGCGGTTCGCTGGCGTGCGGGGAGCATGAAGCCGCCACGCCGCAGTCCGCCGCCGCCGAAGATCTGTATCCGCTCGACACCGCCCGGCGCGTCGGCCACGACAAACGATCCGGTCGGCGACGTATCGAAGCCGCGCGGCTGAAGGATGCGGCCCAGCTCTGGCCCGATCTCCACCAGCTTGATCGCCGCCTTCCTGTCCGAATCCACGGCGTACACCGTATGACCGCGGCGATCGAATACGTAATAGGGGCCGCCGGGCGTCTGCTGAAAACTGAGCGGCTCCTCGAAGAGACCGACGATGTCCGGGGGAAGACCGCCAACCGAGCGCAGGACCTCGACGGTCAGCCTGGCGTCGGCCCTCGTACTCAGGAACGCGAGCATCAGAACGACCACCGCGAAGACGCGGCCCATCGCAGTTGTCAATATGCCGCAAGCGTGCGGATGGCCTCGAGGACGTCGGCGGTATTCGGCAGGATCTTCTCCTCGAGCACCGGCGCATAGGCCACCGGACAATCGAGCGCGGCGACGCGCGTCACGGGCGCATCGAGATGCTCGAACAGCTCCTGCGCGATGCGCGCCGCAATTTCGGCGCCGAACCCACACGTGAGCTGGTCTTCGTACGCCACGACGACACGGCTGGTCTTCCGCGTGTAGGCGGCAATCGTCTCCCAGTCGTAGGGGATGATCGTGCGCAGATCGACGACGGCCACACTGAGGCCATCGCGCTCTGCCTGGGCGGCGGCCAGCAGCGATCGATGCACCAGAGCGCCCCAGGTGAACACGACGGCGTCGGTGCCGTCGCGAGCGACGGCCGCCTTCCCGAACGGCACCATGTAATCGGGACCCGGATACGCACTCTTGTTGTACGGCTGACGATAGAGATGCTTGTGTTCGAGAAACAATACCGGGTCGTCACAGCGGATGGCCGTGCGCAGCAGCCCCGAGGCGTCGAGCGCGTTCGACGGAAACGCGATTCGAATTCCAGGCGAGTGCGCGAAGATCGCCACGCCTGACTGACTGTGGTACGGCGCTCCGCCCCGCAGGTAGCCGCCAATCGGCACGCGGATCACCATCGGGCACGACCAGTTGTTGCTCGACCGGTACCGCATCATCGCCATCTCGTCGCGAATCTGCATGAACGCCGGCCAGATGTAGTCGAAGAACTGGATCTCGACGACGGGCCTGAGGCCCCGGAGCGACATCCCGACGGCGCGGCCGATGATGTTCGCCTCCGCCAGCGGCGAGTTGAAGACGCGCTCGCTGCCATACAACCGCTGCAGCCCGTGCGTCACCTTGAACACGCCTCCCTTGCCGGCCACGGTCGCCAGCACCTCTTCCCGGCTGGCGTCCGCGACGTCCTCGCCGAAGACGACGATGCGCGGGTCGCGCGCCATTTCATCCTTCATCGTGCGATTGATCGCGGCGACCATCGTGTCGAGCTTCCCCTCGGGCACCGGAGGCGTATCAAAAACGGCCGATGACGGGTCCACATCAGGGGAGTACACATAG
>JBOGIR010000602.1:0-3883 GCA_050742335.1 Vicinamibacterales bacterium | reverse complement strand
GCCGGGATGATGCCCCCGCCGGGGATCCCCCGGCCGGGCGGCGATACGATGCAGGCGCTCGTCGAAACGCTCGAGCGCATGATCGATGAATCGGTCGCGGCCGCGCCGAACCCGGGCAACCGCACGTTCCAGCGCCTCAATCGCGCCGAATACGAACAGTCCATCCGCGAGGTGCTCGCGCTCGACGTCCGCGCCGGCGACTACCTCCCGCTCGACACCAAGAGCGCCAACTTCGACAACATCGCTGACGTGCAGATGCTGTCGCCGACGCTGCTGGACGCCTACCTGAACGGGGCCAGCCAGATCAGCCGATTGGCGATCGGCGACCGTCGCGCCACACCCAGCGAAAAGACGTACGAGAAGCCCGGCTACTTCTCGCAGTGGGATCGCGTCGAAGGCGCACCCATGGGAACGCGCGGCGGCATCACCGTCGTGCACAATTTCCCGGCTGACGGCGAGTACGTCTTCCGGCTCGCGTTCGACCACACGACGACGGGCGGTTACTACGGGAGCACCATGAGGTTCGAGCAGCTCGAGATCGCCATCAACGGCGAGCGGGCCGCGCTCGTTCAGATGGACCAGTGGATGGACGTGTCGGATCCCAACGGCGTGAACATGGAGACGGAGCCGATCTTCGTGCGCGCCGGTCCGCAAAAGGTGTCGGCCGCATTCATCAGGAAGACCGAGGGACCGATCGAGGATCTGACCTCTCCTCATGAATGGTCGCTCACCGATCGTCAGATCGGGTCGGGCGGCTACGGAATCACATCGCCGCCCCACCTGAAGGAGCTGGTCGTCGGCGGGCCGTACAGGGTGACGGGCGTGTCGGAGACGCCGAGCCGCCGCAAGATCTTCAGCTGCAGGCCCACGGCGCCGGCGGAACAGCGTCCCTGCGCGAGGGAGATCGTCTCGCGTCTGTCGGCCGAAGCCTACCGCCGCCCCGTTGCGTCGGATGAGATCGACCAGTTGCTGGTGTTCTACGGGGAAGGCGCCGCGGATGGCGACTTCGAGATCGGCGTCCGTACGGCGATCCAGGCGATGCTCGCGAGCCCCGACTTCGTGTTCCGCTACGAGCCTCCGGCCGGCGGCACCGCCAAGCCGGGCGAGATCTACCGCATCACCGATCTCGCGTTGGCGTCGCGGCTGTCCTTCTTCCTGTGGGGGACGCCGCCGGACGAGGAGCTGATCGGGCTGGCGCGGCAGGGCAAGCTGTCGAACGAAGGGGTGCTGGAGAAGCAGGTGAAGCGGATGCTGGGGGATGCGCGGGCGGAGGCGCTGGGCACACGCTTCGCGGCGCAGTGGCTGCGGCTGCAGGACCTGGACAAGGTGCACCCGGACGCGTTCTGGTTCCCGGACTTCGACCAGCAGCTCGCGGACGGGATGCGGCGCGAGACGGAGCTGTTCTTCTACAACCTGGTGAAGGAAGACCGGAGCGTGCTGGAGCTGTTCAGCGCGGACTACACGTTCGTGAACGAGCGGTTGGCACGCCACTACGGCATCCAGGACGTGACGGGGCCGGAGTTCCGGCGGGTGAGCTACCCGGACGACCGGCGGAAAGGGCTGTTGGGCCACGGCAGCATCCTGACGCTGACGTCGCACGCGGGGCGGACGTCGCCGGTGCTGCGCGGGAAGTGGGTGATGGAGGTGCTGCTGGGGACGCCGCCGCCACCGCCGCCGCCGGGCGTGCCGGACCTGGAGGAGACGGAAGGGTCGAAGGACGGACGGTTCCTGACGACGCGGGAGCGGATGGAGCAGCACCGCGCGAACCCGGTGTGCAATGCCTGCCACCAGTTCATGGACCCGATCGGATTGGCGCTGGACAATTTCGACGTGACGGGGAAGTGGCGGATCCGGGAGAACAACATGCCGCTGGACACGCGCGGGCAGTTGTACGACGGGACGGAGATCACGAGCCCGGAGGGCCTGCGGGTGGCGCTGCTGAAGCGGCCGACGCCCTTGATCCGGACGTTCACGGAGAACCTGATGGCGTACGGGCTGGGCCGGCGGGTGGAGTACTACGACAAGCCGACGATCCGGCAGATCGCGCGCGCAGCGGAAGCCAACGATTTCCGCGTCTCGAGCTTCATCTTGGGTGTCGTCAAGAGTGACGCGTTCCAGATGAAACGCGAGGATGTGGTCGAACAGGGAGCGCGGTAGGAACGACAGAAGTCGAAAGTCAAAAGTCAAAGTCGAAAGTAACCCCGAGTGGGGGGCTGGGACTTTCAACTTTCGACTTTCAACTTTCGACTCAAAGAGAACGCCGACATCTCGATCCAGGAGACCGCCATGGATTTCCTCACAGGGAAACACCTTCCTCGTCGCACGTTTATTCGCGGCATGGGCGCGACGGTGGCGTTGCCGTTCCTGGATGCGATGGTTCCCGCGGGTCGGTTGTGGCGGTCGAGCGTGATCGACCGGCCGCGGCTCGTCTGCATCGAGATGGTACACGGCGCGGCAGGTTGCAACGCGCTGGGCGCCACGCGGAACTTGTGGGCGCCGGCGGCGGTCGGTCGTGATTTCGACTTGAGTCCGAGTGCGCTGGCTCCGCTCGAGTCGTTCCGCGACTACCTGACGATCGTGAGCAACACCGACGTGCGCATGGCGGAGGCGTTCGAGCCGAAGGAAATCGGCGGCGACCACTTCCGCTCCAGCGCCGTGTTCCTCACGCAGGCGCATCCCAAGCAGACCGAAGGTTCGGACGTTTACGTGGGCACTTCGCTGGACCAGATCTACGCGCAGCGTTTCGGCCAGGACACGCCCATCCCGTCGATGCAGCTCTGTATCGAGAACATCGATCAGGCCGGTGGCTGCGCGTACGGCTACACCTGCGTCTACACCGATACGATCAGCTGGGCCGGACCCACCGAGCCACTTCCCGTGATTCGCGATCCGCGCGTGGCTTTCGACATGCTGTTCGGCGCGGGCGGCAGCGTTGCGGAGCGGGCGGCTCGCCGTCAGACCAATCGCAGCATTCTCGATTGGATCGCGGGCAGAGTGGCTTACATGCAGAAGGGGCTCGGGTCCTCAGACCGGCAACGGCTCGATCGCTACCTCGAGAACATTCGCGAGATCGAGCGCCGCATCCAGAGGATCGAGGCGCGCAACACGAGCGGCGAAGTGAGGGAACTGCCCGAAGCGCCGCCCGGGGTGCCCGATTCGTTCGAGGAGCACGTCAAGCTGATGTTCGATCTGCAGGCCCTCGCCTTCGAGTCGGACATGACGCGCGTGTTCTCGTTCAAGATGGGGCGCGATTCCTCCGCGCGCGTCTACCCCGAGAGCGGCACGGACAAGCCGTTCCACCCGGCTTCGCATCACGGCGGCAGAGAAGAGGGCGTGCTCGACTTCTTCAAGATCAACAGGTACCACATGAGCATGCTGCCGTACTTCCTGGAGAAGCTGAAGAGCACGGTGGAGGCGGAGAGCAACCTGCTCGACAAGACCATGATCATCTACGGCTCGCCGATGGCCGACGGCAACCTGCACAATCACCGGCGCTGCCCGCTGTTCGTGGTCGGCCGGGCAGGTGGCCAGCTCGGGGGCGGGCTGCACCTGAAGGCGCCGGACGGTACACCCATGGCCAACGTCATGTTGAGCCTGATGCACAAGCTCGGACTGGATGACATGGAAAGCTTCGGCGACAGCACGAGCGAGTTCGCGCTTTCGCCCCTCGCCGAATAGGTGGGAAATCGTTTGTGGGGCGCCGTGGATGACTGGCGCTCACGGTTGGAATTAAGGTATAATCTTCGGACCGGACAACATCGGTTCGAAGGTAGATGGAGCCACGCCCGGCCCGGCAGTTCTCGGGTCGGATTTGTGGGAGTGTAGGCCTCAGAGGGGAACGGGGCATGAGGACACTCGCTGCCACTGCCGCATTTTTGGGCAT
>JBOGIR010000601.1:0-21568 GCA_050742335.1 Vicinamibacterales bacterium | reverse complement strand
GCCACACTGCGTCGCTGGATCGACGACGATCAGATTGGAGCGATCCTCAAGCGCCGCGAGAAGATGGCGGCCGAAGTCAAATCGCTGGTGAGATAAGTTGTGGGGTCCTGAGCTCCAGGATTACCCTGTGATGCCATCGACGCGGCCGCATATGAGCACAAGGATAATCTCGCACTACGAGATTCTGGAGCTGCTCGGTGAAGGCGGGATGGGCGCCGTCTACCGCGCGGTCGACACGCGTCTCGGTCGGCCGGTTGCCATCAAGCTGCTGCGTGGTGGCGGAACTGCCGACGCCGAGAATAAGAAGCGATTCATCCAGGAGGCCCGCGCCGCCTCCGCGCTGAACCATCCGCACATCATCACCATCTACGACATCGGGCACGACGCCGGCGTGGACTTCATCGTGATGGAGTACGTGGCGGGTGCGTCGCTGGCGCACGTCATCGAACCCACCGGGCTCCAGATTCGGAAGGCTTTGAGATACGCCGTTCAAATCGCCGACGCGCTCGCAGCCGCCCATGCGGCCGGAATCGTTCATCGCGATATCAAGCCCTCCAACATCATGGTGAGCGAGAAGGGATCGATCAAGGTTCTCGACTTTGGGCTGGCGAAGCTGACCGAATCGGTGGGCTTCAAGCCGATTGATGAACATCTCACCACAGCTACCGAAGGGTCCCGGAGGCAGGTGCGGACCGAAGAAGGGACGATCCTCGGAACCGCAGCGTACATGTCGCCCGAACAGGCGGAGGGGAAACGGGCGGATGCGCGGTCGGATGCCTTTTCATTCGGTGCGGTCCTCTACGAGATGGTGACCGGCCGTCGCGCGTTCCCCGGCGACACGATGATGTCCACACTGGCGGCGATCCTGGCGAAAGAGCCGGATCCACCGAGCCGCTTGGTTGAGGGATTGTCGCGCGACGTCGAGAAGGTGATTGCTCGCTGCCTGCGAAAGAACCCCGAGCGACGGTGGCAATCGATGGCGGATTTGAAAGTTGCACTCGATGAGCTCCTGGAAGAAACCGAGTCCGGTGGCGTGGCTGCGCCGGTATCGAATCCAGCCCGCCCGTGGCGGCGGCGCTCGATACGGCTGACTGGCGCGATCGCGATCATCGGGATGGCAGTTCTCGCGTTTAGCGTGTGGCGGGCCTTGATGTTTCCGCCGGCCGCCGACCCGCGGCCGTTTCGGATACGACTCACCTCTGACGTGGGCTGGACGGATTATCCTGCCATCTCCCGCGATGGGAGGATCCTGGCGTACGCCTCGGACCGTAGCGGTGAAGGCAACCTCGATATCTGGGTGCAACAGCTTCCGGACGGCTCACCGGTCAGGCTCACCCGCCACGCCGCCGACGATGATGATCCGTCGTTCTCTGCCGATGGGAGCAGACTCGCCTTTCACTCGAGCCGGTTGGGAGGAGGCGTCTACGTCGTCCCCACGCTTGGCGGCGAAGAGAGACTTCTCGCGAAGCGTGGGTATTCCCCTCGTTTTTCACCGGACGGGATGTGGATTGCCTATGGTGTCGCAGCATCGCCCGGCGGCCGAATCGATGTGGCTCCGGCAGCAGGTGGACCTGCCACGCCGGTCACCGCCGGCTTCTACCTGGCTCAGGCCCCAGTGTGGTCCCCTGACGGTCGCTTTCTGCTCTTCTGGGGCCAACGCGACCGCGACGTCCCGCCGGAGAGCAACGTCGATTGGTACGTCGTGCCCGCGACTGGAGGCACCGCTGTAAGAACGGGTGCGCGGCGCGCTCTGCAGCGAGAAGGATTTCAAGGGTTTCACGGGCTGCCAACCCCTGACGCGTGGGTGCAAGCCGGAAACCGCATCCTCTTCCATGGACACGTCGGCGATTCCGGCAATATGTGGCAAATGGCCCTCTCTCCCAACAGCTGGAACGTCAGCGGGGTGCCACAAGGAGTGACGTTCGGCACCACAGACGAAGCGGCCGCCTCCGTGACGGCTGATGGGCGCATGGCGTTTATCAGCCGGATGATGAGCGCGGACATCTGGAGCCTGCCTGTTGACGCGGACCGCGGCACCGTCCGGGGTCCAGTGACACGAGTGACCCAGGACGCAGCCGATGACTACGATGCGACGCTTTCAGTCGACGGCAGCACCCTGGTGTTCCGTTCGCGGCGGGCAGGCCGGTACGACGTCGTCTTGAGGAATCTCGGAACGGGCACCGAAACGATGCTGACCCAGACCGCGGCCGATGAGCATCCGGCCGTCAGCCCTGATGGGACGAACGTCGCGTACTCTGCCACACAGAACGGCAAGATGCCCATCTTCGTCATGGCGACGACCGGAGGGGTGCCACAACAGGTGTGTGTTGATTGCGGTGACGTGGAGCAGTGGTCGCCGGACGGCGGCGCGATCCTGTATGTGACAGTGGATGACCCTTCCAGCGTCGGTCTGTTGAAAGTAGGTTCCTCACAGCAGGACGAGTGGTTGAAGCATCCCGGCTACGGGATTTACAATCCCCGCTTTTCTTCCGACGGCGGCTGGATCGCGTTCAACGGCAGGCTGGATACGCGGGCGCCAGCGCGAGTGTTTGTGGCCAAGGTACAGGGCCTCATGGCTGCGCCCGAGAAAGAATGGATCGTGGTGAGTGAGGATGGCGAGGCGCCAGGCTGGTCGCCGCAGGCCAATCTTCTGTACTTCTGGTCGGATCGCGACGGCTCTCCGTGCTTGTGGGCACAGCATCTCGATCCGGCGACCAAACGGCCGGCCGGGTCGCCGTTGAGTATCCAGCACTTTCACAGCAGAGGCCTGTCGTGGAGGAACCTGTATCTGGGCGCGCCGGATATCGCCGTTGTCCGCGACAAGATCGTGTTCAATCTGGGCGAGCACACGGGTAACATCTGGATTACAGAGCTTCCGCCGATCCAGGATTAGATACTCATGCGCGTGCGAGGAAAAGCGAAGCAGTTGTTCGCGGTGGCCGGTGCGGGCATCCTCAGTCTTTCGTTGACGCCGAGGTCCGCTCGCGCACAGGACCTGCCGCTGGCGCAGGTGCTGCCGGAGCTCATTCTCCGCGACATCGTCCTGCTACCGGGGTTACTGGGGCCTTCCCACGTAGCACACTTCAGCCCTCTCTCGAACGACGTGAACAATCCCGTCGTCGGCATCGTCCAGGGCTTCAACAGCCAGATGGCCACGCAGTTCTCGACGTTCCCGCTCGGATCGTCGAGTGGCGGCATGACCTACGTGTTCGACGAATCGGTGGGCACGCTGCGGCGCGGGAGCGCCAGCTTCGGGCCACTGTTTGCCGAGCGGGCGCTCACAATCGGCCGGCGGAAGCTCAGCGCGGGGTTCAACTACCAGCGCACGTCGTACGACACGTTCGAGGGACAGAATCTCGACGACGGCTCGATCAAGTTCTACTTGCGCCATCAGGATTGCTGCACCTTCCGTCTACTGCCCCAGGCTCCGTTCTCCGAGTTCACTTCCATGAGGGGCGACGGCAGCCGCCTGAGCCCGCCTTTCGAAGGCGACATCATCGAGGCGTCACTTTCACTCGAGGCCACGACGCATACCACCGCCCTGTTCGCGAACTACGGCGTCACTGACCGCTGGGACATCGGTCTGGCCGTCCCGTTTGTCAGAGTGAATCTGGACGCGCGGGTGCAGGCGCGTATCGTCCGCCTCGTGACCTGCTCGACCGCCCGGGTGGTCCCGGTGCCGGTACCGGTGACGTGTGCCCCGGACACTCATACATTCGAATACGGCAACCCCAATGCGACCCAGACCGTGCAAGATTCAGGTGAGGCCAGCGGTCTCGGCGACATCGTGCTTCGAACCAAGTATCACTTTCTGCGCGCGGCGGGTGGAGGCCTGGCTGCCGCTGTGGACGTCCGGCTGCCGACTGGCGACGAACACGACCTGCTCGGAACCGGAGGCGCCCAGGCGAAATTTCTGCTGGTGGCGTCCACGGAACGTGGGCGCTTGGGCCAGCATGTCAATATCGGTTACACCGCGGCCGGAGGAGAAGTGGCGGGCACGCTCGCCGGGCTCACCGCCACGCCGCTTCCCGATGAAATCAACTATTCGGCAGGGATCGAGTTCGTCGTCGATCCGCGGCTCACGGTGATGGGCGACATCGTCGGCCGCACGCTCCGCGGAGCCGGACGCCTCGATCTCGCCAGCAAGACGTTTGAGTATTCCGACCCGTTTTCGTCTCTCCTCCCGCCTGATTGGACCCCGCAGTCGCTGGTCGAATCGGGAAGGTTGTCCGTTCCCACGTCCTCGGTGGCTCTCGATGAGTTCAATCCTCGGCGGGGCGACCTCACGCTGCTGCTCGGTGCGGCCGGCGTCAAGTTCAACCCCGTCGGAAACTGGCTCATCTCAGCCAGCGTGCTCTTTCCTCTCACCGAGGCCGGCCTGCGAAGCCGCCTGACCACGGTGATTGGTCTGGATTACGCGTTTTGATGCGTGGAACCCCGTCGCGTCATGCTCGGTGCGCGGTTGAACCTGAGACGGTGATCTGGAAACGTCGTGCCTGGTTCCTGGTCCCTTGTTCTTGGACCAAGCACGAAGAACGGCACCGCAAATTGACACCGAAGAAGGCCCGAATACTGTAGAATCTGCTCACATTTCACCGCGTCTGTTCGCTGTGTGACGCCTTGGCGTTATGGAGGGTGTCATGAAACGTATCCCGTACGCTGCCGCGTGGGTTCTCCTTGTGACCGTCTGGGCACCGGCTCTGGCCGGGGCGCAGCAGGCGGCCCCCCCCTCGACCATCACGCTCGCGCCCGAGCAGATGGAGGTGTTCCTCCTGAATGCGAAGATCCTGCGCATGCGCGATGCGGGCGGCGGGGGTATCACCAACTCGCAGCGGGCCACGCTGTCGGACGGCACCGTCACGCACGACGCCCACGTTCAGTTCATCGATCAGTCACTGTCCGTGTTCAAGCCTCCGACCGGTCCGCAGGAGTTCAACTTCAAGGACAGCTACCGCTACAACATTGCGGGCTACCGGCTGGCGCTGCTGCTCGGCCTCGACAACGTGCCGATGTCGGTGGAGCGCTCGGTCAACGGCAAGCGGGCGTCAGTCACCTGGTGGATCGACGACGTGCTGATGGATGAACGGACGCGCGTCAGGAAGAACGCGACCAGCCCGGACCGCGAGCGCACGGCCATGCAGGTTCACATCATGCGCGTCTTCGACGAGCTCATTCAGAACCGCGATAGGAATCTCGGCAATCTGGTGTGGACCACCGATTGGAAGATGTGGATGATCGACCACACGCGGGCGTTCCGGCTCGCAACCGCCCTGTCGAACCCGAAACTGCTCGAGCGCGTGGAACGATCGCTTCTCGAGCATCTGCGGGCGCTCACGCAGGACGCGGTGAGCAAAGCCGTCGGCACCAGCCTCACGAGATTCGAGATCGAGACCCTGCTGACCCGGCGCGACGCCATCGTCAAGCTGTTCGAGGCGAAGATCGCCGAGCGCGGCGAGTCATCGACCGTGTACGCGCTCCCACGCTGAACGCTCGGGATTCCGGTACCCGGACCGGGGATCGAGCAACCCGGTGTTGGCCCGCACTCGGATCCCGGATCCCGGATCCCGGAAGGAGAATGCCCCATGAGAACACTACGCCGACTGGGGAGCATCGTGATCGTCGCGATCGCCTGGAGCGTGATGATTCACGCGGCGCAGGACACCGCGGCCCCGGTCAAGGTCGTCCTCACGCCGGAGCAGACGGAGCAATTTCTGCTCAATGCCAAGATCGTCCGGATGCGGTCCGCCGGCAGCGGTGTCACCAATTCCCGCCGCGCGACGCTCTCGGACGGCCAGCTCACACATGATGCGCACGTGCAGGTCGTCAATGCGGCACGGACCGTCTTCGAAGCCCGGGGATACACGGAGATCAACTTCAGGGATACGTACCGCTACAACATCGCGGGCTACCGGGTGGCGCGGCTCCTCGAGCTCGACAACGTGCCGATGTCGGTCGAGCGGCGGGTCGACGGCCAGCTGGCTGCCGTCACCTGGTGGATCGACGACGTGCTGATGGACGAGGGCGAGCGGCTGAAGAAGAAGGCGCGAGATCCCAACGTGGAGCGGGCCAACGGTTACATCTTCCGTCACCGCGTGTTCGACGAGCTCATCCAGAACCGCGACCGCAACCTGGGCAATCTTGTCTATACGACCGATTGGAAGCTGTGGATGATCGATCATACGCGCGCGTTCCGGCTGGGCCACGAACTCCTGAAACCCGAGCAGCTCACGCGGATCGAGCGATCGCTGTTCGAGAGCCTGAGGCAGCTGACTCCTGCGGCGCTGACGGCGGCCGTCGGCACGAGCCTGATGAAGCAGGAGATCGACGCCATCCTCGTGCGGCGCGACGTCATCGTCAAGTTCTTCGAGGCGAGGATCGCCGAGCGCGGCGAGGCGACCGTGCTGTATACACTCCCGCGTTAGAGGGGTCAGACCCCGGCGATGGGTGCGATCGGGGTCTGACCCCAGTAAGATACTGCTCGTGAGAATCGGCAACTGTGGCGCGGGCCTGGCGCTGGCCTTGTGGGTGGCGGCGATGGTCTCGCCGGCCGCCCAGTCGGCGAAGCCTCCGGCAGGTGCCGACGACTCGTCCTGCAGGATCGAGACCACGGAGCGCATCGTCGCCGTTGGCGACGTGCATGGCGCGTACGACCGGTTCGTGGCCATCCTCCGGCAGGCCGGCCTCATCGACGCGCGCCAGCGCTGGTCGGGCGGCCGCGCCATCCTCGTGCAGACCGGCGATGTGCTCGACCGCGGGCCGGACTCGCGCCGCGTGCTCGACCTCCTGCGCCGGCTGGAGGGCGAGGCCGTCCGGGCCGGAGGCCGCGTGTACGCGCTGCTCGGCAATCACGAGGTCATGCGGATCGTGGGCGACTGGCGATACGTGAGCGCCGGCGAGGTCGCCGGGTTCCGCGCGCTCGACTCCGAGGAGCTGCGCGAACGGTACTACGGCGTGCTGGTGCCGCGTGCCGAGGCCGCCGCGAAAACCGCCGCCGTCACCTTCGACGAACCCGCGTTCCGCAAACGGTTTCTCGATGCCACGCCGCTCGGGTCCGTCGAAATGCAGATTGCGTTCGGTCCCCGCGAAACGTACGGCCGGTGGGTGAGGGACCGCCTGGCGATGGTCCGCATCAACGGCATCGTGTTCCTGCACGGCGGCATCAGTCCGGCGGTGGCGGCGATGGGATGCGCGGCCGTCAACGCAACCGTCCGCACCGAGCTGGCGATGGCGTCGCCGGCCACCGATCCCCAGGAGCAGCAGAAAATGCTGATCGGCAGAGAGGACGGTCCCCTGTGGTACCGCGGGCTCGCGGAGGCACAGGCGCCCGTCTCCGGGGCCGATGTCGGGGCGATCCTGCAGAACCTCGACGCGCGCGCGATCGTCATCGGCCACACGGTCACGCCCGGCAGCCGGATTCACGCGCGGTTCGACGGGCGGGTCGTGCAGATCGATACCGGGATGCTGGGCGGGACGTTCTATCCGGACGGCCGCGCCTCCGCGCTCGAGATCCGCGGGAACACGCTGACGGCGATTTACGAGGACAGGCGCGACGTGCTCACGGGTACAGCACCGCCGCTTCCCCCCTCTCCGCAACCCGCTTCCGCGCCAGCTCCACAATCGCGTCCCGGCGCTTCAGCAGCGCCCTGATCTGAAACGGCGTCAGGTAGTTTCTGCCCAGCTTCTCCGTCAGGTCCTTTTCCTCGAGCTTTTGAAGGCCCTCGAGCAGCGACCTCGAAAACCGGGGCAGCACCTCTGGAGTCCGCAACTGTTCGAACGAACGAAATGACCGGGAGTGATCGATCAGGCGGATCTGAAAATCCTTCGTCACCAGGATGTTGTTCAGGTGCCGATCGGTGTTGTAGATCAGGTTGTCGAAGAGCCGCACCTTGAACATCAGCCGGTTCCATGCTTCGGTGTCCGGCGGGCTGACTTTTTTTCGCACGCGCTGCGCCTCGGGCATCATTGACGTCACCCAGAACTGCAGTGAGCCCACCTGGCCGTTGATGTTCCGCTCGACCGTGGCCGGTACCATCCCGAGGCCGATGATCCGGTCGACGACGTAGCCGGGGATTTCGGTCCGCCAACTGTCCTGGAAGTTGATTTCGCCGCCGCCCTGCGCGAACTGCGTGACGCCGCTCTTGGCGACATCGATCGTCTTGAATGCGGCCGACTGTGTCACGCCGTCGAGTTCCAGCGTCGCGCGCCGAGGCAGCGTGACACCCTGCCCAATGGCCCGGAGGTCGGTCACTCGCGCCTCGAGCAGAAACTGTTCGACCTCTTCCCCCTGGAAGATCTCGGTGGCCTCCTGCCCGATTGCGCCGCGCCAGGCAAGCAGACCGACAACGAGAACCAGCCAAGGACCTGCCCTTGCTACCCCGGTGAGGACCCTTGGCTGGTTGGCAGCATCTTTTGGCGCGCTCCGCGCGCCTAGGACCGCTATGCGGCTCCTCACAACGGGTGCGAAACTCTCATTTGGAGCCGTATAGCGGTCCAGGGCGACCCGTCTGACGTTTCTCATCACACACCTCCAGAGCGAGCCGCGATGAGCATATACCCGAGGCGTCTCCAGGTGACCTGCGATTTCGGGCGGGCAGGCGATGTCAGGCGCGCTGGGTGCCCGCGTCTCGCCGATGCACGCTCAGTACGCCGCTGAACACGCCCTGCAGCAGATCGATGTGATCGGCCAGTACGCCGAACAGCTCGTCATGGTCAAGGCGCAGCGCGTGCCCGTCCCGTGTGACCTTCGCCCGCCGGCCCGGCGGAACCCCGGCCAGCGTTTCCGCGGCGCCGATCGTGCCGCCCGGACCCGCGGTGATTGGGGCCAGGTTGTCGGATTCCAGCACGACCTCCCCCTGCAGCACGTGGTACATCGCGGGCGGATCGGTGTCGCCGAACAGCACGCTGCCGGCGACGAGGGGCACCTCACGCGCGATGGTGCCCAGATCGAGCAACTGATCGATCGAGGCCCGCCCGAACAGCGGGTTCTGGCGCAGCAGCCGCACCTTGTCAATCGGCGGAAGCGGCAGGACCCGCGATGCCATCGGCTCCGCGCCGGCCGGCGGTGTGTGCACCAGCGGACCCCGCCTCTCGCCGGCCGACATCAGCAGCATGCGGAAGAGACCCTGTGCCAGCCCGACGTTGTCCGAGAGCATCGAGAGAAAGTCGCTGGCGCCGAGTCTCACGCACACCACGTGATCGACTGCACGAATGGTGTAGCGGACCGGGGTGCCTTCGATCACCTCCTCGAAGCCGAGCGCGGCCGGCGCCTCGTACTCGGCCTTGGTTTCGTCCCCGTCGGAGGAGCGCACCGCCCCCTCGAGCACGAACTGCACCGCGTCGGCCGTCTCACCTTCCCGGTACAGCTCGCGCCCGCCGTCATGCAGCACCTGCTCGCCTGCCTCCGCGATCCGGAACAGCTCGTCCACCGACACGAACTCGAAGAGCGGCATGGCGCGGAGGCAGTCGGCCAGCACGACGGCCGGCAGCGGCTCGCTCCAGGCTCCTGGACCGTTGGAGCCAGACCGACCTGTCGCCAGCGCCCAGGAGGCAGCCTCGCGCACACAGCCGTCGGCCGGCGAGGCGTGCGTGCGCGCGAACTCGACGTCGCCGGCCAGCGACCAGAGCTGGTGCCGCGCGACGAAGTGGATGGCGGCTGCGGCCACGACGGGGTCGTCGTCGTGCACGAGCTGTGCGAGGGTGTCTTCGACGTCACGCGGCCGGCTCTTGAGCACGACGTTCGCGTGCCGCACCTTCTCGCCCATCGGGGCGTCGTCGATGATCGGCATGACACGCTTGCGGACGGCGCCGCCCAGGAGGTGGTCCATGTACTCGAGGGCGCCGGCGCGCGCGCGATGGTCGCCCCGCTCGATCGTGTAACGGGCGGCGGTCACGTCCTTCCATGGATAGATCAGGCCGAGCAGCCGGTAGATACGGTCCAGCGTCCGTTCGAGCTTGTTGTCGATCGCGCGCCCGAGCAGCGGTTGGGGCGCTTCGGGACGATCGCGTACGAGATTGTGCCGGAGCGTGAGGTAGGTGCAATAACGCGAGCTCTCCCTGAGGACCAGCGCCTCGATGGATCCACGGGGAAAGACGAGCGCCGGGTGGCCCCGCCGCAGCGTTTCGATCGCCTCGATGACCTTGTACCGCAGGAAGCCGTCCGGATCGTCGAGCGCGCCGACGAGGCTGTCCATCGACCGCTGGGCCGGAAACAGCGCGAGGGTGGCGGGCACGTGGCGCCGCACCCAGACGTGCTCGTGCCGATCGTTGAGGACGTACACGAGGATATCGAGTACGTCGTCGCGGTAGTTGACGAGGGCGTCGCGGGCGGCACCCTTCAGCACCCGATGACCGAGCAGCGAGATGAGCGCCGGTACGAACAGTGTGTCGACCGGCTCCAGAGCGCGCGCGCTGCGGATGGCCTCTCGCGCCACGTCGACGTCGGGATCGTGGATGAGCGGCACCAGGAGAGAACGGAAGGCCGGGTTTCTGATGTGTGCGAGCGCGACGGCCGCCTCCCGGCGGCCATCGGCCGCGACGCTCCGCATGTCGTCGATCAAGCGCGAGAACGCGGCGGCCGCGGCCTGCGCGTCGGCGGCGCGAGGGGAATCGGCCAGCACGACGGCCGCGGTCGCGGCCACGCGCGGCTCCGGGTCGTCCAGATACCGCTGCATCAGCGACGTCGCATCCTCGCTGCGCAGCACCGCCAGCGCGTGCACGGCCCCCGCGCGGACGTCCGCATCCTCGTCCTTCAGCATGCGCGTGACCACCGGCATCCAGCGGCCCGCGATCGGCGCCCGGGCCGATTCGAGCGCGCGGAGCACGCGCGACCGCACTTTCGGTGACTCATGATGCAGGAGCAGCGGCGTGATCAGGTTTCGCTTGTCGAGCGTCTCGAGCATCTCGATCGCGTACAGCACACTCGACTCGTCGGGGCTGGACAGCTCCTCGACGAGCGCCTCGATCGTCGCGGCGTCGGCCACCTCCAACCTGACCGCCGCGGGCGCGATGGCGCGGGTCCCGATGCTCCGGCGAAACGTCTTCAAATACTCGCGCCGCGCGAGCATCGCGAGCGCCACCCATATGCCGGTGACGGCGAGGCTCGCATAGCTGAGGCGCTGCCAGTCGAGCGACAGGCCCCAGGGCTTGATCAACACGAGAATCAGCAGCGCGCCAACGGCCTTGGCGAAGCGGTCCGTCGTGACGTCGATGAACGGCTTGGCGCGGTACTTGAGATCGGCGGGCAGCGGCAGGAACAACACCTCCCGCGTCGTCTTGTCGATCGTGTACCGCAGGGATGTGTCGACGACTCGTGCAGCCGCTGGCGCCCAGATCGCGCCGGTCAACAGGATAACTGCGGCGGTAGTGCCGAGCGTGACCGGCAGCAGCAGCAGGGCAAAGGCGAGGCCGAGCGAGCGGTGAATCCGGCTCGTGAGGCCCACCTGAATGACGAACCCGAAGATCGACAGATAGAAGGTCACCTGGGCCAGGAAGGCGGTAATGACGTCGGTGGCCTCCGCCCCCTGAATCGATTCGGCCGCCATGTTGAGCTGCTGCTCGATGATGGCTGCGCCAATCGCCGCAGACGCGATCACCAGCGCGATCAGCTGCACGTGGCGCGAGCGGCGCAGAAGCCGGATGGCTTCCGCGCCGCCGACACCACGCTCGTCGATCGCCGCAAAGTCGCCCGCGCCCGACTGGCGCCGCACGATGGCCGCGACGATGACGGCGCACCCCGCAAGCACCGCGGCGCTGACCAGCAGCAGGTTGTCGGTCCCGACCTCTTCGACGGCCAACGCGGTCAGCGCCGATCCGCTCGCGCCTCCCAGGCTGGCGCCGCCGCCGATGAAGCCGAACAGCCGGCGCGCCTGTCTCGCGTCGTAGAGGTCGTTGGCGAGCGTCCAGAACTGGCTGATGAGGAGAATGCCGAGGACGAGGCCGAACACGTAGAAGGCCACCGGCACCCACTCCGCGCCGGTGCGGAACAGCACCCAGAAGATCAGCAGCAGCCCGAGCAGGCCTCCCTGGGTGACTGGAACCACCGATCGCCGCGGCACCGAGCGGATCGCCTGGCTGTACTGCTGCATGAGCAGGCCGATGAGGACGCCGGCGGCCAACTGCACGTACGGCAGGTTGTCGGCGCCAAGGGCGCTGATGAACTTCGAGCGCGTGATCGGCTTCAGGATATTGTAGGCCGTCATGGCCAGGAAGGAGTAGGCGAACATCAGCAGCGCCGTGGCGCCTTCGCCTTCGCGCAGGGTGACCACTTTGGCGATCGCACGCTTCAGGGGGAGCGCCATGGAGGTGTGGAGTGCCCGCCGATCCTACCCTTAAGTCAGCCGCGATCGCACGGGCAAGGGGTTGGGCTCCCGATAAATCGACAGCCTCATCACACGTCTCGATAATGACGACCGGGACGCGCACAAGTTCACGCCGCGGCACGCTTTCCGAGTGTTTCTCATCGGGGACACAACCGAGGCCTCAGTATCACTAATGTAATCGGTGCCCTCACAAACCCAGCAAAGCCGCAGCCCGTCCGCACGCGGCCGCTGGCCTCAGAATTGCCGTAGCCCAGGCCAACAATGGCCACTCATCCGCAGGTATGGGTGAAGGTCAACGCCTTGGTCGACACGGGTGTTGCCGAAATCGTGTCCCTCTTGAACCAGGTTCCACACCTGCGGACGATCGACAGTTGTCAGGGAGGCCCGGGCCATCTGGCCCACGTCTGTTTCTACATGGGCGACTGGAAACAGATTGGAGAGTTTCTCTTCGAGAAGCTCTTGCCGGAGCTGGCACCAGCCGGGGAAGACGTGCGCCTCTCTGTGGAGGTCTTCAACAACAGCGAGCCGATGGGATCCCTACGATTCCATCCAGCCGCATCCGCGCTCGTCGCGTCCGCTATTCGCCGCACGCTTCAGGAACACTCCTAGATCAGCGGTCCGCATTGACCCGGCAGGCGACGCAGAGCGCCTCGCAGTTCTCGAGCAGGTCATTCCCTCCCGCGCTCCCGGCGATCCGGTGATGCGGGTGCCAGTCGTTGCCGAGAGGGGCGCTGCATCGGCCGACGTGATGCTGGCAGGCCGCGCGCGTGCATTCGCACTTCCCTCCAGCTCGTATGTAAGCCGCCAGTCTCGTTAGGGGAGTGAACGGCATCTGTGTCCTCGGTCCTCTGTCCTCCGTCCTGGTCTTCCTCGCCCAGATTCTGTTGCGTCCTCTTCGCGTGCCCGGATTCGTCGAGACTGGAATGCAACGTAGCCCCGGTATGTATAGCGGCCCACGAAACAGGTGTGCATGCTGCCACGCGCGAGCACATTTGACAACAGCTACCGCGGCTCAGCTGTGGCGGCCCTCACCGACAGCTCCCATGTCCTGGCTCGACGGATCGGTCACGTCCCAGGCCGCGTCCAAGAAGTCGCTTACGTTCCCAACGAGTCCCATCCCGGTCGTGTTCCCTCGACGTCGTGAACGGCCACACCTCGCGACACGTGAGTCAAGCGTTCGACTGGCCCCGCAAGACGTCTCGCCCTGCGGCTCATGTGAGATTTCAATGCGCAGGTGAATGAGAAGGGTCGTCCGACCGATAATTCCGACGTGGCGAGGCCGTCCGTAAGACTGCTTCCGTACCTGCCCTACCCCGCCGTGATGACGATGACGTTTGCGCTCTTCGCCCTGTTGCGGGGAGGGGGCGCCTCACTCGTCACGAGCACCTACCTGCCGGTGCTGCTCGCCGCCGCCATGGTGACGCTTCTGGAGCTGAAGTTCCCGCACCGTGCCGAGTGGCGCCCGCCTGTCAGCGAAATCAAGACCGACCTCGGCTTCATGACGATCGTGCAACTGGCGTTCCCGCCGCTGATGGGCTTCGTGTTCGCGTATGCGCTCATCGCTCCGGCCCGGGCGCTGAACCTGCCGACATCCGCCCTCTGGCCGCACGCGCTGCCGATCTGGCAGCAGGCGCTGCTGATGATTCTGGCCGTCGACTTCCTGCGCTACTGGCTGCACCGCGCCGCGCACCTGAACGACACGTTGTGGCGGCTCCATTCGGTGCACCATTCCGTGGAGCAGATGTACTGGCTGAACACGGCGCGATTCCACCTGCTGGAAAAGGCCCTGCAGATGACGCTCGACAGCCTGCCGTTCCTCCTGATGGGGGTCGAGCCGACAGTGCTGGCCATCTACTACGTCGCGTATGCGACCAACGGATTCTTTCAGCACTGCAACATCGAGCTGCGCTACGGCGTGCTCAACTACATCGTTGGCAGCGCGGAAACACACCGGTGGCATCACTCGAGGATTCCCCGCGAATCGAACGCCAACTACGGCAATACCGTCATCGTCTGGGATCTGCTGTTCGGCACGTGGTTCCTGCCACAGGAGCGCGCCGTCCAGGAACTTGGACTGCAGGACCCCGACTACCCGAAATCGTTCTGGGCCTTGATGCGCGCTCCCTTCAGCCGCTGACACGCGATGCTGGCAGTCGTGTTCCGCGCCGGGATGACCGCGTACGCCGCACGGTATTGGCTTCCCGTCACGCGGCACGCCGAACGACCGGGGCGCGCGCAGGAGCGTGTGCTACGGCACATCCTGACCGCGAATCGAACCACGCAGTTCGGCGTCGAACATCGCTTCGCGGAGGTCCGGACACCTGAGGACTTTCGCCAGCGCGTACCGGTCCAGGATTACGAGACGCTGCGTGAGTACATCGAGCGGCAGCGCTGCAGCGGCGCAGCGGCCCTGACGACGGAACCGCCGATGTTCTACGCACAGACGAGCGGATCGACCGGCAAGCCCAAGTACATTCCGGTGTGCGCATCGACGCTCCGGACGCATCGCGCCGAGCAGGCCCTGTTCACGTACTTGCAGTATCGGGCGTGCCCCGCCGCCTTTTCCGGTAAAGCGCTGGGCATCATGGGAGCGGCCGTGGAGGATCGGCTCGATTCCGGTCACGCCGTCGGCTCGATCTCGGGATATCTGTACGAGTCGCTGCCCTCTTCTGTGCAGTCCCGGTTCGTGGTGCCACCGCAACTGTCGTCGATCGTCGACTACGACCTCAAGTACCTGATGATCCTGAGGCTCGCGATCGCCTCGTCCGACATCACCTACCTGGGCTCACCGAATCCCTCGACGTTCCTGCGGCTGCTCGCGATCCTGAACGAGCGGAGAGACGGGCTGGCGCGTTCGCTGGACACCGGGTCGCTCCCCGAGCTCGACGCGCTCGACGCGGCCACGCGAGCCGTCATGACACGCCGGCTTCGGCCCGACCCCGCGCGCGCGGCGCAATTGCGCGGCGCGGCGCCGCTCACCTTCGCGAGCCTCTGGCCCGGGATCAGGCTCCTGACGACCTGGACCGGAGGCAGCTGCGGCATCGCCCTCGACAAGCTTCGCGCGACGTTGCCCACCGGCACCAAGGTGATGGAGCTCGGGTATCAGTCGACCGAGTGCCGCGGAACCATCGCACTCGAAGCCGAAACGCCAGGCGGGCTGCCGCCGCTTCACCACCATTTCTTCGAGTTCGTGCAGCAGGACCACTGGGACAGCGGCCGGCCGGAATTTCTGGGCCTGGGAGAGCTGGCGCCAGGCACGCGGTACTACATTCTGCTGACGACCGGCTCCGGACTGTATCGCTACTTCATGAACGATCTCGTGGAGGTCACGGGACGCTATCGCAACACACCGCTCATCAGGTTCGTGCAGAAAGGGAAGGGCGTAACCAGCCTCACGGGGGAAAAGCTCTACGAGGCGCAGGTGATTCAGGCGGTCCAGGATACGGCGCGCCGCCACGGTTTCGTCCCCAGCTTCTTCCTCCTCGTCGCCGACGAGGCATCGACCTCTTACAACCTCTTCCTCGAGACCGATCGTGCGACCAGGCCCTCGATCGCCCAGGCTGCCGCCGATGTCGACCACCGGCTCGGAGAGTTGAACGTGGAGTACCAGAGCAAGCGAGCAAGCGGACGTCTGGCGCCCCTGACGGTCGCCTGGCTCGAACCGGGCGCCGGAGAGGCCTACAAGGCCGCCTGCGTCCGCGCAGGCCAGCGCGAGGGACAGTTCAAGCCGGCGGTTCTGCAGTATCGGCGGGATCTCCAAGTGTCGTTCGAGCCATATGTCATCGGGTGACCTTCGCATCGATCGGTTCCTGTTCCGGGAGCTCCGCATTCCGTTCAAGACGACGTTCCGGCATGCAGCGGCAGAGCGCGCGGAAACCGAGAGCGTGTGGATCGAGGCGATAGCGGCCGATGGACGCGTCGGCAACGGTGAGTCGTGCCCGAGGCCGTATGTCACGGGAGAAACGCTCGCCACCGCCCGCGCGTTCACCGTGCAGCACGAAGCGGCATTGCGAGAGACGGTGCACAGCGTCGACACGCTCCGCGCCTGGATAGCAGCGCACGAAACCGACATCGACGCCAATCCCGCCGCGTGGTGCGCGCTGGAACTGGCCATCCTCGACCTTCTTGGCAAGCACCACGACACGCCGGTGGAAACGCTCTTGTCCGTGCAGCCGCTTGCTGATGGCACGTTCCAGTACACCGCGGTGCTTGGCGATGCCTCCTCTGGCGCCTTCCACGCGATGGCGGAACGATATCGGCTGGCGGGTTTCAGGGATTTCAAAGTGAAGCTGTCACGCGATGTCGAACGCGACCGCGACAAGATGGCCGTCTTCGGCACGTGGCCGGCCGATTCGATCCGGGTGCGAGCCGACGCCAACAACCTCTGGCCGAACGCCGACGACGCCGTGGCGGCACTGCGTCGCCTCGACTATCCGTTCTTTGCCATCGAGGAGCCGATCGGCAAGGATCGGCACGCCGAACTGCCCCGTATCTCACAGGCTCTGAACTGCGCCATCATCCTGGATGAAAGCTTCCTTCGACGCGAGCAGCTGTTGCTGCTCGGCGAGCCGTCTTCGCAGTGGCTCATCAATGTTCGCGTGTCGAAGATGGGCGGTATGATCCGCTCGCTCGAGGTGGTGGAGGCGGCGCGAGCACGCGGCATCGGTGTGATCGTCGGGGCGCAGGTCGGCGAGACGAGCCTGCTCACACGCGCCGCCTTGACGGTGGCGCGCGCGGCGGGCAACTTGCTCGTGGCCCAGGAAGGCGCCTTCGGGACGTTTCTCCTGGAGCGCGATGTGTGCGATCCCCCACTGATGTTTGGCGCCGGCGGCGTGCTCGACATCTCCGCGCACCCCATGCTCGACAAGCCCGGGCTCGGATTGCCCTCGTCCGGCGTCTCGGCACGCGCGTAACTGCCTCAGATCTCCGTTTCGCAACCAGCCAAGGGCCTGCCCTTGATATCCCAGTGATGATGGCCTTGGCTGGTTGGCAGTATCTTCTTCCACCCCACGACGCAGGCGTGCGCCGTGGGGGCCCCGGCTTGGCGCGCTCCGCGCGCCTAGGACGAGTCGGCTGCGCGTGTCGTGAGCCTTGCCTTGTCCGGGGAGACGGCGACTAAAGTCCTGGCACCACCATAGCCAGGCGGGAGCCATTATTGTTATCGGCATTTTCTGGAGGATTCCAGTGTCGTAGCGCGGCGTGTGCCTTGCTCGAGTCAATGGTCGAACGTCGGCGGGTCGCTGCGTGGTACGTAGTGCCCGCCTTCAGGCGGACCAGCGTTTCTCCGCCCGACCAGTTGACCTTCGAGCATGCAATGAGGAAAGCGTTACGCGACGCGCTGGCTCACAAGAGCGAACCATTGACCCGCCTGGAACTCTGGCTCGGGGTCATCACGCTGTACCTGGTCGTGAGTGCCTTTCTCCTGGGCCGGTTTGCAAGTCACATAGGCGCCGCGGAAACAGCTCCGGTCGTGCCCGTCAGCAATCGCGCCTGATCGTGATCGTACGTAGTGTCCGCCTTCAGGCGGACCCCGTGTGGTCCTTTACAGCCCTTCCGCATTAGGCTACTCTCGCGGGTTGTAGCTGAATCGTATGCGAACAACCGCACTCCTCCTGGCGGGCGTCGTGACATGTGGCGCCCTCGCTGTGTCCACTCGCGCTCAGCAGCGCACCGCCCCACCAGCCAACCCGTCCGATGTGAAAGGCCTCGTGTTCGAGGTGGCCAATTCGATCGGGATGCTGCGGGGTCTTCAGCAGGAGGATTCCATCCTCACGCTGGAGCACTGGACCAAGGGCACCATGACCGTCGGCGGTCAGCGGTACGAGGTGCCGGAATACCGGATGAGCATCAATTACAGTGTGCCGGGCATGCGCGTCGATCTGCGTCGACAGGCGTCGGGCGGGCAGGCGCAGCGACAGATTGAGGTCGTCTCGGGCACCGCCGCATGGAACGAAGCCGATCGCGGCAAAAATGCCACTCCGGCGCGGGACAGGGTCAAAGAGCGGCTCGTGTACCTCTGGACCACCCCGATGGGCATCGTCAAGGCGGCCAGCCTGGCTGGCGCGAAGGCGACCGTGAAGGCGGCCGGGGGAGCAGCGGTGCTGACGTTCCCGCTGCCGGCGCCGGCCGATGATGTCACGGTGAATGCCACGATACGAAGAGATGCCAGCGTGCTCGCACGGCCGAACGAGCAGGCGCTCAAGACGTTGATCGGCACCTATGTCGTCCGAGTCGAAACGTCGGGCGCCGTCGTCACCGATACGACGTATGCGGAATACGGCGACTGGAACTGGGACGATTACAAGGCCGACATCATGCTTCCCCGCCGGATCACGCGGAAGCATGGGGACATGGCCGTCGAGCTGATGACGGTGAACACGAACACCTATAATCCCTACGTCATCATGCCGGTGCCAGAGAACGTCAAATAGGGTACGTAGTGTCCGGCTTCACCCCTCGACCAAGGCTCGGGGTGACCTGAGCGCAGTCGAAGGTCAGCCGGACCGTGGAAGCAAGCGGAGGCAGACAATGAAACCATGGACAGCTTGTAGCGTATTGGCCGCAGTGGCGCTCGCGCTGTTGACGGCGCCGCCGGCCGTGGCGCATCACGCCATCCAGGCCGAGTACGAGATGAGCCAGACGAAGGGCTTTACCGGAACCATGACGCGGTTCGCCATGATCAATCCCCACTGCCGCTGGTTCTTCGAAGAGACGAAGGCGGACGGCACGAAAGTGGCGTGGGAGATGTCGGGTGCGGGCCCGGGTGCGCTGCGCGCCGCGGGTCTCGTGAGAATCTTCCAGATCGGCTCGACGTACGAGGTGACCTTCGCGCCCGCGAAAAACGGCGCCAACGTCGGCCGCGTGCGCACGATGAAGGGTCCCGACGGAAAGGTGATCACCCTGTTCCACGAGGATCCGACCAGCCCACTGAACAACTGACGATATTCGGGCCGGGTCCGGAAGGACGCGGCCTACGTGGAGACTGACGGGATGATCCGCGCACGCTGACGCGTGCGCTCTACTTCGAAGAGGGGCCATGATGCGCCGACGTATTCGCACGAACACGAGCATCGCCGTTGCAGTGGCGGCCGCCCTGTGGCTCATGCCCACGAGCGAGACGATGCAGCAGCGCGCCGCCGGACAGACCGCCGCGACACCGCGCACGCACGACGGCAAGGTGGACTTCAGCGGGATGTGGGTCGGCGGCGGTGGCGGCGGCGGCGACCTGAAGCCTGATGCGCAGGGCAACATCACCGTGCTGAGCCGCGGGCGACCCTGTCACCCGGGCCAGGAGTGCAAGCCCGGCATCAACTTCGAGCGCGACAGCGGCGTGCGGCAGCGCATGAGCCCGAACCTGCCGTTGTACAAGGCAGAATTCTGGGACAAGGTCCAGGACCTCGACGTCAACGGCAACTTCAAGGACCCGGACATCAAGTGCTATCCCGACGGGCTCCCACGAATCGGGGCGCCGAGCAAGATCGTCCAAACCCCCACGGAGATCATCTTTCTCTATGCCAGCCACAACACCTTCCGCGTGATCCCGATCGACGGACGCGCGCACGACCCGATCCGATCGCAGGACCTCACCTACTACGGCGACTCGATTGGTACGTGGGAGGGGGACACGCTGGTGATCGACAGCGTCGGGTTCACCGACGAGAGCTGGCTCGCATGGCCCGGGTACTTCCATACCAACAACATGCGTGTGGTCGAGCGGCTGCGGCGCGACGGCAATACGATCACGTGGCAGGCAACGGTCCACGATCCCGAGGTGTTGATACAGCCGTGGGAGGTGAACCCCGTCAGGAGAAATCTGAACCCCAACCCCAAGGCGCTGCTGCTCGAGGATCTGCCGTGCGAAGACCGGGACCAGGATCACATCGCGACCCGGGAGCGCGGTTAGGCGCACATACCGAATCGATCTCCGCGTACGCAGCGTGGCGCCAGCCACGCTGCGCGTTCTACCCGAAGGCCTTCAGCTTTGCCCGAAACCCGTAGAGCGCAGGCTTTAGCCTGCGCGGTACACAGCGAGGACCGCATGACGTGCAAAGGGAGGCACCTGACGAGCGGTGCCATCGCGTCGATGTTCGTCTGCCTAGTGGGCGCCGTGGTCACAGCCGGCCAGGCCGCGCCGGCACAGCAGCCGCCGATGGCGGAGAACGTGTATCTGGACGTCCAGGTCCTCAAGGGCATTCCCGTCGACCAGTTCAACGACACCATGGGCATGTTCGCCTCGGCGCTCCTCCTGGACTGCGTCGGCTGCCATGACGGAAGGATCACGGCCGACCCGAAAGCGTTCGCGCTGCCCACCCCTCGAATCTTGAGGGCGCGCCAGATGGTTGTGATGATGAACAACCTGAACCGGATGTACTTCGGCGGCCAGCAGCGCGTGACCTGCTTCACCTGTCACAATGGCGATCCTCAGCCCGAACGCTCGCCCAGCCTCAGGCTGCAATACGGCGAGCTCGTCAATGACGCCTCGTCGTTCAAGTTCTTCCCGGATGTGGCCGCGCCGCCGGCTGAAAAGATTCTGGCCACGTATATCCAGGCGCTCGGTGGCGCGCAGCGGCTCGGCGCCCTCACCAGTTTTGCCGGCACCGGCACGTACATGGGATTCGAAACGAGCGACCAGGAGGTGCCGCTCGAAATCGTGGCCCGGGCGCCGGACCAGCGCGCGATGGTTGCGGAGACCGGCGCCACCGATCTCCTCTGGGTCTACAACGGGCGCAACGCGTGGCGATTCCAGCCGGATACGCCCATTCCGCTCATCGAGCTGACCGGATGGAGCCTGTCGGGGTCGCGGATCGACTCGATGGTGTTTTTTCCGGCCTCGCTCCCGAAAGCCTTCGCGCAGTGGCAAGTGGGCTACGCCAACATCGACGGCAAAGAGGTGGAGGTGGTTCGGGGGATCAACCCGGGCCAGTCGCCCGTGAACCTGCACTTCGACGAGACCGGCCTGCTCGTGCGCCTCGTCCGGTGGGTGGATACCGCGGCAGGGCCTGTGCCGGTCCAGATCGACTATTCTGACTACCGCGACGTAGCGGGCGTGAAGATGCCGTTCAACTGGGTCACGACCTGGACGAACGGCCAGGCGTTCATCAAGTTGAAGGACGTGCGGCCGAACGTCCGGATCGACGATTCCCGATTCGCCAGACCCAACGTCACGTCGGCGACGTCGCTGAAATAACGGAGGATCTGGCCCAAGCGTCCGCGGGACGCACCCAAGGTCTCCCCTCCCCACGAGGCGTGGG
>JBOGIR010000600.1:0-51347 GCA_050742335.1 Vicinamibacterales bacterium | reverse complement strand
TAGAAGGCGTGCTCCCAGACGTCGACGCCGAGGATGGCCTTCTTGCCCTCCATCAGCGGGTTGTCCTGGTTCGGCGTGCTCGTGACTTCGAGCTTGCCCTTGTTGTCGATCACCCACGCCCAGCCGCTGCCGAATCGTGTGGTGCCGGCCTGATTCACGGCGGTCTTGAACTTCTCGAAATCGCCGAACGCGCTGTTGACGGCGCCGGCAACGGCGCCCTTCGGCGCGCCGCCGCCACCCGCCTTCATCAGCTTCCAGAACATCGAGTGGTTCCAGTGCCCGCCGCCGTTGTTGCGCACGGCGGTGCGGATGTCGTCGGGCACGGTGTTGATGTTCTTCATCAGGTCGTCGAGGCTCTTGTTGTGCAGCTCGGGATGCTTGTCGAGCGCGGCATTCAAGTTGGTGACGTAAGCCTGGTGATGCTTTCCGTGATGAATCTGCATCGTCTGCGTGTCGATGTGCGGCTCGAGAGCGGCGAAATCGTACGGAAGTTTCGGGAGTTCGTGCGCCATGAATCCTCCTCGCGAGGGTGGAGGCCCATCGTACTCGGACGTTACTGAATCGACAACATCCGATCGAGCGCCACTCGGGTCCAGTACTTCTGGCCGTCGGGAACAACGATCTGATTGCGCACGCGGCCGTGGACGAGCTCTTCCAGCATCCACAGGAGGTGGTTCGGGGACACGCGGAACATTGTCGAGCAGAGGCAGCCGAACCGGTCGAGCGACAGCACCGTCCGGCCGGGCGTCAACGTGCTCGCCAGGCGATTGACGAGATGGACTTCGGTGCCGACGGCCCAGACCGAGCCCTTCGGGCTGTTCGCCACCGCCTTGATGATGTACTCGGTGCTGCCGCTGTCGTCGGCGGCCTGCACGACGTCCCACGTCACTTCGGGATGCACGATCACGCGCACGCCGGGATGCTGCCGGCGGACGGCGGCGATCTGCTGGACCGAGAACCGGGTGTGGACCGAGCAATGTCCCTTCCAGAGAATCATGCGCGTCCGCGCCACCTGATCGGGATCCAGGCCCCCGAAAATCTCGTCCGGGTCCCACACCACCATCTCATACAGCGGGATGCCCATCTTGTACGCCGTGTTACGGCCCAGATGCTGGTCGGGCAGGAACAGAACCTTGTCGCCCCGCGCAAACGCCCACTTCAACGTGGCGGCCGCATTCGACGACGTGCACACCGTGCCGCCGCGCTCGCCGACGAATGCTTTGATGGAGGCGGCCGAGTTGATATAGGTCACGGGCACGACGCCGCAGACGCCCATCTGCGTGAGCTCGTCCCAGCACGCGTCGAGCTGGTCGGCCGCCGCCATGTCGGCCAGCGAGCAACCGGCCGCCAGGTCGGGGAGAATCACCTTCTGGTGAGGAGCGGCCAGCACGTCGGCGCTTTCGGCCATGAAGTGCACCCCGCAGAAGACGATGTAATCCGCCTCGGGTCGTTTGGCGATCTGCTGCGCCAACCGGAACGAGTCGCCGGTGTAGTCGGCGAACTTGATCACCTCGTCACGCTGGTAGTGGTGGCCGAGAATGACCAGTCGATGGCCGAGCGTCCTGCGGGCTGCGGCAATGCGGGCGTCCATGTCCGCATCGGACAGCGCGAGGTACTGCTCGGGGAGCGGCTGACGCTCCGAGAGATGTTCCTTCTCGAACTCGGTGAGCAGCGGAATCATCGACGACATGGCAGCCACGCTTGTGAAACTTTTCGCAATCTCGAAACGTGAAAAAGACCAAACCCACCGCCGGGCTATCGCCCCGTGGATCTGGACCTGTTGGAATTATATCCCCTGGAACCGGGATCCGGATCCGGGGTCCGGGATCCGGTCAACAGGCGGGAACGGCTTCCTTCACGTTGTAGAAGGTGTCGCGCTCGAACGGCTCCCGGCCGGCCGAGCGGACGAGCTGGGAGAGCTGGGCCATCGACAGCCCCTCCGGCGTCGGCGACCCGGCCATGTGGTAGATCTTCTCCTCCTGCACCGTGCCGTCGAGGTCGTCGACACCAAACCACAGCGCCGTCTGCGCCACCTCCACGCCCGTCGCAATCCAGAAGGCCTTGATGTGAGCAATGTTGTCGAGCACGAGCCTCGACACCGCGTGCACCTTCAGCGTGTCGGTCGCGCTCGGGGCGGGAAGCTTGCGCATCTGGTTGTTGTCGGGGTGGAAGGCCAACGGAATGAACGCCTGGAAGCCGCCCGTCTCATCCTGCAGCGCCCGCGCGCGCAGCATGTGATCGACGCGCTCCTCGAACGTCTCGATATGCCCGTAGAGCATCGTCACATTCGTGCGCATGCCCATGCCATGCGCGGTCCGGTGAATCGCCAGGTACCGGTCGGTGCCGCACTTGTCGTGACAAATCTTGCGACGAACGCGCTCGGCGAAAATCTCGGCGCCGCCGCCGGGCAGCGAGTCAAGACCTGCAGCCATCAGCTCGCCCAGCACCTCCTGGTCCGTCATGCCGTAGAGATCGGCAAAGAATGCAATCTCGACCGCGGTGAAGCACTTCAAGTGAATGCCCGGCCGGATGCGCTTGAATCCGCGAAGCAGCTCGGTGTAGTAGCTGAACGGCAGATCGGGATTCAGCCCGTTGACAATGTGGATCTCGGTCAAGGGCTGATGCGCACGCTGCCGCAGCTTGTCCCAGGCCTGCTCCATCGACATCGTGTACGCGGCGGCGTCGGTGGGCTTCAGCCTCGCGAACGAGCAGAAGAGACAGCTCGCCACGCAGACGTTGGTCGGCTCGAGGCGCAGGTTGTAGTTGAAGTAGGTCCGGGAGCCGTGACGTTTCTCGCGTTCGCGGTTGGCGAGCCAGCCGACGGCCAGCAGATCCGGGCACCGAAACAGACGCACGCCGTCGTCGAGGCTGAGACGCTCACCTGCACGCAGCTTCTCGTCGATCTCGCCGAGTCCGGCGGCGTTGATGCGTGAATTCACCCGAAAACCTTCAGGAATTCTACCCTCATGCTATGCTGCCGGCCACAACCGACACCGGTCCGGGTGATCAATCCGGTCACGCGCTGAATTCGACGACGATTTCCTTCGGGATGAGCCGCTTCTCCCACGCCTCGTCGAACAGCCGCTGGACGGCCGCGCGGCCGCGTTCGCCATAGTCGAGGGTCAGCTCGTTCACGTACATGCCCACGAACCGATCCGCCTTGGCCCGGTCGAGCCCGCGCCCGAACTGCAGCGCGTAGTCGAGCGCCTCCCGACGGTGTGCGAGCGCGTAGGCGATGCTCTCGTGCAGCAGACGCGACACCGTCGAAATCGCCTCTGGCCCGAGGTCGCGCCGGATCACGTTGCCCCCGAGCGGCAGCGGCAGCCCTGCGGTCCGCCCGGCCCACCACTCGCCAAGATCGACAATCTTTTTCAGTCCCTCATCCTGATACGTGAGCTGTCCTTCGTGAATCAGCAGACCGGCGGCGACCTCCCCACTGCGCACCGCGTCCTGAATGCGGTCGAACGGCATCACCACGTACTCGACGTCCGGATCGTAGATGCGCAGGGTGAGAAACGCCGTCGTCAGCGTGCCCGGAACGGCCACCTCAATGCCCTTCACCGACGAGGGGCCGTCAGCCCGCGCGACCACGATCGGGCCGTAGTCGTCACCCATGCTGGAACCATGAGGCAGGAGCAGGTACTTGTCGGTGAGGTGCGCGTAGGCGTGGAACGACACCGCGCTCACTTCGTACCTGCCGCCGAACGCGGCTCGATTCAGCATTTCGATGTCGGCCAGCAGGTGAGTGAATTCGATCCCGTCGGTCGGCACCTTGCCACTGGCGAGACCGTAGTGCATGAACGCATCGTCGGAGTCGGGACTGTGCGCGACCGTGATCTTCATGAAGGAGAGGGAGGACCTCGACGAGCCTACTTTCGCTGCATGCGTTCGCGGAGCCACCGCACCAGGTTATTGATGTCTCCTAAGGCTGGGCGGTAATCCTGCGGCGTCACCTGATTCACCATGTCCCTGTGCGTCGGCGCACTACCCGGCACCGGGCCGGATGAAAGGTCGTCCTCCGGTCCGAAGATGATAAACGGGGGGGCCTGGCCGTAGACGTCGACGAAGTAGCGCAAGCGCAAACCGTCGCGCTCTTCCCGGGTGGCGTATTGGCGCAACTCCCGGTGGATCCGGTGCACATCGACCGGCAGCCGGCTGACGTCCACGGCAGTCTGCGCCTGAACTGGCGTCGTTTCGGCTGGGTCTTGCGCCAAAACCGGCGCCGTTAGCGCCACAAACAGCAGAACTGCTCCCGCAAACCGTCTCATGACTCCTTTTATGTCCATTCCTCGTACCAAGACGGGCCACCCGGTATCGGCCCTGAATCCGGCTCAGTCGTCCACGCCGACCGTTCGCAATGGTGACATTTCACGCAGACCCCGCACGACATCCGTGACTTTCTCAGCAACGTAACCGATTTCCGCCTCGGTCGTCCAGCGGCCGAGCCCGAACCGCACCGATGCGCGCGCCAGGTCGTCATCGAGGCCGAGCGCCTTCAGCACATGTGACGGCTCGCGGTTGGCCGACGTACACGCGGCGCCGGATGAGATCGCCACGTCATCGATGGCCATCAGCAGCGACTCGCCTTCGAGGCCCCGAAAGCCGACGTTCAGGTTGTTCGGCAGCCGGTGCTCCATCGATCCGTTCACCTGAATGTCCTCGAGAGTCCGGTGGAGACTCTCGTTCAGGAGGTCACGAAGCCCGCCTACACGCCGACTTTCGGCGGGCATCTCGGCTTTGCAAATTGCAGCCGCCCGTCCGAGGCCCACGATACCGGGAACGTTCAGCGTCCCCGATCGCATCCCGCGCTCGTGTCCACCGCCGCTGATCTGCTCCGTCAGCTGGACGCGCGGATTCCGGCGCCGCACGTACAAAGCGCCGATCCCCTTGGGGCCGGAGATCTTGTGGGCGCTGACTGAGACCAGATCCGCCTGCACCTGGTTCACGTCGAACGGCACCTTGCCGATCGCCTGGACGGCATCGGTGTGGAAGAGGATGCCGCGTTGCTTCGCGACGGCGCCGATCTCCGTAACCGGCTGCAGCACGCCAATCTCGTTGTTGGCGGTCATGATCGTGATGAGGATGGTCTGGCCGGTGATCGCGGCGCGAAGCTCGCCCACGTCAATACGGCCGTCTCTGCCGACCGGCAGCCAGGTGACGCGCGCACCGTCGCGCTCGAGCTGTCTGCACACGTCGATGACGGCCCTGTGCTCGGTGACGCACGTAATAACGTGGTTGCCCTTGTCGCGATAGGCATCCGCGACGCCTTTGACAGCCAGGTTGTTCGATTCGGTCGCGCCACTGGTGAAGACGATCTCAATCGCACTGGCGCCAATCAGATCCGCCACCTGCGCGCGGGCCTCCTCCACGGCGTCCTTGGCCGCCCAGCCGAAGGCGTGCTGGCGGCTGGCCGCGTTCCCGAACTCCTGCGTGAAATACGGCAACATCGCCTCCAGCACCCGGGGATCGACCGGCGTGGTGGCGTGGTAGTCCAGGTAGATGGGAAGTTTCATCTTCAGCAACGCGCACATAGAAGCCTGCGCGCTACAGGTGTCTGTAGCGCGGCGGCTTCAGCCGCCGCGATCGTCAGTATTTCGGCTGCGACGGGTCTACCTTGTCGATCCATTCCAGGATCCCACCGCGCAGGTTCTTCACCTTCGCGAAGCCGACGGTCTTCAGGTATTCCATCGCCCTGGCGCTGCGCCCGCCCATCTTGCACTGCGCGACGATCTCACGGTCGCGTGGAAGTTCCTGATACCGCCGCGGCAGCTCTCCAAGCGGAATCAGGGTGGAACCCGGGATGCGATTGATCTGGTACTCGTTCGGCTCGCGCACGTCGAGGATGAACAGATCCTCGCCCGCATCGAGGCGGCGCTTCAATTCAACCGGCGTAATCTCCCACTCGTTCATGGCTGCTGCAGCCTCCATCTGCGGCTCCTGCCTCACGCCGCAGAACTGCTGATAGTCGATGAGCTTGGTGACTGTGGGGTTGGTTCCGCACACGGGGCAGTCCGAATCTTTCCGCAGCTTCAGCTCGCGGAATCGCATCTTCAACGCGTCGTAGATCAGGAAGCGGCCGATGAGCGGCTCTCCAATGCCAAGGATCAACTTGATGGACTCGGTGGCCTGGATGACGCCGATGATGCCCGGCAGCACACCGAGGACGCCACCCTCCGCGCAGCTCGGCACGAGCCCGGGTGGCGGCGGCTCTGGATACAGACACCGGTAGCACGGTCCGTCCTTGACGCCGAACACCGACGCCTGCCCCTCGAAACGAAAGATGCTGCCGTAGGCGTTGGGCTTGCCGGTGAGGACGCACGCGTCGTTCACGAGGTACCGCGTCGGAAAGTTGTCGGTGCCGTCGAGGATGACGTCGTACGGCTCGAACAGCTCGATCGCGTTTTCCGACGAGAGCGCCGTCTCGTAGGTGTCGATCTGCACGTTCGGATTGAGCGCCTGCAGTCGATCCTTCGCCGACTGCAGCTTCGACCGGCCGACGTCGGGTGTGCCATGCAGGAGCTGCCGCTGGAGATTGCTGAAGTCAACGACATCGAAGTCGACGATCCCGATGCGTCCGACGCCCGCCGCCGCCAGGTACATCGCTGCCGGGGATCCGAGCCCGCCGGCGCCAATGCAGAGGACACTGCCCGCCTTCAGACGCCGCTGCCCGTCCACACCGACCTCCGGCATGATCAGATGCCGGCTGTACCGCTTGATCTCCTCCTGTGACAGATCGGAGGAAACCGGGGCGGCAACCGTCGGCGCACCGCCGGCAACCGAGGGGACGATGCTCAGGGAGTCGCCGGGCTTGACGGGTGTCTGCTCGCGCTGCAGGTACCGGATGTCCTCGTCGTTCAGATACACGTTGACGAAGTTCCGCAGCCGGCCCTCGTCCGTGTAGAGATGCTTCCGAAGCCCCTCGTACTGGCGGGTCAGGTCCGCGAGCAGCTCGCCGACCGTGCCACCGCTGACCTCAACCGACTCCTTCTTGTCGGTGAACGGCCGCAGAGGCGTGGGAATGTGAATCGTGTTCGGCATAGGTCAAGTCTTCCTGGTCAAAAGCGGAACGGTCGTCACGCAGGCGCCATGACGTCATCTCCTCAGCGCCGCCAGCGCGGACCGAGACGATGACGTACGAAAACGACGGCCACGCGTGATCGAGATCGTACTGCGACGGCCGGGCCGGGTGGTCCGGGTGTGAATGATAGAAACCCAGCAGCTCGGCCCCACGTTCGGTCGCCTGGCGTTCCGCGTCGCGATAATCCTGCGGCCGCACGCGAAACCGTCGTCTCGGGCCCTCCTCAGTGGTGTTCGGCAGCGGGCAGGCGCTGAACACAACGCCGTCGCGGCCGACCAGCGCCCCGCAGCACTCGTTCGGATACGTCTCGGACCCGTGCCGTCGGATGGCGTCTGCGACGGCTGTCTGGAGAAACAGCGCCATCAGCGTTCTCCTTCGGGCGGCTCGTCCCAGAAACGTTCCGACAGATACTTCTCGCCGCCGTCGCAGAACACCACGACAACGACGGCATCCGATATCCGTCGGGCGACGCGCAAAGCCCCAGCGAGGTTGGCGCCGCTCGAAATCCCGACGAACATGCCGCTGCGGGCAAGCTGCCGCGTCAGCTCGAATGCTTCTTCCGTGCTCACGCCGATATCTTCGTCCGCGAGCCGGGCGTCGTAGATGCCCGGCACTATCGCGGTCGCCATGTGTTTCAGCCCCTCGAGCCCATGGAGCGGTGAGTCGGGCTGCACGGCAATGAGGCGGATCGACGGGTTGAACTCGCGCAGCCGCCGGCCCACGCCGATGAAGGTGCCGCTCGTGCCAAGGCCCGCGACAAAATGCGTCAATCGGCCGTCGGTCTGCTCGATGATCTCCGGCCCCGTCGTGTCGTAGTGCGACAGCCAGTTGCCGGGGTTGTTGTACTGGTCGGCATAGAAGTACGCGTCCGGCTCGGCCGCATACATCGCCTTGGCGCGGAGGATGGCTCCGTCGGAGCCCTCCATCGGGTCGGTGAACACAATCTCGGCGCCGTACGCCGCCAGGATGCGCTTGCGCTCCGGGGTGACGTTGGCCGGCACACAGAGCCGCACGCGATATCCACGCGCGGCGCCGATCATCGCGTACGCGATGCCGGTATTGCCGGACGTGGCATCCAGAATGATCTTGTCGCCCGTCAGCCTGCCCGAACGCTCGCCGTCCAGGAGCATGCGCGCGGCTGGGCGGTCTTTGACCGAACCGCCCGGATTCCTCCACTCCGCTTTCGCCCAGAGCTCGACATTGCGCAGTCCCGCTTCGAAGCTCGACAGGCGCACCAACGGTGTGTTGCCGATCAAGTCGATGACAGACTGCGACGTCCGCGGAAGCCCAGAGGTAACCGTCTGCATATCCGACTGTTCAAGTCCGATTTTATCAAATCCGGTCTAACCGACTGGGCGCCCTTCCACATCCCGAATCTCAACGGTCCCCAGGTTCAGCTTTCTGAGCTCCGCCTCGATGGCGCTGCGGTCCCCCACCGCGATGACGACGAGACGGTCGGGCACGATGTAGCGCCTTGCAACGGCGAGCGCCTGCTCGGCGGTGACGGCATTCACCTCCTGCGCGTACCGCGTGT
Organism: Vicinamibacterales bacterium; assembly: GCA_050742335.1. Taxonomy (GTDB): domain Bacteria; phylum Acidobacteriota; class Vicinamibacteria; order Vicinamibacterales; family UBA2999; genus DATCJA01. Next base: position 42,735 of record JBOGIR010000600.1, on the reverse strand, counting down.
AGTAGTCCAACCCAAGGTCGTAGATGAAGATGTTCGAGAAGCTGTTCACGGTGTTGACGCTCGTCTCGAACGTGCCGGGGAGTGAATTGGCCAGCGCATCTTTCGCTTTTTGGAGCTCCGGCTGGGTCATCGGCTTTTCGAGGATACCGGCGATTTCCTTGAAGATCTCGCTGACCGCCGGTGCGGTGACGTCGGTGCGGATCCCGCCCGCCACGACGAACGGCCCGGCACTGCGACGGAAGATGAACTGCGAGGAGGCGCCGTAGGTGTAGCCGTGCGCCTCGCGCAGGTTCATGTTGATCCGGCTCGAAAACAGCCCGCCGAGCGCATTGTTCATCACCTGCAGCGCGCGGAAATCTGGCGAGGAACGCGCCACCCCGATGCTGGCGACACGCACCTGGGTTTGCGGCGCGCCTGGTTTGTCGACGATGACCAGCCGCGCGCGAGTGGTATCAGGCATGCCGAGCGTGGGGCGTACCGGCGTTCCTCGCTGCCACGACGCAAACGCCTTCTCCACGAGCGCGCGCAGCTCGCTCATCGAGATGTCTCCCGCTACGACGAGCGCCGCATTGTTCGGGACGAAATGCTGCCTCCAGAACGTCGTCATTTCGTCGCGGGTCATCGCCTTCATCGACGCTTCGGTGCCCAGTTCCGTGTAGCCGTAGGGATGTCTGGTGCCGTACAGCGCGACGCCCATCACCTGACCTGCCACCTGCCCCGGGTTGTCCCGCACCTGCACGAGCTGACCGAGACGGCCGGCGCGCTGTCGATCGATCTCCTCGGCCGGAAACGACGGCCTCAGGGCGACGTCAGCAACCAGATCGAGCGTCGCCGCAACGTTCTTCGAGAGCGATCGGGTGCTGACCGTCGTCGCGTCCATGCTGCTGCCCGTGGCCAACGACGCGCCGAGCTGGGCGACCTCGTCGGCAATCTGCAGCGCGCTGCGGGTGGCGGTGCCTTCATCCAGCATGGCGGCCACGAAACTGGCGAGCCCTGGCCTGTCGATCGGGTTCGCATCGCTGCCGGTCCTGACGACGAGACTTGCCGCCACGATTGGCAACCCCCGGCGTTCACTGAGAATGAGCGTGAGCCCGTTCGGCAGCACGGCCGATGCCGGTGCGGCAAGCTGGAACGGCCGCGCAGCTCTTGCCTTCGGGATCTCGGTCCGCCACGGTTCGTCCGCATTGATCGACTGTCCGCCTTCCGCGGTGCCCGCCACGCCCGCTGGGGGTGCAGCCGTCTGCGCCGCCGCCTGAGGCCGACCCGGCACCGCGTGAACGACGACACGCGCGTTCGCCACCAGGTGCTCGCGCGCGAACGCCAGCAGCGACGCAGGTGTCACGGAGCGGAACCGCTGGATGTCCTTCTCCAGGTAGTCGGGCGTGCGGAGGTAGTGGTTGTACATGTTCAGCCTGTCAGCCACCCCACCAAAGCCTCCCAAGCGCTCCAGCCCGCCGATGATGGCAGTTTCAATCGTGTTCCGTGCCTGCTCGATTTCGCGGAGCGCCGGCGCCTGGGCTCGAAGCGCCGCCAGCTCCTCGTCGATCGCCCGCTCCAGTTCCTCGGCTGTGTGACCGGGCCGCGCCGTCGCCTCGATCTGGAACATCGATCCCAGGATCAAAGAGTTCTGGCTCGCGGAGACGTTCTGGGCGATCTGCTTTTCGTACACGAGCTTCTTGTATAGACGGCTCGAGCGACCAGCGCCGAGAATACTGGCCGCTATTTCAGCGTCCGCATCGCCGAGGTTGAAGATGGGGGGCGTCAACCACGTCATGTAGACGCGCGGGAGCTCCACGCGCGATGGGACAACGGTACGCCGCTCGGCGGTGATGCGTGGCGTGTCGGCGTTGATAGGAGGAACCGCCGGTCCGCGCCTGAGACTGCCGAAATACTTCTCGACGAGCCTCTTCGTCTCGGCAACATCGAAATCGCCCACGATCGCGATGCTGGCGTTGTTCGGCGCGTAGTACTGCCGGAAGAACTTGTTCACGTCCTCGAGCTTCACGGCCTGTATGTCTTCGTGCGACCCGATCACACTGCCGAAGTATGGATGTCCTTTCGGAAACAGCGTCTGCACGACGGCTTCGTCAGCAAGGCCGTATGGCTGGTTCTCGACACTCTGCCGCCGCTCGTTGCGAACCACGTCCTGCTGGTTGGACAGCGCCGCCTGATCGACCTTCTCTAGCAAATAGCCCATGCGATCCGACTCGAGCCAGAGCGCCAGCTCCAGTTGATTCGCGGGAACCGTTTCGAAGTAGTTCGTCCGGTCGTAGTCGGTGGTGCCGTTCAGACCCGTCGCACCCGCTGCCTCGAGCAGCTGGAAGTGGCCATCCGGAGGCACATGCTTCGAACCCTGGAACATCATGTGCTCGAACAGATGGGCGAAGCCGGTGCGCCCCGGCTCCTCGTTGGCCGGACCGACGTGATACCAGAGGTTCACGGCCACCGTGGGCAGCCTCCGGTTCTGGCTCAGGATGACCTCGAGGCCGTTTGGCAGGGTGTACTTCTCGAATTGCAGGCGCGGAACGTCCGCGGGGCCCCCGGGTCGAGTCTGCGCCGACGGCGGGAACTGGATGACGACAAGCGATATGAAAGCGAATAACAGACCAACAGAAGCACGTGTGTGCATGACGCTTACTCCTCGATCGGCATGTTGTCGAGACTCGCCCAGAGATACCAGCACGCGACCGACCGATAGGGACGCCACGATTCACCAAGACGAGTCAGCCGTTTGGGACTCGGCAACGTGCGGAGCCGGTAGGCTCGCTGTACGGCTTTGACGATCCCGAGGTCATCGACCGGCAGCACGTCGGGACGATGCAGCCGGAACATCAGGAACATCTCCGCCGTCCAGCGTCCGATGCCCTTCACCTGCGTGAGCGTCATGATGACCTCGTCGTCCGACATGCCGTCGAGCGCGGTCAACGGCAGCGATCCGTCCTCCACACGCCGGCAGAGATCGCGGAGATATCCTACCTTCTGTCCGCTGAGGCCGACGGCGCGCAACTGGGCATCGGGCGTGACCGCCACTTGCGCCGGCATCGGCACTCCGTCAAAGAGCGCACGAAATCGTCCCTCGATCGTCGCGGCGGCACGCGTCGACAACTGCTGCGAGATGATCGAATGGATGAGCGCCCTGAACGGATCGGTATGCTGCGCCTCAGCCAGGCCGCAGGGACCATACCGGCGCATCAGGTCGCGTATCACCGGATCGCGGCGCGCCAGCAGGCGCCGGGCTCGCGTGTAGTCGATGGACACTGGACTGCCCAAAGCCTACTTGAGTTCCGCCGCCAGCGTCACCTATCCTTCATTCTGACGCTGGTCGAGCCGTTCGGGCCGGGCACCGTGCCACAATGAGCGCGTGGAAATCTCGGTCGTACGAAGGCATGTGCAGAACGCCATTGCCGCCGCGCGCGAACGCGCGCAGCGCCGCCGCGCGCACACGGCAGAGGCGGAACGGGCGTATGACACGTTTCTGCAGGAGGTGGCCACACCCGTCACCAAACAGATCGCCGCGGTGCTCAAGGCGGAGAATCACGCCTTCACCGTCTTCACGCCCAGTGGCGGTCTCCGACTTGCGTCGGACCGCACGCGAGACGATTACATCGAGTTTGCGCTAGACCTTGCGTCCGAGCACCCTCAGGTGATCGGGCGCGTCAGCCGCACGCGCGGGTCGCGAACGTTGAGCGACGAGCGGCCGATCAAGCTCGACACCCCGCCGGACGCACTCACCGAACAGGACGTGCTGGCATTCCTGGTCGAGGCGCTGCAGCCGTGGCTGGAGAGGTAGTGGCGAGGTGGACATGTCGCTCCGCAAAACCGGCTCAGCTCGTCGAGCGCCCATCTTTTTCCCACACAATCGGGCTCGCTTCGCGCTTACGCTGACTACGGTTTGGCTCCGGACATGTCCACCTCGCCTCAGGCCCTTCGATCGTGAGACCGTCTATAGTGACTGGAGAATTCGCTTCCTCCCCATGTGAATCGTCATCAGGCCGCCCAGCAGCGGCACGATTCGCACGTCGGTGAATCCGGCCTCATCCATCAGTCGGCCCACGCCGTCCGCCCCAGGATATAGACGGATCGACTCTGGAATGTAGCGGTACGTGTCCGGGTCGCCGTGGAGGATCACGCCAAGCAACGAGCCCACGATCGTCAGATACGCGAGGTACACCGCGCGAACGACTGGATGGGCCGGCCTGTTGAAGTCGAGCGACAGGAACCGGCCGCCGGGCACCAGGACGTCATGGATCTCGGCAAGCGCGGTTCGAAGATCTGGCACGTTCCGTAACCCGTATCCGGTCGTGACCACCTCGAAGCTCGCGGTGTGAAATGGCAAAGCGAGCATGTCGCCGGTGACGAGGGGAAAGCTTCGGCGGGTCTCCGCAGCCCGCTGTCTGGCCAGCTGTAGCATCCGGTGCGTGACATCGAGGCCGGTCGCCGTGTGAGCGTGTTCCGCCGCGGCCAACAGCAGATCGCCGGTGCCGCAGGCCAGATCGAGCACGCGATCGGAGGGACCGACGGCCGCGAGATCGATCAGGCGCCGTTTCCAGCGGCGATCCTGGCCGTATGACAGAAAGCGGGTGATGAAGTCGTAACGGTCGGCGATCGTGGCGAACAGCCGCCGCACGTAGCGGCGCTTGCCGTCAGCTGTGGAGATGGTCGAACGAAGCGTCAATAGACCCTGATCGCGCCTCGCATCATCAACTGGTGGGGACGGCAGATGTACTCGTAGGTGCCCGGTGTGCCCGGCGCTTCGACAATCACTTCGCCCGATTCGTTCCACTGCATCGGAGTGAGCGCTGCGTCGAGCGCGGGCGCAGCGAAGTCGTGCGTCATCCCGCGATCTTCGTTCCGCACAACCACGCGTACGCGTTCGCCCGCTTTGACCTCGAGCGTCGGGTTCGGCGTCCGCAGATCGCCTTCGAGGTAGAACGCCATCCCCTTCACAACGAGGACAATCTCACGATCGGGCGTGTTGCTCACCACCGGAATCAGCGCGGCGAAAATCATCGCCAGCGCGACTGCGGCAATGGCCTTCAATGGCACCTTACGGCCCAGTATGCTCATCCGACCAGCATCCCCGTGACGTACATCACTGCGAAACCCGCAAACAGCCCGGCGAGCGCCGGACCCGTGGCTAACCCCCCAATCGTCGATCCCTCTCTCGTCATCTGCCGCACGATCTGACCCACGACCTGCCCGATCGCGCCAACGCCAAGCGCCAGAAACACGACCGACCATACCGGCGAGTAGACGAAGCCGCCGAGCCATGCGCCGGCAATCGTCGGTACGCCGCCGATGAGCCCCAGCTTGGCGAGATCGGCCAGCGAGACCCGCTGCCGCACCCGCGCCAGGGGCGACACAATCGCGAGCCCCTCCGTGGTGTTGTGAAGCGTGAATCCGACAATCAGCAGCGTGCCGAGCGCGGCTTCACCCAGTGCGAACGCCGACCCGATGGCCAGGCCCTCGCCGAAATTATGGAGGCCGATGCCAACGGCAATGAGCACGGCCAGCACCCAGCTGCGGTATCCCTCGTCGGCCGCGCGTCCCCGCGCCTTCAGCCACGAACCGACCCCTTCGAGCAGCAGGTAGGCGCCAGCCGCCGCCAGCGCAAACAGCACTGCGCCCTGGAACGATTCAGGCAGCAGTCCGGCGGCTTCAAAGCCCTCCTGCGCGCCATCGACCAGCAGGAACACGAGCAACCCCACCGTCAGCGCGAGCAGGAAGTCCATGCCCCGCGCAGACAGACGCGTGAGGAACGGAAACCATAACAGGCCAATCACCACCGGGATGACCCCGACGTAGAGGCCAATGAGGGTGAAGGCCGCAAAGAAGCGCGCGCTTGGCCGTGGCGTTTCCACGGCCACCGGAATCTCGTGTTCGAAGGCAGCTCCCGTCGATGTCAAGACCTTCACCACGTGGGCTTCGCCTTCCACCCACGGATACGGAATGCGCAACGTCGTCTGCCCCAGGTGCCGCAATGCAACCCCGTCATCGGCCGTAAACGTCCAGAATGCATCGTCCACTTGCACTTGTGCGATGTCGATCGCATCCGGTCCGTCGTTCATGACGCTGACGACGATGGCCCCGGGCTCGAGGGTGACGCGCTGGAACGTGAGACGCTCGACCGGAGGGAAGTTCTCACCGCGGACCACTTCGGCGGGGCCCGATCGAATGATGACGACCAGTAGCGCGCCAAGGAGCAGAAGTGGGAGCAGCGCCAGCAGCAGGCGGCGTGTCACGTCGTGGACGCCTCCTCTGCGCGGAAAAGCCCCATCCACCCCAGTTCCGCGAACTCGCTCTGATGCGCGTGGAACATGAACTCGCCGGGGTAGCGGAACGTCGTCTCGAGGATCGCCCGCTCGCCCTGGCAGAGCATCAGCGTGTCGGTCCGCTCCAACGACTGCAACGATGTCCCGGTGCGATAGACGTCGAAGAACATCCCGTGCAGGTGGAAGCTGTTGACTGGATCGAACTCGGTGACGTTGACCAGGTAGATGCGCACCGGCCGGCCGACGGTGACGCGAATGGGATCGTGCATGTAGGCGTTCGCTACCGTGTTGACCGCATACACCTCGTTCTCCGCGTCGAACGTCGTGTCGAACGCGTTCATCACCATCACCAGCTCATCGGCGGCAGGCCTCGAGCCGCGCGGATCGACGATGAACGTGCCGTACAGACCTTTGTGAATGTGGCGCTTCAGCGGAACGGTATGACAGTGATAGAGGTGCAGTCCAAACGGATCCGCGTCGAACTCGTAGATGAACGTCCCACCAGGCTCCACTTCCTGGCCAGCCAGCGCACCGTCCATCGCCGGCGGATGCCACCCATGAAAATGCATCGAGTGCGGGTGGGTGCCCAGGTTCTTGAAGGTGACCTTCACACGATCGCCCTCCGTAGCACGAATGGTGGGACCGGGCACCTGCCCGTTGTAGGTCCACGCCGGAAAGAAGAGCCCGGGCGCGATTTCTACCTCGCGATCGACCGCGAAAATCTCGTACTCGCGAAGCAACGTGCCGTCGCTGCGCGGCGTCTCGCGGTAGAACTTCGACCGTTCCGTTGGGGACAGTTCGGAAAAGTTCCAGTTGCGGAGAAAGGCGGAGGGGTTGAATGGGCCGCTTGACGTTCGCCCGACCGGACCCATCACGTGTGACGAGTGTGGGGGATGCGCCGCACGTCCGCCTTGACCGGCCAGACGTGCTCCACCCACAAGACTGCCCGCCACCGAGGCCAATCCCGTGGCCTGCAGCCACGAGCGCCTGCTGAGTCGCCACATTTTGAACAATCAAAAATATCAAGTAGTCTAATAAAAAGTCAAGTCATTTGTGGTCAAAGTCAGGTTACACTACTCATCAAATGTTGGCGTCCAGCACCGTCGAGAACTACCTGAAGGCCATTTATCTGGGCGTCGCTGCAGCGAATCAGCAGGGTGGACTGCTGCCGATGGGGCAACTCGCCGCAGCGCTTGGCATCGCGCCCGGGACGGCCACGACGATGGTGAAGACGCTAGCGGAATCGGGCCTGGTGCGATATGAGCCGTATGCCGGCGTCACGCTGACGGACGCGGGCCAGAAGCTGGCGGCGCTGGTTGTCAGGCGCCACCGCGTGATCGAACTGTTCCTCGTGCAAGTGATGGGCTATCGCTGGGACGAAGTCCACGAAGAGGCGGAACAGCTCGAACACGCCGTTTCCGATCGCCTGATCGACCGCATGGACGACATGCTCGGCAAGCCGGAGGTCGATCCACACGGCGACCCCATTCCCGACCCTGAGGGGGTCGTCAAGCCGCAGCCCATGCAGACGTTGCTGACCTGCCCGATGCATACGCCGGTGACGATCACGCGGGTCATCGACCAGGACAAGATGTTCCTGCAGTTCATCGAGAACCACCAGCTAAAGCCGGGCGAGTCGATCGAAGTGGAAAATCGTGATGCGGCATCGGACAGCGTCCGTGTCCGCGGCAGGCACGATCAGCGGATCACCATCGGGACACGCGCGGCGTCGAAGCTGCTGGTTCAGTAGTCAGCCGGCTCCACACCCCATTACAGCGAACGTAGGAAGGCGAGAAGCTGCTCCCGGTCTTCGTGGGCAAGCCGTTCGTAGCCTCGCCGTGCCGTATCCGCCTCGCCTCGATGGCGTGCGATCGCGTCGGCAATGGTGGGGGCGCTGCCGTCGTGCAGGAGTGGGCGTCGAACACGGAGTCCCCAGAGCGCCGGAGTCCGAATTTCTGATGGCGCCGCGTCGGCCTGCCGGATGCCGTCGCCCGTCCCAATGTCGTGCAGCAGAAGATTCGAGAAGAGCGACACCGGTTTGCGATCGAACAGCCGGTTCGAACTGGGTCCGGTCACGAGGACCGGTACGTGGCAGTTTGCGCATCCGATGGCCGAGAACGTGCGGTCGCCCGCAAGCGTGGCACCATCGATCCGTGCCCGTCCGACGGGCGCGAGGAATCTCATGAATGCCTCGAAATTGTCAATCCCACGTCGCCGCGTTGCCGGATCGGGGCGGTCCTCCGGGTCTGGAATCGGATCGCAGGCGCGCATCTGCGTGCGAGAGATGCCGAAAGCCGACTCACTCGGAAACAGGTCGTTCGTGATGCCCATCTCGTTGCGGTAGGCGTCGGCGCCAAACGCGAGGAGCGTCGCGTGCTGTGCCTTCCAGCCGAAGCGCCCGACCCGGCGTTCGCCGGTCGCGACATCCACGACGACGGCGGCACGGCCGCTCACGCCGTCACGATTGCGGTCTTCCGGGTCTTCGAGCGCGAGAAGCGTCTCGTCCGGGATGGCCTCGACGAGCCCGGCGCCAAACAGCGGAATGGGCGCTCTTCGCGCGATCACATTCACATCGTCGGGAATGATCGGCTGGCAGCTGTGCGAAGGCGTCGAAAGCATGTGAATCAGGGTGTCGCCCGTCTCGTTGAGAGCGCTGGCCTGCCCGGCTCCGTCACTGTATCCCGCGCGCACCTCGAGAATGACGCCGCCTCCGCCGATCGCCGGCACGCTGTGGCAGACGGCGCAGCTCGTCCCGTTGAAGGCAGGGCCGAGTCCCTCCTCGGCCGTCTCCACCTCGGTGAAGTCGTCCAGGCCAAGCCGGAATTGGCTGAACTCTGATGGTGTGATGCCGGCCAGCGGCCCGCCGACAATCGGCGCCACTCCCTGCGTTCGCCCTTCAATCTGGAGAGCGACCACAACGGTCCAAAGACAAAGCGCCGTGATCAGATGGCGTGTCATGTAATCCGTTCGCTCCTCACTGAGGACGCACAACCAGGACGCCGCGCATGAAGTTGTGCCCGGCGCCGCACATCCGGTTGCATTCAAAGGTGTACCGGCCCTGCCGGTCGCCGGTAAACCTGACGACGGCGTACCCCCGACCCCGTTTGGGAATCAGCACGTTCGTACCGGCACCTACGATGCGGAAACCGTGCATCGTGTCGTCGCTGCGGAGTCGGAGCTCCACCTGTTCGCCTTCGGCAACGATGATCTCGGAGGGCCAGAACTCGAACCGCTCAGCCGTGATCTCGACGACACGCGGGGCCGGTCCCTGGGCCGGCGCCGCACCAGGGCTGCTGACGAGAACGGCCATGAGCGCGGCCCCAAGCGGACGGACGAATCTGGCTGTCATCAGAACCACCACCCGAGGCCGACGTTGATCAGACGACGGTTTGGAAATAAGTCACTCTGGTTGCGCAGGTAGATGTAGTCGGCTTTCACTGCGACGTCGGGGTCGGGATAGTACGTAATGCCGGTGACCCACGCGTCGCGATCGAACTCTTTCAGCGGAACAAATCCCTCCGGCATTCGGAACTGCGTATCGAAGTTCTCGTAGCGCGTGAACACGACCAGATCGCGAGGGGCGCCGGCATTCCAGATACGGTACGCCGCTTCGCCGTAGAACCCTCGCAAGGTTTCCGCGATATTGGGAGAGACGCCGGTTGTCCGCGCGAGGGCGTCGTTCAACTGGCCGGCGTCGGCAATCTGCACTTGCGCAAACTCCCACCGCATCTGGATGCGACCACGGCGGTACCAGGCGTCGAACTCGCCGAGGACAACGGACGTGTCGAACTGCGGCGCCGCGAAGCTGCTGTCGCCCGCCCAGACGCTCGCGCCGAGAGTCAGCGACTGAATGGGACGGTACTCGGCGCGGGCGGTGTACGCGACGTTGCGCACATTCGCCTCGGATCCCTTTTGCCTGCCGTTCCGTATGCCTTCGTCCGCGTTGAACTCGAGCGCATTCAGCGGCGGCACGACGTACGCGCGATAGCGGAACCCGCGCCCCAGTTCCCCGTGCACGCCGGCGCCGACGTCGAACCACGTCGTCGGGATGATAAAGGTGTCGACAAATGTCCGTTCTACTCCGTTGAACACGGGGGGTTCGTGCCGCTCGTTGATGAGGCCAATCGGCATCAGCACCATGCCCGCGCGCAGGTTCACGCGGCGCGACAGCAGGAAATCCATGTAGGCCTGCTCGAGCTCGAGCTCGCCGCTCTCCTCGAGTCCTTCGACGAACGCGTGCTCCAGCTCCAGCTCTCCGACGAACCGCAGCCGTGGCGAAAACGCATGGTTCAGCAGCAGCACAAAGCGATGGAAATCGACGACACCCGGTTCGCCATCCGCCTTGTTGAAGTGGAAATCCATGTAGCCGGAGATCGGCCCTGTGGCGGGAAACCCCTGGGCGTCCGATTCGGCCTGCTGAGCTGCTGCCGTCGCTGGCATCAAGCCTGCCGCAGCCGCGAAAAGGACCGGTAATAGCTGAAACCATAGTTTTCTGTTTGGCAATGTCATATTTTGGTGAGTCAAAATACTGATTTTGCTCAGCCAAGTCAAGGACCCGGTCCGACAACCCCCGCCGCACCCTGGAATGCTTGGGGCCAGCTGGAGCGCGTGCTTATGGGGATTTCTTCAGAAGCGTGACGACCGCCGCGGGCAGATCCGCTGGGGTATCGGCGCCGATCACTGCGGCTGATGCCGCGTCGAGCGCGCCAAACCCGTAGCGCGCCCAACAAAACAAGGCGCCTGCGGCGCTCGCGGTAGCGGCGTCAATCTGGGAGTCGCCAACCAGGATCGTCCTCGTCGGTGCTACGCCATGCTGTGCCATGAGGTGCCGCAGTCCCCTCGGGTCCGGCTTTCGCGGAAGTGGTCCGTCGCCGCCGACCACCGTGGCAAAAAACGGTGCCAGATCGAGCGCGGTCAGAAGCTTTCGCGTGTGATCGAGCGGCTTGTTCGTGAGTACCGCGAGCACGCCATACCGTTGAACCACGTGCAGTGCGTCAGGAATTCCCGAATAGGGGCGCGTGGTGCGCAGCAGCCGGGCATCGTACAGCTCGAGGAAGCGCGGCAGACACGATTCCTCCGGCGGGACACGGGCGGCCGTCAACGCACGGCGGACCAGCGCGGCGGCACCGTCGCCAACCATGCGGCCTATCGTCTCTTCGGCCAGTGCAACACCACCGTGTTCGCGGATGAGCGCGTTGGCGGCATCGGCGAGATCCCGTCGCGAGTCGATGAGCGTGCCGTCGAGATCGAAGACAATCAAGGTCATTTGACGAATTGACGGATTTTCGAATTGATGGATTGGCATTCACGAATTTCGCGGACGTGATCCTGAAAATTCGCAGACTCGCAAGTTCGTAAATTCGTAAATTCGTCAATCGTCTCCGCCTGCGTACGTGGCCCACGATGTCGGCGTTTCCCAGACCGTGACGCGGACGACCGACAGCCCCTGCTGGCGCGAGACGTCGTACACCAGTCGCGCGATGCGCTCGACGGTGGGATTGCTGTCGAGCAGATACATCGGCTCGCCGAGGTCCTGCAGACACTTCACGAGCGGATCGTCGTGCCGCAGGATCATCCGGTGGTCCAGCTCGCGATCGACCCAGCCTTTGACCAGACGCTTGATGTCGCCGAAATCGGCCACCATGTTGCGGGCGTCGAGCGACTCGGCGCGGATCTCGATCTCGGCGACGGCGTTGTGGCCGTGCGGGTGTTTGCACATGCCGTCGTAGTCGAGGAGCCGATGCCCGTAGCAGAACTCAATCCGCTTGGTGACCGAGTACATAGCCTGTATCTTAGCGGCTTTAGGCTTTAGGCTTTAGGCTTTGGGCTTTGGGCTTTGGGCTTTAGTCCTCCAACCGCCGTCCTCCTGTCCGCGGGACTCGACAGCGCCGTGCTCGCTGCGTCGGAGGCGCGCTCGGCTCGTGTGCATCCGATTTATGTGAGTGCAGGACTCGCGTGGGAGGACGCCGAACTGGCGGCGCTCGACCGCTTGCTCGTGCAGGCGCCGTTTGCCGGACGGTTGGCGCCTCTCTCGAGGCTTGCCTTTGCTGTCGATGATGTGTATCCGTCCACGCATTGGGCGCTGCGAGGCGAGCCGCCTGCCTTCGACACGCCAGACGAGGACGTCTATCTCACGGGGCGCAACGTCGCGCTCCTCAGCAAGGCCGCCATCTATTGCGCGCAGCACGGCATCGGCCGCATCGCGCTCGGACCGCTCGCCGGCAATCCGTTTCCGGATGCCACATCGCAGTTCTTCGACGCGATGGCGCACGCGCTGTCGCTCGGCCTCGCGCATCCCCTGGTCATCGAGGCGCCGTTTGCCGCCATGGACAAGAGCGATGTCATCCGGCTGGGTGTCGAGCTGGGCGTGCCGTTGGCGCTGACGCTCTCGTGCATGAACCCTCGCGGCGGCTTGCACTGCGGCCAGTGCAGCAAGTGCCGCGAGCGGCGGGATGCGTTCAGTGAAGCGGCTGTGGTGGACCCTACGACGTACGCCGTCGCGCCCATCCGGTAGGGCGGGCCTTTCCGGGCCGGGCGGTTACGGCCCGCCTTCCCCCAGGAAATCTCCTATAATCCGCACGGCTGGTCATGACCCTCACGCCGGGCACACGTGTCGGCGTCTACGAGGTGGTGGCGCTGCTCGGCGCCGGCGGCATGGGGGAGGTGTACCGGGCACGCGACCCGCGCTTGCAGCGCGACGTCGCGCTGAAGATCGTCGTCGTTCACACTTCTCGGTGCTGCGTTCTCCCGCCTCCGCCAATGTCGGGTCGCTCTGCGACCCGACGAGCCAGCGCTGCAGGTCGGTCTGCGTGAAGCGGACCGACGGCGAGGCTCGCCGAAGCGCAGAGCGCGAAGGCGGCGGTTCGTGTTCACGTTCGGTTCGAGGTTCTGGGTTCGAGATTCGAATTGGATCACGACAGCACGCTGAAGTCGACCGGCTCCACGTCGGTGTAGCCGAAGTCGTCGCCCTTGTACAGCAGCGGTTCCCCGAGCGTGATCGCCAGCGCATAGGAGAAGCAGTCGCCGTAGTTCAGGCCCGCCCGGTGGCGCCCCTTGCCGAACCGTGTGAACGCGTGCCGGGCGACCTGCGCCTGCTCGCTGTCGACCGCAACCAGATCGATGCCCGCGGCGGTGAGGAAGAGATCCAGATCGCGCTGCCCTTCGGCGCCGCGCTTCACTTCGATGACGATCGAAATTTCCACGAACATCGCCGCTGACATGTGCCGTGAGTCAGTGGCCTCGATCGCCTCCACAAAGTCTCGTCGCTCGGGTTCGTCAGCCAGGATAGCAACGAGCGCGGAGGAGTCGATCACCATCAGCGCGGCAACCCGCGTTCGTCGTAGCCGAGAATCTCGTCGGGCGTCCGTGTGTCGAGCTCCGGCAGGGCGGCGCAGTGCAGTGCGATCTCGTTCAGCTCGTCAGCCAGACGCCGTCTCCCCCGCGCGCGGCGGAGCCGCCCGAGCCGCTCGCGGAGCGCCTTAGTCACCGCCTCGGTCTTGGTCTCGCCCGTCCGGCGTGCCAGCTCGGCCGCCAACCGCTCCGTCTCGGAATTGCGGATGTTCAGTGCCATGTTTCATTACGTGTAGCACATAATCTGCACAGTAGCAATATTCGCTCCCGTGGTCATCCCGCCTTCGCGCTGTCGGCCGTGTACACCTCTTCGCCGGCTATGAAGCTCCGAACCACGCCAAAGCCGCGATCCAGCACAGTGATATCCGCAACGCAGTCCCTGGCCAGGACGCCAAAGCCCGTCAGCCCCAGTTCGCGCGCCGGCGTGGTCGCACAGAGCATCGCGGCGTCGACAATCGACAGCCCGAACAACGTCACGATCGTCCTGAACGCCCGGTCCATCGTCAACGTGCTGCCGGCCAGTGTGCCGTCGTCCAGCACCGCGGCCGAATCGGTCGCGCGGATCCGACGCCCGCCAAGCCGCGCGGTGGATCCGGGAGGCAAGCCGGAGCCGCCGGTCCCGTCGGTAATGGCCATGATCCGCTCGCGTCCCTTAGCCGCGACCGCAACCCGGCTCATCGCGGGGTGCACGTGATAGCCGTCGCAGATCAGCTCGGCCGCCACCTCCTCGCGCGCCAGCACGGCGCCGGCAATGCCGGGCGCGCGATGCGCCATCGGCGCCATGCGATTGAAGAGGTGCGTCGCGTGCCGCGCCCCCGCGTCGATCGCCTCCATCGCCTCGTCCAGATTCGCGCCCGAGTGGCCGAGCGACACCCGATGGCCGGCCGCCGCGAGAACGCGCACCAGCTCGAGGCCACCGGGCAGTTCGGGAGCCAGCGTGACGATGCCGACATCGGGACGGGCGGCATTGACGACATAAAGAATGTCGCGCGCGGAAAAGGTGTCTTCGTCGGCCAGACCCGCTCTACGAGCGTCGGGCGGCAGGCGCAGACAATCGAGTGGCTGCGCCCCGGCGTACGCCGGATTGATGAAGTTGCTTTCGAGATGCGCCGGAAGGACACGCGCGCTGCGCCGAGGCCGGGCGGCCCGCACCTTCGACACCTGCGCGAGCACCGCCTGCAGCTCGCGCGGAGGGCAGGCGACCGTGGTTGGGCAGAATGCGGTCACGCCGTACCGTGGGAGCCGCGAGGCAATCTCTGCCACGGCATCGCCCGGGTCGAGCGTATCGTGCCCTTCGACGCCGTGGACGTGCACGTCGATGAATCCAGGGACGACGTAGCAGTCGCGGACGTCCACGATCGTCGCCCCGGACACGTCGGCACGGGGCCTGGGCTCGACAACCGCAATCCGCCCCTCGTCGATGACGAGCGCCGCGCTTGTGAGAATCCGATCCGGCAGGACGAGGTCGCCGCCGGCCAGGACAATCATGGGGCGATCCAATCGACGTGCACGTGCAGCTTTCGTCCCTCGAGCGGCAGATCCGTGTCCTTGCGCAACATCTCGTCGAGGCGCCTCAACAGCCCCTCGTACCCGCGGTCGGTGGGCGCCGTCAACACGACGACGCCTCCGCTGTCAGCGGGTGGAAACTTCCGGTCGTCCAGATAGTCGCGGTCGAGCGTCAGGAGCGTGCGGCCCCACTCGCGGGCGAGCCGGTAGTGCTCACCGTCGCGGGCGCGGCGCAGCTCGTCGTGCTCGATCACGAACAGGACGTCCCACTGCAGGCGCGTGCGCATGAAGGCGACGAGCCCCGCGGGAACATTCGCGTCCACGTACAGGCGCGGCTGACGGGCGATCCGGCCGGCGTGTGGTCCCAACTCGGAAGCCAGCGTCCCCATGTCCTGTCACAGCTCACAAAGTCACGGAGTCACAGGGCCATCGGTGATTTGAGGATTTCCAACCTAAAGATTGCATATACCCAGAATCCCAGGTGACCAATGCTCTGTGTCTCCGTGTCTCTGTGGCCCGTTGTGCGTACCTTGCGTTCGGCATCATCGGTGTCGCTCCAAGTCCGGCATCGTCTCCATCGGATCCGCCGGCGTCGCGTGCTCGCGCCTTGCGGCGCGCGCTTCCCGCTTGAGCACCGCCACCAGCTCGTCGCGTTTGTGCACGAGCTCTTTGCGCGGCCGGCGGCTGTGCGTACCACCGACGACGTACTCACAGAACAGCGGAAACGCAATCGTCGAATCGGAGTACGCCACCACCGTGTCGGGAAGAACGCCCGGATTCACCTTGCCCCAGCTCACGGCCTCGGCCGGCGTGGCGCCAGACAACCCGCCCCAGACCATCTGGTCGGTCGTGATCTGGATGAAGTAGTCGTTGCCGCCTTTTGGAATGCCGTACACCTCCCACAGCGTCGGCTGGCCCTGCAGGTAGAAGTTCTTCGGCGAGCCGCCACCGAGAATGACGCAGCCGTTCTTCTTCCCCGCGAGGATAAACGCGCATACCTCGTTGACATCCTTGCTGGGATCGATCATCAGCGTGCTCTCGTTCAGGAGCTCGTGAAACGCGACGTTCATGCCGATCGAGCTGTCGCCGGGCGACGAGGTGTACAAGGGAACGCCGCACGCGGCCGCCGCCGCCACGACCGAGTGCTCCTGACAGCCGGGATGCCGTTCGAGCAGATCCCGTCCGAGCGCGTAATGCAGCTCCGCCGTGGACACGGGCCTGTTCACTCCCCATCGCACGAGGAAGTCGCGGATGTAGGCGTCGGTCTCGAGAAGAACGGTGGCGGGAAACAGCACGTCGTAGATCCGAATGACGCCCTCCTCGTACAACTCGACGTCATTGACGAACGGCGATCCGCGATGCAGCGTGAAGTTCAGCGCGTAATGCAGATCGTGATACAGGTTCGCGCCCGTGCTGATCACGAAATCGACGAGGCCGCGCTCCATCAACTCGACGACGCAGCCCCCGAGACCGGCGGGGGTCAGGGCCCCGGCCATCGTGAGCCCGACAGTGGTGTCGTGCTCGGGCAGGAGCATTTTGTCCGTGAAGATGCGGCACGCCTCGCCGAGCCGTGCGGCGTTGAACGCCTGGAACCCCTCGTCGATCAGTCGCCGGATGTCGGCGCTGCCGCAAGGCCGGTAGTAACGGATCGGCTTGCCGGACAGGTATTTGTGGCGATCTTTCTGTGGAGCGTCCGGAGCGCGGTGGGGCACACGGGTAGCTTACCTGACCCGACCGTGCGGGCGCTGTCGGCAACCAATTTTGCGGCCGATAGATCAAGCGGGCAAACAGGCCTCGACAGTCCCGTGGACGAAGTTACCACCACCGCACACCGTTTCGCAGTTGCTCGGCCGGATCCTCCGGCGGACGAGGAGTCACGCTTTCGAATTGCCGTGCAGTCGCCGCTGCGCGCGGGACTGCTGCGATTCCTGAACGCCCGGCCCGACGAAACCTTCGACCTCGATTCACTGATGTCCACGTTCGGACGGATGCGGCTCGACATCGACAACTGCCTGAATGAGCTCGTCGATGTCGGCCTCGTGCGCGTGCTCGCGGGGCCCCCGCTTCGCTACGCCGCGCAGCGACCCGAGCGGCCTGTCCTGGCGTCGATGCTCGACGCGTTTCTCGAAAGGCGCGCCGCGATCAGCGCCGAAGACCAGGCGCCGTCGGTCCAGCGGTTCCGCGAAATGATCGGTCGCGACGAGAAGATGCTGATTGTCTTCGAGTGGATCCGAACCGCTGCGAAGTCGGATATCTCGGTCCTGGTATTCGGGCCTACCGGATCGGGCAAGGAAGTGGTCGCGCACATGATCCACGAGTTGAGCCGGCGCGGCACGGAACGCTTCCAGGCGGTGAATTGCGCGGCCCTGCCGGACACGCTGTTCGAGTCGGAGCTCTTCGGATACGAGAAGGGCGCGTTTACCGGCGCGCACGACCGCAAACCCGGACGTCTGGAGCTGGCGGATCGCGGAACGCTGTTTCTCGACGAAATCGCCGACCTGTCGCTGGTAGCGCAGGCCAAGCTGCTCCGCGCGCTCGAAGAGCGGCGCTTCGAGCGCCTCGGCGGCCACAAGTCGGTACACGTCGATTTCCGGTTGATCTCGGCGACCAACAGGCCGCTCGACCTGTTCGTGCGTGACGGCCGCTTCCGCGAGGATCTCTACTACCGCATCAACGCGTTTGCCATTCGCCTTCCCTCGTTGCGGGAACGTCCGATCGATATCCCGGTCCTCGCCAATCGTTTCCTGGCGCGATACTGCGCCGCCAACGGCCTGCCCCTCGACGCCAAGGCGCTTGCACCCGAGGCGATGACGCAGCTCCAGGCCTATCCATGGCCGGGCAACATCCGCGAACTGGAAAGCACGGTCTCGCGAGCGGCCCTGTCTTCGCCGGGACGCGTGATTCGCGACACGGACATCGAATTTCTCCATACCCATCCCACCTCCGAGGCTTCCGTGCAGCCGCAGCTGCCGACGCTCCGCGACGCGGAACGCGCGCACATTCACCGCGCGCTCGAGTCCACAGGCTGGAACAAGAAGGAGGCGGCGCGGATTCTGGAAATCAGCCGCGGCACACTCTATCGAAAGATTCTCGAATACGCGTTGGAGCCCGATGCCAGACCGGCCAGGCTGGCACCGCGTTCAGAGGTGTAACGTTCCGCGCGTCGAATCGGTAAGCGGTTGTGCAGTTTCTGCACATCTCCTGCGCACGACTGCACCCTGAGGGTGCGGCCACTCCGCATGTGAGGCGCTGTAAACGTCTGCAGACGAGCGCTTTCGGGCGCCATCGCGCCGGCGCGGCCAACCCCGGCAGTACTCTTGCCCCTTGGCCATGGCTCTGTTCTTCACGCGCGCACCGCGTATCGGTGTGAGTGAAAGGGGAAGGCCATGCGAACACGCGTCACGATCATCTGGCTGCCTGATTTCGCCACGTAGCCACACCGAGCACAGCAGCCACGGGTCTGGGAATGAGCCAAGACACGTTTGCCGTTCGCATGTACGCGGGCGGCGCGTTCGCCGCTGCGTGTGTGGCCGCAGCGGCGTCCGCCCTGTCGGCGTCCGCCGTCTGGATCGCGCTGTCAGCGGCTGTTGCGGTCTATCTCGCATTCCGCGCATGTCGCTGCGGCATCGAGCGGGAGCGCGGCAGAGCGCAGCAGATCTCCGAGCTGCATCTGGCCACGATCGAGGCGCTCGCGCTGGCCATCGACGCCAAGGACCAGACGAAACCCCATCACATCAAACGCGTCCAGGCTTACGCCACCGGCCTTGCCCGGGCTCTCGGGATGTCGGACACCGAGGTCCAGGCGGTCAAGACGGCGGCCCTGCTGCACGATATCGGAAAGCTCGCGATCCCGGACCACATTCTGGCGAAGCCTGGTCCTCTCACGCCTGAAGAGTTTCAGAAAATCCGCGTTCACCCGGAGGTCGGCGCCGCGATTCTTCACACGGTCCCGTTTCCGTACCCCGTTGCGCCTCTCATCATGAGCCACCACGAGCGGTGGGACGGCCGCGGGTACCCCGCAGGCTTGAAGGCCGACGAAATTCCGCTTGGCGCGCGCGTCGTGGGCGTCGTCGAGTATTTCGAAGCGTTGACCTCCGACCGTCCCTATCACAGGGCGATGAGCCAGAACGCAGCGCTGGCGCTGCTGAAGCAGGAGGCGGGCAAGGCACTGGATCCGCGCATCGTGGACGTGTTCATCGACATCCTGCCAAGGCTCGCAGCGTCCTTCGCGCCGATAGCATCGCCCATGACGAGAACGACGCCGCAGCTCCAGGCGGGTGAGGGCCTGAGAACCCTCGCGGCATCGGGCTATCCACCACGGACCTCCGTCTTCGACGATATCGCCGACGCGAACCGCGAGATCTACGGCCTGTATCAAATCGCGCAGACCATGGGCACGACCCTCGCCATCGCAGACACGATGGCGCTCGTGTCTTCGAAGCTCTCGAACGTCGTCCCGTTTTCGGCGTGCGCGCTGTTTCTGTATTCCGAGGAGACCGAGCACCTGATGTGCCGCTTTGCCACGGGCGCCGACTCAGCGCTGATTCAGCAGCTCACGCTGCGGAGCGGCCAGGGACTGACCGGTTGGGTGGCGCGGAATCGCCGCCCGTTGCTCAACGCCCGGCCCAGCGCCGACTTCGAGGCGATCGGCTCGAACGCGCCAACGGTCCTGCAGTCGGCTCTCGTGTGTCCGCTGCTGTCCGGCAATCAGTTGATCGGCACCCTGGGCGTGTATCACACCGAACCGGGGTTCTACGCCGAGGATCATGCTCGGCTGCTCGAGCGCGTGTGCGAGCAGGCTGCGGCCGTCGTTCATAACGCGGTCCTTTTCGAGCAGACGCAGGAAGAGTCATTGACCGACCCGCTGACCGGACTCCCGAATACGCGGTCGCTGATCCAGCATCTGTCCCGCGAGCTGGGCCGCGCTGAGCGTCTCGACACCGAGGTGTCGCTGATCATCATGGACCTGGACGGCTTCAAGCACATCAACGACAGCCACGGACATCGGGTGGGCGATCGGGCGCTGCAGGAGGTGGCGCACGTGCTGCGCGGCACGATTCGCAACTACGACGCGTGCGTGCGCTATGGCGGCGACGAATTCATCGTGGTGCTCCCGGGCTGCGGCCGCGAGGAGGCCGACACGAAACGCGTGGAGCTGCAGAACGCCGTCCGGCGCGTCGTGCTCGAGGTGGAGCCGGGACGACTCTTGCCGCTGTCGATGAGCGCCGGAATCGCCGTGTACCCGCACGACGGCGATACCTACGAGGCGCTGCTGTCCAGCGCCGACCGCCGGATGTATCGCGACAAGAACAGCCGCAAGACCGACCCGCCGCGCGACGTCGCCGTCTAGGACTAGCGAGGCTGCGCCTCAGACCGAGCACGGGCTTCGCCTCGCTAGTGGCAGTGTTGTCTTGCCCCGCTCCGCGGGGCTGGACGTCTTGAAAGGCCAGTCGAAAAACTTGACTCATGCGGTGCGGATTCTGGCCCTTCAAGACGTCTCGTCCGTCGTTGCCTGCTTGTCGTCATTCTCGAGCAGGCGAGGCAGCTCGGCTTCAGGACCTTCCCGAAGCACGCCGAGATTCAGGTACGTCAACAGCTTGTCTCGCGTGTCGATAATGTCCAGATTGCGCAGCGTGAGCTGCCCGATGCGATCGCGCGGCGTGAACATCGACTCCCCTTTTTCCATCGTGAGGCGTTCCGGCTTGTAGGTGAGGTTCGGACTCCTGGTGTCGAGGATCGAATAATCGTTCCCGCGCCGGAGCTCCACGACGACCTCGCCGGTAATCACGCGCGCCACCCACTGAGCCGACTCGCGCAGCATCATCGCCTGGGGATCGAACCACCGTCCCTGGTACAACAGCCGTCCGAGACGGCGCCCATTCTCGCGGTACTGCTCGATGGTGTCCTCGTTGTGAATGCCCGTCACGAGCCGCTCGTACGCAATGAACAGCAGCGCCATGCCAGGCGCCTCGTAGATGCCGCGACTCTTGGCCTCGATGATGCGGTTCTCGATCTGATCGCTCATGCCGAGGCCGTGCCGTCCGCCAATCCGGTTGGCCTCGAGCATCAACTGGACAGGGTCGGTACAGGACAGGCCATTCAACGCCACGGGGCGGCCTTCGTCGAAGCGAATCGACACCTCCTCCGGCCCGATCGTCACGTCCTCGCGCCAGAAGGGCACACCCATGATCGGGGCGACGATCCGGATGCCCGCGTCGAGCCGCTCGAGATCCTTCGCCTCGTGCGTCGCCCCCAGCATGTTCGAGTCGGTGGAATACGCCTTTTCCGCGCTCATCTTGTAGGGCAGGCCGGCGCGACGCATGTACTCGGACATTTCCGCACGGCCGCCCAGCTCGTCGGTGAATGCGTGGTCGAGCCACGGCTTGTAGATGCGGAGGTTGGGATTCGCGAGGAGACCGTACCGGTAGAACCGCTCGATGTCGTTTCCCTTGAACGTGCTGCCGTCGCCCCAGATGCCGACGTCGTCTTCCTTCATGGCCACGACGAGCATCGTGCCGGTCACGGCGCGGCCGATTGGGGTGGTGTTGAAGTAGGGGACGCCCGCGGTGGAGATATGAAATGCACCGCACCGCAGCGCCGCGAGTCCCTCGGCCACGAGGAGCGCGCGGCAATCGATGAGCCGCGACTTCTCGGCGCCGTACTCCAGCGCGCGACGCGGGATCTCGTCGTAGTTCGGCTCGTCCGGCTGTCCGAGATTGGCGGTGTAAGCGTACGGAATCGCACCCTTGCTCCGCATCCAGTGCAACGCGGCGCTCGTGTCGAGCCCGCCCGAAAAGGCAATGCCGACCTTCTGGCCGATAGGAACGCTTTCGAGGATGTTGGACATTGGGAACTCGTATCGTAACTCGTTCCCGACCGAGTGCCCGCAGGTCGCAGCGATAGTCCGCGCAGCCTCAATCCCTGCAGTTCCGCCCATGCCTCGTGCGACCGGGGTGCGCGCTTCACGCGCGAGGCCCAAGTACTTGCCTCTCCAAGGTAGGCCCTCGGGTATGATTCGGGTATGAGCAAGATAGCCATTACGATTCCCGACGCGCAGATGCGCGTGCTCGAGCGCGTTCGCCGGAAGCACCGGCTCCCGCGCAGCCGCGTCGTCCAGCAGGCGCTCAGCTTCTATTTCGCGCAGGCGGGGTTGTCGGAGGAGGTCAGCGCCTACGAAGAGGGCTATCGCCGCAAGCCCGAGCGGACTGCGGACGTCGAAGGCTACGCACGCGCCGCGGCCGACGTGCTCGGCCGCGAGGACTGGGCGTGAAGCGCGGAGAGATCTGGTGGGTCAATTTTCCGCCGCCGACCGGCCGGAGGCCCGCCATCCTCGTCTCGCGCAATCAGGCGTACCGTGTTCGCGCCGCGGTGAGCGTGGTTCCTCTCACACGCACCGTGCGGAATATCGCGTCGGAAGTTCCGCTCGGTCCCTCCGTCGGGGTTCCCAAGCCGAGCGTCGCGAACGCGGACAACATCACGACGGTGCCGAAGCTCCGCGTCGAGGAGTACTTGACCACGCTCTCACCCGCGAACCTGGCGAAGCTCGAGCGCGCCATCACATTTTCGCTCGACCTGCCGTAACGGCTGCCGATTCGGGCCCACCAGTGGTCGTGTTGACATGCAGAGGACGCCGGCTATCGAGAGTTCGAATGCGTCGCACTGCGGCGCCGTGAGTTCGGCAGTCAGCTGACGGGCAGCTATAATTTGTCCCACAGATCCATCACTCGATCGCCTTTACAGCAAGGAACTCACCATTCCCCACCGGAACCAGACTCGTGGTGAAAGCGCGATCGGCGTTGACGACAGCCACGAACGGTGCCATTTCGGTCGCATGCGAGGTGGCGTTGTCGGCGACCAGCAGGCCTCCGAGCCGCAGCACGCGCTTCAGATGCGGCCACCAGCCTGGGTATTCCGGGCGCTCGGAATCCAGGAATACGAAGTCGAAGGCGCCCTCGCCCGTACGCCCCAGCACCCGGCCGGCATCGTCGTGGACGAGCGAGATGCAGGGGGAGAGGCCAGAGCGAGCAAAGTTCGATGCGGCGAGCCCGACCTTGTACTCGGAGCGCTCGATCGTCACCACGGATCCGCCGATTGCGTGCGCGGCGCTCGCCAGCCACAGCGTCGAATAGCCATTGGAGGTACCGATCTCGAGCACCCGACGAGCTTGCGTCGCTCTCACCAGCACGGCGAGAAACGCACCCGTGTCTCGGGTGATGTTGAGCATCCGGCGTGGACGTTCGGTCGTGCCGCCGTCGTTGGCCTTGCCGAATTGCTCGAGCTCATCCATCAGGATGTCGAGGGAATGTGAACGTTGCACCTACAGATTGTTCTCCGGAATCACCTGCAGTGCATCCTTCACGTCGATGACACCGGAGACGACGCGGGCGATCGCAATCACCTGATCGCGCTCCTCCTGGCTCCTCACGCCACCGGACAGGGTGACGACGCCCTTGACCGTCTCGACGTCGATGCGCCAGCCAGCCACTGCCGGATCGTTCAGCAGCGCCGTCTTCACGCGGGTGGTGATCGTGGTGTCGTCGATCGCGTCACCGACCGTCTTGCCGCAGGCACTGGTTGCAAGCACGAGCACGAGTACGACGGTGGTTCCCTTCCAGTAGCTGAGCTGCCGCATGCTGCCTCCACAAGCAGCGGTCAGAGCGCTTGTCACAATGCCGGGAACGTAGTGTCCGGCTTTCAGCCGGACCTGTCACGGTCCGCCTAAAGGCGGACACAGCATTGTGACAATCCGTTCTAATGGACCGCCACGCGGCGAGGGCAGCAGCAACCTACATGCCCGTGACGTGGAATCCCGAGTCGACCATCAGCACCTCGCCGGTGATGGCCCTGCCCGCGTCGCTCAGGAGGAAAGCCGCCGCTTCTCCCACCTCCCCCGCGTCGACGTTGCGGCGGAGAGGGGCACGTTCGCGGTACACGTTGAGGATGGTCGAGAAGCCGCCGATGCCCGCAGCCGCCAGCGTCTTGATGGGACCGGCGGAGATGGCGTTGACGCGGATGTTCTTCGGTCCCACGTCGGCAGCCAGATAGCGGACCGATGCTTCCAGCGCGGCCTTGGCGACGCCCATCACGTTGTAGTTCGGAAATACCCGTTCGCTGCCCAGGTACGTCAGTGTCAGGATGCTGCCGCCGCCGCGCTTCTCCATCAACGGAACCGCGGCTCGGGCGAGGGCGACAAGGGAGTACGCCGAGATGTCGAGCGCGATGCGAAACCCTTCACGCGTCGTGTTCACGAACGGCGACGTCAGTTCCTCGCGCAGGGCGAACGCCGCGCCGTGGACGACGAAGTCCAGACCGCCGAACTCCTGATCGACCTTCGCAAACACCGAAGCGATGTCGGTGTCGGACGAGACATCGCACGGAAGCACGAGCGGCGGCTTGACAAGACCCTGCGACAGCTCGTGTACATGCTCTTCGAATCGGCCCTGGTAGGTGAGGGCGAGCCGCGCACCCCGGCTGGCGGTCGCCTGCGCAATGGCCCAGGCAATGGATCGCTTGTTCGCGACGCCGACGATGAGGCCGAGCTTGTCCGAGAAGTCCGACACGCTATCGGCCGCGTTTGCGTCCGCCTCGTCCAGCACCAGGACCCTGCCGGTTGCCGCGTGAGCCCTGGTGCGACCCGGGGCGATTGCCCGGCGGCCGATGACCGTGCCCCGCGCCGCCGCCCGCATGCCTCGGCCCCTGACCGGAACCATGTCGCGGCCCGTCGAAGCGCGACAGTGAACCGCCCTGCTCGCGTGCCCCCCGCTGGTGACGTCTCCTGCCCCCTGGACCTCGCATCCCCGGCTGGCGAATCGTGAACTCCGGGTCCTTGCGGTCGGGCGGCTGACCATCGGGACGCGGCAGCGTGGCACGAATCAGTCGACGATGAACGGGGCCGTCATCGTCGGCAGGGCCAGCCGCCACCGGCTCGTCCGCAGGAACTTCCTCGCCCGGTGGGGCTGAAGCCTCGACGAATGAGTCGTTCGACTCCGCATCAGCGCTGGCCATCTCGTCAGGAAGCGCGGTTTCCTCGTCGACCGGCCGCAGCCGGCCGGCGCCCTCCGCTGTGTCGCCCGTGCCGGAACCAACCCGCTTGCGACGCTGCGGCGGTATCCTGGCGTGCTTGTATTCGTGATCGGCGTCGCACGTCGTGCACCGCGTCTGTTTCACCTCGTCGTCAATCATGGCGACGACGACGTGATTCGTGATGCGGCGCTCGCGCGGGCAATAGTCGTCGAGGATGTCACCGAGCCGAAGCCGGCGTTGCTGCATTCAACTCTCCCGGAGCCGTTTCCCTTTCAGGTGGGATATGGAAAGGGGGCGCAGGTGTTCAGAGTGTAGCAAAACCGCGTCCCGGCTGCCTACTGCCTGCGGGTCAGGAGGCGCTGTCTACGGCGGTGCCTGACGACGACTCGTGCCCAACCAGGCGCGGCACTCCTCGAGCGCGCTGCGCACCGCCTCGGGGTTGGTCGACTGCGGCGTGCGGCGCGCCTGGACGGACGCGAGCGCGGTGGCCGCGTGCGGTACATCGTCGCCAAACAGATCGCTCGCCTCGCGCCATTCCTCCAACGTCAGCGTATCGAAGTCTCGCCCCTCGGCCAGCAACCGTCTGACCAGCGCCCCCACCACTTCGTGCGCGCGCCTGAACGGCATTCCCCGCGCAACCAGGTAGTCGGCAACGTCGGTTGCCAGCAACAACCCGGAGGCTGCGCGCTCGGTCCGCTCGGCGTTCAGCGCAAGGCGCGAGACGACGGCCTGCGTCGCACCGAGGGATACGCGCAACGTGACCTCGGCATCGAACACGGCTTCTTTGTCCTCCTGCAAATCCTTGTTGTAGCCGGTCGGCAACGCCTTCATCGTGGCCAGCCAGCCCGTCAGGCGGCCGATCGCGCGGCCGGTCTTGCCACGCACAAGCTCGAGCGGATCGGGATTCTTCTTCTGCGGCATCATGCTGCTGCCAGTGGCGGACGCGTCCGACAGATCGAAGAACCCGTGCTCGTCGCCTGTGAAAATGATGAGGTCTTCGGCCAGCCGGCTGAGGTGGACCATCGTGAGCGACACTGCGTAGAGAAACGAGGCGACGAAATCCCGATCGGATGAGGCGTCCATGCTGTTGCGAACGATGCGGGAAAACCCGAGCGCTCGTGCGAGCAGCGCGGTATCCACGGCATAGCTCGTACCGGCAATGGCGCCAGACCCCAGCGTCAGCGCGTCGGCCTCGTCGGCGGCGGCCGCCAGCCGTGCGTGGTCGCGTCGCAGCGCGGCGCCATGCGACAGAAAGTAATGCGCGACGAGCACCGGTTGCGCGCGGCGCAGGTGGGTGTAGGACGGCATGAGCGCCGAACCTGCGCGTCCGGCCTGATCGGCGCAGGCAGCCACGAGCGCCGCCACGCCCGCCTGCAGCGTGGGAATCTGCCGCCGAAGGTAGAGGCGCAGGTCGAGCGAGACCTGCTCGTTGCGCGACCGTCCTGTGTGCAGGCGCTGCCCGGCGTCGCCGATACGTTCCACCAGTTTGCGCTCGACAAAGCTGTGGACGTCCTCATCGACCCCGGATACGAATGACGGATCGCGCCGCCCCTCCTCGAGGATCGCGTGCAGGCCGTCCACGATCGCGCGCGTGTCCGGCGCCGACAGGACACCGGCAGCCCCCAGCGCCTTTGCCCATGCGATGCTGCCCGTCACGTCGTCTTCGAATAGCGCGCGGTCGAAGCCGAACGACACGCCGAACTCGAAGGCCGCAGGATCCGGCGAGGTATCGAAGCGCCCGGACCAGAGTGTCATGACGTTGGCGCCACATGGGGATCCGGGATCGGGGATCCGGGATCCGCGGGGATCCGGGAAGGGAGATCCGCGGGATCCGAGCCCCGGGATCCCCGATCCCCTCGGATCCCGGATCCCGGACCCCGGATCCCGACAACCGTGTACTCACCCTTGAGGAGCTGGATACGCACGGTCCCTGTGACGTGTTCCTGAACCACGGCATTGAACGCGTCGAGCGCCTCGCGAAGCGGTGTGAACCAGAAACCACCTGCTACGAGCTCGGTGTACCGTCGGCGCAGTTGCTGCTTCACTCGCTTCAGCTCGCTCGACGCCACGAACGTCTCGAGCGCGTCATGCGCCGCATGCAGCACCGTCGCGGCAGGCACCTCGTGAATCTGGCCACGTCGGCGTGCTCCGGCGCTGTCGTGCATCACCGGAACTCGACCCACGCCATGCTGGCCCGCAATCGTCGACAGACTCTCGATCAGCTCGGTCAAGTCGAGCGGCACTCGATTGACGGCGGTTGGCACGCCTCGCGCGAATGCAATCTCCACGTCGGCGCCAGCCGGCGGTGCACCCGCGGGCGACTTCGTCCACGAGTACGCTGATTCCGATGGAGCCTCGGCGCCATCGTAGTCGACGGTGCGCCCCCAGAGATTGGCGCGCGGCGTCGCCCCACTGGCCCGGTCGCCACACGCGATCACCCGCAGGTTCGGACTCAGCGCCCGCACACTGTTCTCGATCCGGGCACGGTCACGGCCGCCGTACTGATGCGCAACCCTGCCCGCCCCTTCGATCGTCGCGATGTCCACGAGCTTCTTGCCGATGAGCGCCTGCGCCAGCGACATGGCCATCGGATCGTGCCCGCGTTGCAGCGCACCCGCGTGCAAGGCTGGCAGAATGAACCCGTGCGCGAACT
Source organism: Vicinamibacterales bacterium (assembly GCA_050742335.1). GTDB lineage: Bacteria > Acidobacteriota > Vicinamibacteria > Vicinamibacterales > UBA2999 > DATCJA01. Next base: position 14,931 of record JBOGIR010000600.1, on the reverse strand, counting down.
CTTCCCTCACATCGAGCACATGCGCCCGACAGGCGCCGGCCCCCAGCGCGCGGTCGCGCACCTCTTCGAGCTCCCGATCCTGTCCGAGATCGAGCGCCAGCGCCACGATCTCGACGTCCGACTCAGCGGCCAGCCGTGCGAGAGCCGTGGAGTTGTCGTCAGAACCCGAGCACGCCATGACGGTGCGCTCCCTCATGCCCGCGACATGCCTTCGAGCCGCCTGACCAGCGCGCGCGCCCGACGGGCGTCGGGCGCGATGGCGAGAATCGTGTCGTCGCCGGCAATGGTGCCGACCACTTCGGGGAGACGTGCACCATCGAGCGCCACACCGAGCAGCTGCGCCTGGCCGGGCCCGGTTCGAATCACGACGAGCTGCTGCACCCGATCGACGCGCGTGAGGTACTCGGCCAGCGCGCGGTGCAGCAGCGACTTGGCGGCGTTCCCGTTCGAGCCCGACTGCACCGGCGGCTGATAGGCGCCGTCGGCGCCGCCCTTCACGAGCCCGAGCTCACGAACGTCGCGCGAGAGGGTGGCCTGGGTCACATCGAACCCGCCGGCGCGGAGCAGACGACGGAGCTGTTCCTGGCTGCGAACCGGCCGCCGTTGAATGACATCGAGAACCGCCGACTGGCGCCTGGCCTTCATGCGTGCCGCCTCGATACCTAGCGAGGCTGCGCCTCAGACCGCCGAGCCTGTTGGCTCCGCCTCGCTAGGGACAGTGTCTGCTTGCCCGCACTCCGTGCGGGCGAGACGTCTTGAAAGGTCAGTCGAAAACCTGACTCGTCACGAATTCGGCCTTTCAAGACGTCTGGCCTTCAAGGATAGCATCGTTGCTTGACTGTTTATACACGGGAATGTATAAATATTCTTTTCCGCCGATGACGAAAATGGCCACTGCAGCCCCTGACACCGCCCGTCGTGCCGCCGCGCCACCAGTGCGGGCGCGCGTCGCGGTGGCAGGCGCCACCGGGTATGCCGGCCAGGAGCTCGTCCGCCTGCTCGCACGACACCCCTCTGTCGTGCTGACCGCAGCCATGTCGTCCGGCGCGACGAGCGCGCCTCGACCGCTGCCCGCGCTCAAGCGCATCTGGGACGGCCCGGTCACGCCGTTCGATATCGACCGTCTCGCCGAGCACGCTGACATCGCAATTCTCGCGCTGCCCGAAGCGGCCGCGGCCGACGTGGGTGCGGCGCTCGTTCAACGCAGTGTCCGGGTGATCGATCTGTCCGGGGCGTTTCGCATCCGCAGCGACGCGGACCGGCACCGCTGGTACCCGGCCACGACCACGCTGCCGGCGGGCGTCGTGTATGCGTTGCCGGAGCGGCATGCAGAAGTAATTCGCGGGGCGGCGCTCGCTTCGTGTCCAGGCTGCTACCCCACCGCCGCGCTTCTGGCGCTCGAACCGTTGGCCGCAGCGGGACTGCTCGAAGGCGGCATCGTCATTGACGCGAAGTCGGGGATTTCCGGCGCGGGCAAGGCACCAAGCGACCGGACGCACTTTTGCGAGAATCATGGCAGCGTCGCCGCATACGCCATTTTTTCGCACCGGCATGCTCCGGAAATCGAGCAGGAGCTCGGCAGAGATGTCACCTTCGTCCCGCACCTTGTGCCGCTCGACCGCGGCATTCTCGAATCGATCTACGTGTCGCTCCGCCGCGGGGCAACCGAGGCGCAGGTGGCGAGCGTGCTGCAGGAGGCGTACGCCTCGGCGCCGTTCGTCCGGCTGACGGGCGGTGACCTCCCCGAAATCAAGCACGTCGCGCACACGAACTTCTGCGACATCGGCTGGCGCGTCGACGAATCGCGCGCCCGGGCTGTCCTGGTCGTCGCGCTCGACAACCTGCTGAAGGGCGCCGCGGGCCAGGCCATCCAGAACCTCAACCTCATGCTCGGCATCGACGAGCGCACGGGGCTGATGTGAGACGGGATCCCGGATCCCGGATCGTCTTGAAGCTCGGTGGTGAGCTTCTGGAGAATCCCGACGATCTTCAGCGCATCGCCGCCGGCATCACGAGACTGGCGAGCCGTTCCGCTCTCGTGGTGGTCCATGGCGGAGGGCGTGAAATCGATGTGGCCCTGGCGACCGCGGGCATCCCGAAGCAGCAGGTTGACGGCCTCCGTGTGACCGACGCGCGCACTCTCGACGTCGTGGTCTCGGTGCTGGCCGGTGCCATCAATACGCGGCTCGTCGCCGCGCTTCGCGGTGCCGGCGCCAGTCCGGTGGGGCTGACCGGCGCCGACGCGTCGGTGGTCACCGTACGCCGCGCAGGGCCCATGTCGAGCGTGGCTGGCACCAAGGTGGACCTCGGGCTGGTGGGGTCGCCCATCGACAACGGCACGCCGCGTCTGCTCACGGATCTGCTCGCGCGGGGCTACCTGCCGGTTGTGGCGTGCATCGGCGCCACCCGTCAGGGACAGATCCTGAACGTCAACGCCGATACGCTCGCGTCGCATCTGGCGGCGCACTTGCGGGCGAGCCGGCTCGTGATTGCCGGCGGCACGCCGGGCGTGCTCGACGATGAGGGCCACACGATCGAGCAGCTGACCAGCAGGAGCGCGGCACGGCTCATTCGGCTCGGGACGGCCAACAAGGGAATGGTGGCCAAGCTCGAGGCGTGTCGCGCGGCGCTGCGAAAAGGTGTTGGCGACGTGCTGATTGCCAATGGGCGCGACGTCCCGTTCGACATGCTGGCCGCGGCGCGCGGTCCCTTGCCGGGCTGCACACAGGTCGTCCGATGAACGTGACACTCGACGACATCAAGACGCGCGAATCGTGCCACGTCGTTCAAACGTACAAGCGCCAGCCCGTGGCGTTCGTGCGCGGGAGCGGCGCGCGCCTCTACGACACCGAGGGTCGCGAGTATCTCGACTTCATCTCCGGCATCGGCGTCACGTCGCTCGGCCACGCGCATCCTGGCCTCACGGGCGCCATCGCGGATCAGGCAGCGACGCTGCTGCACACGTCGAACCTGTACTACCACCCGTTCCAGGCGGAGGCGGCGGCGCGACTCGCGCAGCTCTCGGGCCTTCCGCGGGCGTTTTTCTGCAACAGCGGAACCGAGGCAGTCGAGGCGTGCCTGAAGTTTGCGCGCCGCTACTGGCATACGCAGGGCGCGACGGAGCGGACTGGATTTGTCGCGCTCGAAGGCGCCTTTGGGGGACGGACGTTCGGGTCGCTGTCGGTGACGCACGACGAGCACTATCGCGCGCCCTTCGCGCCGCTGCTACCGGGCGTCACCTTCGTCGATCCTCGAAGCCCCGCGGCGCTGGCGGCAGCCGTCACGGAGAGGACGGCGGCCATCATCGCCGAGCCGATTCAGGGCGAAGGGGGAATCCGCCCGCTGACGCACGAATTTGTGGCGGCCATCAACGACGCGTGCACCCGCACCGGCACGCTGTACATCGCTGATGAAGTACAAACCGGCCTCGGCCGGACGGGCTACCCGTTCTACTTCCAGGCACTGGGCCTGCGGCCGGATCTGATCTCGGTCGGCAAGGCGCTGGGCGGAGGCATCCCCGTGGGAGCTGCGCTTGTCTCCGAGCGCGTGTCGCAGGCGATTGCGGCCGGGGATCACGGCAGCACGTACGGGGGCAATCTGCTCGGCACACGCGCCGCGGCGTTCTTTCTCACCCAGTTGATCGATCACGGTCTGATCGAGCACGTCAAGGCCGTCGGGATGCATTTCGAGCGGCGGCTCAGGACGCTGGCCCTGAGACACGCGATCATCACCGAGGTGCGCGGCGCCGGCCTGATGCGCGGCCTGCAACTGGGCGTCGACGCAATGCCGATTGTCGACGCCGCGCGCGAAGGGGGGCTGCTGGTGAACCGAACCGATCAGAAGGTCGTGCGGTTGCTGCCTCCGCTCACCATCGAGGCAGCCGAGATCGACCGCGCGGCCGAGATGCTCGACACCGTGTTCGCGAACGTCTCGCCGGAGGTGCAGGTGTGAACACATTGTCCATGGCGCAGCCGTTGACCGTCGTCGCCCCCAGCGTACCGCTTCCCTCGCCGCACGATACTGAGGTGTGTATTCGCGAGGCGACGGCTGCCGACGCGTCACCGATTCACTCGCTCATCACCGAGCACCTGACGGAAGGACACCTGCTGCCGCGCAGCCTCGAAGAAGTCAGGGCGCATGCCCGTCGCTTCTTCGTGGCCACTCAGCACGATCGACTGGTCGCCTGCGGCGAGCTTGCGCCGCTCGGTCGCGACGTCGGCGAGGTACGTTCGCTGGTGGTCCGGTGCGAGGCCCGGAGTCTCGGCGTGGGCACCGAGATCGTCGAGCGCCTCGTGCAACGGGCAACGAGCGCCGGGGTCGACAAACTGTGCGCGTTCACGCATCAACCGTCGTATTTCGTGCGTCACGGTTTTTCCATCGTTCCTCACGTGTGGCTGCCTGAGAAGATCGTGACCGACTGCCACAGTTGTCCGCACTTCCGGCACTGCGGTCAATACGCGATGGTGCGAGTGCTCGGGCAGCGGCACGCCCTGTATGGCTGACGTGATTCGCTCCAGCGCCCCCGTCTCGATTGTGGCCGTCACCGGCGGGATCACCGCGCCTCGAGGATTCCAGGCAGGCTCGGTGCACTGCGGCATCAAGGCGTCCGCCTCCGCGCTCGACCTCGCCATCCTCGCAGCCGAGTCGCCGGTCAGCGCGGCGGGACTGTTGACCACCAACCTCGCCCAGGCCGCGCCGGTGAAGGTGTCGCGGCAGCATCTCGAACGCACGAGCGGCAGGGCACGTGCCGTCGTCGTCAACAGCGGGTGCGCCAACGCCTGCACCGGCGATCGGGGGTTCGCACATGCCACGCAGATGGCCGCCGCGACGGCGGCGGCGCTTGGCTGCGCCGCTGAAGAAGTGCTCGTCGCCAGCACAGGCGTGATTGGCGTCGCGCTGCCCATCGATCGCGTGGTGTCCGGCATCCGACAGGCGGTGAGCCGGATGAACCGGAACGGCGGTGCCGACGCCGCTCGCGCCATCATGACGACCGATGCCTTTCCGAAAGAGCACGCGGTCACCGTGCAGACCGCTCGTGGATCGTTCACCGTCGCCGGCATGGCCAAAGGCGCCGGCATGATCGAGCCGAACATGGCGACGATGCTCGGATTTCTCACCACCGATGCGCAGGTCTCGCCCGCGGTGCTGCAGCGGGCACTCCAGGCATCCGCACGCGATACCTTCAATGCCATCACTGTGGATGGCGAGTGCTCCACTAACGATTCGCTGTTCGCCTTGGCATCCGGCACGAGCGGTGTTGCCATCGACGACGAGACCTATCCGGCCTTGCTCGAGGGGCTGCTCGCGGTGTCGCGCGAGCTTGCCGTTGCGGTCGTCCGTGGTGGCGAGGGCGCCACGAAGCTGATTGCCGTCACCGTCTCCAACGCTCGAACGATCGGCGATGCGCGCCAGGTGGCACGGACCATCGCCAACTCGCCGCTCGTGAAAACCGCGGTCCACGGCGCCGACCCGAACTGGGGTCGCATCGTCGCTGCGGCAGGACGATCGGACGTCGCATTCGACATCGACGGACTGACGGTCCACGTGGGCGGCACGTTGTTGTTCGAGAACGGCCTGCCGCACGACGAGGCTGCGCCCATTGCGGCGCAGCATCTGAGGGGCCCGACGGTCCAGATTGACGTGAGCCTTGGATCGATCGGCGGTGCCTCGGCCACGATCTGGACGTGCGACCTGAGCGCTGAATACGTCCGGATCAACGGGGAATATCGAACGTGAACGTTCGGAGCGTTCGGGGCGTTCGAATCGCATGAGTGCAGTCGCGCCGGCGAAGGACTTTTTGTCCATCCTCGATTTGTCGACCAACGAGCTGCTCCAGCTCATCGACGTCGCGGCGCGGCTCAAGGCCGAACGCGGCCTGGGGCAAGGAGCCCCCACGTCCGGGACGCTCAGTGGCGCGCACGTGGCACTGCTCTTCGAGAAGCCGTCGCTGCGTACGCGCTCGACGTTCGAGATTGCGATCCGCGAACTCGGGGGCGAAGCGCTGCACCTGCCGGGGGAATTCGCCAATGGCACACGCGAACCGCTGCAGGACGTCGCGCGCAACCTCGAGCGATGGGTGAAGGCGCTCGTCATCCGGACCTACGCGCACGACAAGGCCAGGACGCTGGCGTCGGCCGGCACGCGGCTGCACGTCATCAACGCCCTCAGCGACGCCGAGCACCCGTGCCAGGCGCTCGCCGACATGCTCACGCTGACCGAGCTCTGGGGGGATGGGCACGGTCGCACACTAGCTTTCGTCGGCGACGGCAACAACGTCGCAACGTCGCTCGTGCATGCCGCGCCGCAGTTCGGCATCTCGGTGCACGTGGCCACGCCGCCGGGCTACGAGCTTCCTGCGCGAGTGATTGAAGAGGGCATGCGCACGGCACGCGGCGGTGCGCGCGTCAGGACGTTCCAGGATGCGCGCGAAGCCGTGGCCGGCGTCGATGCGATCTACACCGACGTGTGGACCTCCATGGGGCAGGAAGACGAGGCGATCGTGCGGCGCTGCGCATTCCAGCCGTTTCAGGTGAACAGCTGTCTCATGGCGGCGGCGCCCCAGGCGCGCTTCATGCACTGTCTGCCGGCCCATCGCGGCGAAGAGGTGACGGCAGAGGTCTTCGAATCGCCAGCGTCGGTCGTATTCGACCAGGCCGAAAACCGCCTCCACACTCAGAAGGCACTTCTGTTGAGGCTGCTCTCATAGAACGTTCGGAACGTTCGGAACGTTCGGGAACGTTCAGGAACGTTCGGGTCGTTCACTTGAGCTGGTCGGCGACTTTGGCGATGCCGGCCCTGGCGCACGCCTCCTCCTTCTCCTGACCTCCGGGCGCGCCGCTGAGCCCGACGGCGCCGATCGTTTCCTCACCGACATTGATGGGCATGCCGCCGCCGAGCGGAATGACGTCGGCGAGCATCCGCTGGCCGGGATTGGTGGTCTCGGTCCGCTTGGCCCAGGCCGAGGAGGGCTGTCGGAACGTACGAGCGGTATAGGCCTTGCGACGAGCGAGTTCCATATTGTGAGGACTCGATCTATCGCCCTGGAGGAGCAGACGTACGCGGCCCGCGTGATCGACCACTGCGATCGATGCGTTCACGCCGCACTCGGCGAGCGCCGTTTCCGCAATCGTCAGGGCCATGCGGACCGATACGTCACGGTGCGTCAGCATCTGCGCATTCAGTGAAAGGGGAAGCGAAAGGGTCGCGGCCGCTGCGGCCGCTGCCAGTCTCAGCAACATTGGAAACCTCTCTTGCATCGCGATTGTTCGCGGTTGACGTCAACCCGCGCCGATGAACCGCGGGCGCAGGCGCGGATTATCTCACGACCCGAAGGGATAGAATGTCGTCCCGTGAAGCCCTGGCTGGCGCACTACGATCCAGACGTCGCACACAGCGTTGCGCCGTACCCCGATAGAACGCTCCTCGACTACCTTTCAGACCTCGCACGGGAGCATGGCGACAACCCAGCGTTGCTGTTCAAAGGCGCCGTAGTTTCGTACGCGACGCTCGAATCAGCAAGCACGGCATTCGCGGCGGCGCTCGCGGCACTGGGCGTTCGTCCCGGCGACCGCGTGGCGCTGCTCCTGCCGAACTGCCCGCAGTTTTTCGTGGCCGAGTTCGGCGCGTGGAAGGCTGGTGGCGTGGTCGTGGCCCTCAACCCGATCTACACGGAGCGCGAGCTCGAAGCGGCGTTGGCCGCGACGGGTGTATCGACCGTCGTGGCATTGACGCCGTTCTATCAGCGCATCAAGAACATCCAGCCGAACACCAACGTCCAGCGTGTCATCGCTACGTCGATCAAGGAATACCTGCCGCCGGTACTCCAACTGCTGTTCACGATCTTCAAGGAAAAGAAAGACGGCCATCGCGTCACGATTGCCGAGGAGGATTTCTGGTTCCAGGCACTGTTGCGCGAGCACTCGTCGTCGCCGCGTCCCCCCGTGGATGTGCGTCCCGATGACAGAGCAGTCATTCTTTCGAGCGGCGGGACGACGGGCACGCCCAAGGGGGTGGTGGGGCTGCACCGCCACTACGTGGCGGCGGGCCGTCAGCTCCTCGCGTGGACGCAGTCGGCGCTGAGGCCGTGGGTGGACCCGATCATGCTGCCGCTCCCGATGTTTCACGTCTATGCCAATGTCGGCGTGCAGCCGATGGCGTTCGTGGCACCGGCCCCGCTGTCGCTCGTGCCCAATCCCCGCGACATTGGCGACCTGCTGCAAACGATCAAGAAGGTCCGGCCGGCCTTCTTCAACGGCATCCCGACGCTCTATACCGCGATTCTCAATCACCCGGATGTGCGCGCGGGCAAGGTCGATCTGCGCTCGATCAAGCTGTGCTTCTCTGGCTCCGCCGCACTGATGGCGGAAACGAAGCGGCAATTCGAAGAGGCCACGGGCGCGCGCATCGTCGAGGGCTACTCGCTAACCGAAGGGATGATGGCGTGCTGCGTGAACCCGGTGAAAGGCACGAACAAGATCGGGTCCATTGGCCTTCCGCTCCCCGACGTCGAAGTGCGCATCGTCGACGCCGAGCGAGGTGAGCCGGAGCTGCCGTTTGGCGAGATCGGAGAGCTGATCCTCCGCGCCCCGCAGTACATGGCGGAGTACTGGAACAACCCGGCAGAGACCAGCGACACCCTGCGCGCACATGGCCCCGGCGGACCATGGGTGCACACCGGCGACCTCGCTTACATGGATGACGAGGGGTACATCTTTCTCGTCGATCGCAAGAAGGACATGCTCAAGACCAGCGGCTTCCAGGTGTGGCCGCGCGAGATCGAAGAAGTACTCGCGACGCATCCGGCGATCATGGAGGCGAGCGTCGCGGGCATTCCCGATCCGCTCAAAGGGGAAGCGCCGAAGGCATGGGTGATTTTGAAGGCCGGCCAGAGCGTCTCGGAAGACGAACTGCGAGCCTATTGCCGGGAGCGGCTCGCGCCGTACAAGGTGCCGGTCAGCGTTGAATTCCGCAAGGACCTGCCAAAGACGATGATCGGGAAGGTGCTCAGGCGGGTGCTGGTCGAGGAGACGAAGTCGGTGCGAACCCGCTGACGCGGGTCGGTGCGAGTTCTCTGACGCTGATCGGTGCAATCCCGCTGACGGTCGTTGGTGCGATCACGCTGACGCTCGCGGGCGAATGCGGTGGCGATTGTATGGCCGCGGCACCAGCCATGGATCGATCAAAACTGCGCGGTCTCAGGCCCTCACAGCGTGGCAGAAATTGCCCGTCACCACGCCAGATCCTCGATTTTCCTGAGATTCCACCCCGGCACGGCCCGTGCCTTGCGACGATGTAGAATCGGGCCGAGGAAGGCCCGGTCGCAAGGAGGACGCGACGTGGCCAACCTGGAAGAGCGAGTCAGGAGTTTGGAGAAACAGACGGACAAACACGCCATCGCCGTCGAGGCCCTGCGGGCGGACATCGGAGACCTGCGCGTCGAGATTCGGACGGGTCTGGCCGATGTGCGTACCGAAATCGCCAGAGTTCGCAGCGACATGGCTCTGCGGACCGAGACAGCCGAATTGCAGCGTGCGCTTGGCGCGGTGCGGAATGATATGGCTCTGCGGAGCGATACAGCCGAATTGCGTACCGAAACAGGCGAACTGCGACGCGAGCTTGCCGCGGTGCGGGCCGACATGGCGACGCGTGCTGATATCGCGGACCTGCGAAGGGAGATGGGCGACCTGCGCAACGGATCCAACGGCCTGAACGCGAAGATCGACCGTCATTTTGTGTGGCTCACGGGGATGATGGTGACCGGGTTCATCGCCGTGATCGGCGCCCTCGTCAGTATCGCCTACAAGATAACGCCGTAACCCGCCACAGTCAGGAAACGTCGGAGCCCGCCTCAAGCTGCCGGCGCCGTTCCTACAGATTGCAATTGAACGCCGATCGAGCAATCTGAGATCGGCAACAAGCTTCACGCTGCGCCGATTGCCTTCACTTCGACACCAGCCTCGCTGAGCGCCGCGCGGACGCGTGCCGCAAGCTCAGCCGCGCCCGGCGTATCCCCATGCACACAGATCGTGTCGATCGAGAGCGGCACGACGGTGGCGTCGATCGCATCGACGGTCCCGTCCCGGACCATCCGTACGGCCCGCTGCACGACGATGTCGGGATCGTGAATCACCGCGCCCGGCTCCTGGCGCGAGACCAGGGTGCCGTCGGGCCGATACGCCCGGTCCGCAAATCCTTCCGACGCCGTGCGCAGGCCGGCGCGCCGGCCGGCGGCAATCAGTTCGGACCCCGGAAGGCCAAACAGGATGAGACCGCGGTCGATCACGGCGGTCGCACGGGCAATGGCGTCGGCCAGCGGCGCGTCGCGAGCCGCCATGTTGAACAGCGCGCCGTGCGGTTTGACGTGCTGCAGGCGCACGCCCTGCGCCGCGGCGATGGCAGCGAGGGCGCCAATCTGGTACACGACGAAATCTTCGACATCGCGTGGCGTCACGCTGAGCTCACGCCGGCCGAACCCTTCGAGGTCCGGAAACCCCGGGTGCGCACCCACGGCGACGCCGTGGTCCCCGGCCAGGGCCACCGTGGCGCGCATCACCGCCGGCCCGCCTGCATGAAATCCGCAGGCCACGTTGGCCGACGTGATGTGCGGCATCAACGCGGGGTCCTGCCCTAAGGCTCCGATACGGCCTTCGCCCACATCAGCGTTCAGGTCGATTCGGATGCCTGTCAGCTGTACACCCTTGTAATTCTTCCCACATAGTTGGAGCCCCGGCGGGGCCGTAATCCTGGGTTTTCCGGGGAAACGCCGCGGCACACCCGTTGCCCTGGCAAGGGGGCGTCGGTCTGTGGTTTACGGCAAAAGGTCGTAAACGCTGGGGGGAGCCAGGCCGGCGTAGCAGGACGGGACGCGTATGCGTCCCTTCCTGTTTTCTCTTCTCTAGGCCCCAGCGCCTTCCGGGTATTCCAGCGCCAGCTTCAGTTCCCGCGCCAGCGTATCCACCGTCGTCCCACTGCGCTTCCACGCACCCTCGGTTTCGAATCGCTGGTCGCCGATGCGGCGCCCCCACGGCGCGATGACACGGCCGATTGCGCGAAAATCACTTCGCTCCGCATGCTCCTGATCGAGACGGCGGACGACGTCCGGCGCCACCCTGATGAAGGCGCGGAGGGCGGCGGCGGACTTGACGCTGTACTTGCGGCCGTTCCAGGCGGCACCAAACACCACCGCCACCTGCTTGAAGTAGTTCACGAAGAATCGCTTCGAGTCTTCGCGGAAATCCGCAGACTTGCGGGGCCCTCCAAACGCGTCGCCGGCAAACAGCTTCTTCAGCTCCTGCGCGAGCGGTGCCTGCGCCACGCGACCCCGGCCGACGCCCAGCAGCTTGATTTCGCCGGATAAGGGCGAATCCTCACGATCGTTCAAGGCGCGCACGACATCGTGCGCCGCTGCGAGGGCTTCATCACGGTAGAGCTGCCTGCCGGACAGGCTCACCAGATGTGACGCGTTGAGTCGCGTGTGCTTGGCGTTGATCGTGACGAACATCTGCACGATGTGGTCCTCGGGCAGACGGTCGAAAATGATGGCCGGCACGGCGAAATCGTGCCCCCGCATGTTCTCGATGTCGGCGTGCAGCGCGAGCAGGCGGTGCTGCCCGTCGATGGCGCGCAGAATGCCCTCTCGCTCCGGGACCTTGAGCCGTCCAACGACGGCGCCGGGCTCGATGGGCTCGAAACTGAGCTTCTCGTCGCACGAGATGATGACCGCGCCCGGAATGGACGGCAGGTCGCGCGCCTGGCGGCATTGCTCGTAGTACTGCACGAGTTCGTCGATTTTTCGCCTGATGATCTGGCGCTGATAGGCCTTCTCGCTCGACGCGATGCGCCGCTCCAGGAGGTCCCAGTTGACCTTGGAGGGCGCCTTCCTGTTTCCGCCGCGGACGGGGGGCTGGCCGGACTCGCCGTAGTTCAGCACCTCGAACCGAACGAGCTTGTCGATGTCCTCGGCGCTCAGCGATGCCTGATAGAATTGCACGCCAAATTGCTGCATTCGGATGGCAGCCACGTTTATCATGTAAGGTCCCCTCCGGCTCCCCTCGACGGGTGCAGGTGAGAGGCGGATTGTATCGGCCGCGGACCCCTTGCTCAACCCGTTTTTTCTCTTTTCATTCGGAAATCACGCACGCATGGAGCAACGGGCTCGTTTTATCTGGCGTATATACAAGGAGTTAGCATGGTTCGTCTCGACGCCACATTGTGCGCAGTGGCACTCGTCCTGGTGTGCGCCGAAGCCTCCCAGCCCGAGATTGCGGCGGCCCAGCAGGCGTCGGGAACCGGGGAAGACGCGTCGGCGCCGGCTGGTGCCGCCATCAACTACGACACCGCACGTTTCGAGCGGCGCCTGGTGGCCGTCCGTGCTGCCGGGGCCATCACGCTCGACGGCAATCTGACCGAGCCCGCCTGGAACGACGCACCCATTGCCTCCCATTTCGTGCAGAACGACCCGCGCGAAGGCGAGCCGGCCACCTTCGACACCGAGGTCCGCGTGCTGTACGACGACGACGCCCTCTACTTCGGGGTGTTCGCCAAAGACGATGAGCCGGGACGCCTCATCGTCAGCGACCTGAAGAAGGACTTCAACACCGGCAACAGCGACGGGTTTCGCATCGTGCTCGACACCTTCCACGACGCGCGCAACGGCTACCAGTTCGCCACCAATCCGGCCGGGGCCAAGTGGGATTCGCAGATGGCCAACGAAGGCCGCGAGCGAAACGCGGACTGGGACGGCATCTGGGATGTCGCCACGCGGGTGGCCGAGACGGGCTGGTACGCGGAGATCCGCATCCCGTTCCGCACGCTGAAGTTCGTGAGCACGGACACGCAGACCTGGGGCGTCAACTTCGAGCGGAAACTGCGGCGGTTCAACGAGGACAGCTATTGGTCGCCCGTGCCGCGAATCTACGACGTCGAGCGCGTGTCGCTTGCCGGGACCATCGAAGAGATGCGGGGCCTCCGCCCGGGCCGGAACCTCCGCTTCAAGCCGTACGCGGCAGGCGCCTCGAGCACGCTCGGCGCCGGACCGACGCGTGGCGAGTTCGACGCGGGACTCGACGTGAAGTATGGCGTCACCACGGGACTCGTCTGGGACTTCACCCTCAACACCGACTTCTCGCAGGTCGAGGCCGACGAGCAGCAGATCAACCTCACGCGCTTCAGCCTGTTCTTTCCCGAGAAACGCGACTTCTTCCTCGAGAACTCGGGCATCTTCCAGTTCGGGAGCCAGGTGCAGGGCGGCGCCAACCGCCAGAACGAAATGCAACTCTTCTTCAGCCGCCGTATCGGTCTGTCGGACGACGGGGAGCCGATTCCGATTCTGGCGGGCACACGCCTCACGGGCCGGCAGGGCGCGTACTCGCTCGGCCTTTTGAACATTCAGCAGCGCGAGCACGGGTCCGCCGCGGCGGCCAACGTCACGGCGCTGCGGCTGCGCCGCGACGTCTTCGCGCAGTCGGACATCGGCGCGGTGCTTCTGAACAGAGAAGCAGCGGGCCCACGTTACAGCCGCGTCGCAGGCGTCGACGCCAACTTCCGCTTCGGGTACCTGAATCTGAACGGGTACGTCGCAAGAACGTTCTCGGCCGCGACGCCGACCGCGGCCCCCGGCAATGCGTACGCCACCCGCGCAGGTATGGATTACGAAAACCGCGAGTGGCGGTTTCAGGTAGGTCACGGCAGCGTTGGTGAGCGCTTCAATGACGAGCTCGGGTTCGCTCCGCGCCTTGGCGTGCACAACGTCGACGGGTGGGCTGGCTACCGATGGCGCCCGGCCGCGGTGTCGAACTGGCTCCGACAGATGCAGCCGCATTGGGAATTCGACCTGTTCACGCGGCAGCGCGATGGCGGCCTCGATTCGCGGTTCGTCGGGTATCACTGGAATGTCAATTTCGAGGATGGTTCGTGGGCCGAAGTGGGCGTCAACCAGTACGTAGAGGACGTCCTGGTGCCGTTCACGATCAACCGTGGAACCGGAACGCGCGTGAATGCCGGGCGTTACGACCACCCGGAATACTTCGGCTTCTGGAGGACGAACGAGGCGGCGCGTGTCTCATTGAACACGCGCTACAGCACCGGCCCCTTCTACGATGGCTACCGGCGCACCGTCAACGTCGGACCATCCGTGCGGCTGAACGAGAACTTCAACGCCTCCGTCAGCCTGCAACTCAACGACATTTCCCTGTCGACCGGCTCGTTCGTCTCGAAGCTGCTCACGACTCGGGTGAACTACAACTTCAACACACAGATGTTCTTCAACGGGCTCGTGCAGTACAACAGCGACAACCACCAGTGGACGTCGAACCTGCGGTTCAACCTCATCCACCGGCCGCTCAGCGACTTCTTCCTCGTCTACAACGAGCGCCGCGACGAGCGGACGGGCCAGATGCTCAGCCGCGCGGTCATCGCCAAGATGACCTACATGATGGCGTTCTAGGGAGTGACCATGGTTCGTCCGGACGCCACGCTCTGTGTCGTGGCCCTCGCCGTTGCCGTTACCGGGATCTTCGATCCGCTGACCGCGTCCGCCCAGCAGGCGTCGGGTTCCGCAGAGAGCGGATCAGAATCGGCCGCTCCCGCCCTCAACTATGCGACGGCGCGGCTCGAGCGGCGTCTTATGGCTGTCCGCTCGTCAGGCCCGATCGCGCTCGACGGCAATCTGAACGAGCCGGCCTGGAACAACGCGCCCGTGGCCTCCCGTTTCGTCCAGAACGATCCGCGCGAAGGCGAGCCGGCCACGTTCGACACCGAGGTCCGTGTGCTGTACGACGACGACGACGCCCTCTACTTCGGGGTGTTCGCCATAGACGATGAGACGTGACGCGTCATCGTCAACGACCAGAAGAAGTAAGTCAACCCTGGCAACAGCGACGGTTTTCGCATCGTGCTCGACACCTTCCACGACGCAACGGGTACCAGTTCGCC
>JBOGIR010000599.1:0-9461 GCA_050742335.1 Vicinamibacterales bacterium | reverse complement strand
GTCCACGAGGGATCCGGCGGCGCGATGTAATAGGTGGCGGGGAGCCCCTTCTCGTACGCGCCCGGGATGTCGATGTAGGCGGAGTTGGCGCGATTGTAGGGCGGCGCCTCGGCTACGAGCGCCTCCTCAGTGCCCGGTATCGTGGCAACACCGGCGTCCTGTACGAACGTCTTCAGCACCCCCAGTTGCGCTCGCGCCCCGCCTACGGCACCGCCCTGCGGTTTGTTGGCGTTCATCCTGGCGATGCATGCCGGGATGGCGGCGCCGGGCGCGTACTGGGCGCACGCCTCGCGCAATGCCTGCTGATTGCGGGCGAGGTCCGCACGCCCGGCGGCTTCGAGCTCCGCAAGCGGCGTCGTCACTCCCTCCGTCATCTGTAGCATCTGTGCGAACTTCTCGGCGCCGAGCGCGTAGCTGCCGGTGGCGCCGGCGCGCTGCGATTCCAGCCAGCCTGCGAGCTCGCGCATCGCCGCGACCGCGGCCGCATTCGCGTCGCGAAGCTCCGTCTGCTTTGTCTCGTCCTTGATACCGGCGAAAATTCCCGGGACGTCGCTGTCATAGAAGTCGGCAAAGCCGCGGAACGCCGAGACGCCGCGCTCGAGCAGGGGCCGCGACAGCGGCATGCGCATGTTGCCCCTGATCTGGGCCGCGGCCTGTGGTATCGCACGCGCGTACGACGTGTAGGCGGCCATGCGTGTTTCGATCGGCGCGTAGTTGCGTGTGAGATACGGTGCGGGGTCGAGGTTGTCGACAATCCAGTCGAGATACCAGGCGGGGTTCTCGAACGGCGCCTCTGCCACCTCGAGCCAGAACAGGTCACGGTCGATTCGCGCGATGAGATAGTCGCGTTCGAAGCGCTCGGCGTCGTTCAGGGCGTCGTCGGCGAATGACGTGGCTCGAGCGCGCGCTGTGTGCAGGCGTGTGATTTCCCCGGCAATTCCCGCGGCGCTCCAGTCCGGCAGGCGGCCGTCGTACTCATGCCGGCCCGCCACGACGGCAAACGCGGGGTGCGCCTTCAGGTAATCCTCGATGAGGGCGTCGCGCACAGTGGCCCAGGTCGCCGCTTCGGCGCCTGGCGGGGACGAGGCGGTGTCTGAGCCAGTGCGGCCACACGCGGGCAGCGATGATGAAGCCATGAGCATCACGAGAACGATGGAGGAACGTGCAGTCATCGAGTCTTCCTTCGGCGGGTCCGCTTCGCCCCCTGGCGCGTCTGCTTCGCCCCTCGGCTAGCTCGGGGCGCCCTGAGCTTGTCGCCCCTCGGCGCTGCTCGGGGCGACCCTGAGCCTGTCGAAGGGTCGAAGGGTGCGGCACCCGCTCCACGTACCAGGCGGGTCCGCTTTGCGGAACCTGCCCTACGTACCGTCAAAGCGTCAGAGGGCGCGGGACCCGCCCCACGTACGGTCTCAGAACGATCCGCACGCATTTCCATCGCCCTTGCAATGATCTTGTCGAACATCGCCCCCGCTTCGCCGCCCTTTGCCGGCCGATTCGATCGCCAGACGTCGGGGTCGTCTTCGGACAGAATATCCGCGAAGTCGCCTTCACTCTTGATGCTGAGCGGAGCGAATGCGGTGATGTCGACGGCCCCCGCCCATTCGTCCCTGTGCTTGATCAGCAGCCACGATCGATCTGCGCCACCGGCCGACCAGCCGCCCTTGGTTCGCACCAGCACCCACGACCCCTTCAACTTGTAGCCATCGAGCGTGAACTTCAGGTCTCCTTTCTTCAGCGCCGCATCGATGTCCTCGACTTCGGGGGCCCATGTGCCACGGTCCCACAGCATCACGATGCCGGCGCCGTACCCTGTTGGGATGACACCTTCGAACTCGCCATACTCGACGGGATGATCCTCGACGAGCATCGCGAGTCGCTTGATGGAGGGGTCGAGTGACGGCCCTTTGGGCACGGCCCACGACAGCAAGACGCCGTTGTGCTCGAGGCGCAAATCGTAGTGAAGGTGACTCGCCAGGTGTTTCTGCACGCAGAAGAAGCGCGCCTCGCGCCCGTCCGGCGATGTGCGCGCGCGTGTCCCTGCAGGTTCAGGCGACCTGGTGAAGTCGCGCTTTCGTTTGTATTCCTCGAGTGCCACGGTCTCCTGACTCCTGTCTCCTGACTCTAATTCACCCCCGCCTGCATCCGTCGAATCGGACGCGAGAAGACGAGGAAGAGCAGCCCGACCCCTCCGGTCACCACAGCGACCATGCTGAACAGCTGCACGCCATTCTGCATGGCGGCTTCCACGGTCTCGGTTTCAGGGAGGAATCGTGTGACGAGCCCCGCGACGAGATTACCGATGGCCGCGCCCATGAACCACGTGCCCATCATCTGTCCTACCAGGCGGCCGGGCGCAAGCTTGGTCATGCTGCTCAACCCGACGGGGCTCAGGCACAACTCGCCGACCGTGTGAAGGAAATAGGTGGCCACCAGCCACTGCATGCCGACCCTGCCGTCGGCCAGCGACATCGACGCCCACGCCATCACCACGAAGCCAGCGGCGAGCAGCATGAGGCCCAGGCCGAACTTGGTCGCCATCGACGGATTGCGGCTACCCAGCTTCACCCAGGTCATGCCGACGACCGGCGCGAGCAGGATGATGAAGATGGGGTTGACGGCCTGCAGCGCGCCCGCCGTGAACTCCGCGCCGAAGATCGTCCGATCCGTCAGGTCGCGCGCGAACAGATTCAAGGCCGATCCGGCCTGTTCGAACCCCGACCAGAACATCGCGGCGCCGAGCGACAGCAGGAAGCAAACGGTCAACCGCTGTCGCTCAACCGTGTCGCGTGCCAGGAAGAAAATGACGACGGCAAAATACGCCAGGAAGAGTGCCGTGACGACATAGAAGACGCTTTCGGCAAAGACGGCGACAGGAAGTGTGCCCGAGATGCTCAGCGCGGCGACGCCGGCCACGAGCAGCATCGTCACGATGAGGCCAACCCCGAATTGCCGCCGTGCGGCCGCGCGTCGCTCGGGCAATCCGGAGTCCTCCTTCAGTTCACCTGCACCTGCAAGGTGGCGCTGACCTGCGACGTACTGGATGAGGCCCAGTGTCATGCCGACTCCCGCCGCACCGAAGCCGTAGTGCCAGTTCACCCAGGCCGCCCCTGCACGCGGCTCTCCCAGCCACGAGCAGACAAGGGGACCGGCGAAGGCGCCGACATTGATGCCCATATAGAAGATCGAGAATCCCGCATCGCGCCGCGCATCCTTTTCGGTGTACAGGTCGCCGACGATCGCGCTGATGTTCGGTTTGAGGAGACCGGTTCCGAAGACGATGAGCAGCAGCCCCACGTAGAACGTGGTGGTGGAGGGAATGGCGAGGCTGTAATGTCCGAATGCGATGAGGATCCCACCGTAGAGCACGGCGCGTCGCTGGCCGACCAGCCGATCGGCAATCCACCCACCCGGCAACGCGAGCGCATAGACACCGAACGTGTACAGCCCGTACACCGCGCCGGCGGTCGTCGCGTCGTACCCGAGCCCGCCAACAGCCGGGGCCGCCGTCATGAAGAGGATCAGCAGCGCCCGCATACCGTAATAGCTGAAGCGCTCCCACATCTCTGTGAAGAACAGCGTCGAGAGCCCTCGGGGATGGCCGAAGAAGGTCGCCCCTCGCGGGATGGCGGTGTCGGCGACGGCGGTCGCCCGTGCGGTCGATGGATGCGCCACGTCGTGTCCTCCAGGTACGGGCCAGGATAATCCGATTTCATACAATATGGGGGTGCGCACCCTGCTGATTTCCACGTACGACCTCGGCCGTCAGCCGCTTGGCCTCGCGTCGCCTGCTGCATGGCTGCGCCGGGCCGGCGTCGAGGTGGACTGCGCCGATACGTCACGCGAGGAGATCGACGACGGGCGCATTGCGGCTGCGTCGCTGATTGGGTTCTATCTTCCGATGCACACCGCCACGCGGTTGGCGGGGCCTCTCATCAACCGGGTTCGGCAGGTCAATCCGTCCGCTCGCGTGTGTGCGTACGGGCTGTATGCCTCGCTGAATGCACCCTGGCTTCAGGAGCGGGGTGTGACCGATGTCCTCGGTCCGGACGCGGAGCAGGAGCTGGTCGATTTGGCCCAGAGCCGAGGGCCCAGAGCCGAGAGCCCAGAGCCCAACGCCCAAAGCCTGGAGCCTAAAGCCCAAAGCCTAAAGCCTAAGGCCCAGTCTCTCCCCCGTCTCTTGTTCATCCAGCCCGACCGCACGGGTCTCGTGCCGCTCGAACGCTATGCGTCGCTGCGCATGCCGGACGGCATCCTGCGGACGATCGGCAGCACCGACGCCACACGCGGGTGCAAGCACCTGTGTCGCCATTGTCCTATCGTGCCGATCTATCGCGGCCGGTTCCGCGCCGTTCCACTCGACGTCGTGCTCGCCGACGTTCGCGCGCAGGTCCGTGCCGGCGCGCAGCACATCTCGTTCGGCGATCCTGACTTCCTCAACGGCCCCACGCACGCGCGTCGCGTCGTTGAGCAGTTGCACCGTGAGTTCAAGGGTCTTTCGTACGACGTCACCATCAAGATCGAACATCTGCTCGAACACGCCGGCCTGATCCCGGTTCTGCGGAACACGGGTTGCCTATTCGTGACGAGCGCTGTGGAGTCGGTCGACGACGCCGTGCTCGACACCCTGCAGAAAGGACATACGCGTGGCGATTTCATACGGGCCGTCGAGCTGTGCCGACGAGAGGGACTGACGCTCGCGCCGACATTCATTCCGTTCACTCCGTGGACGACCCTCGAGGGGTACGTGGAGCTCCTGGACGTGATCGAGGGGCTCGACATCGTCGAGCAGGTGGCGCCTGTCCAGCTTGGTATCCGGCTGCTTGTGACCGCGGAGTCCGAACTGCTCGGGCTTCCTGACATCCAGCGGCGCGTGATGCCGTTCGACGCCGCGTCTCTGACGTGGCCGTGGCGGCACGATGACCCGCGCGTCGACGATCTCCAGACCACCGTCATGCACATGGTGAAGACGACGAAGGAACACACACGGAGCGAGGCGTTCTCGGCGATTGCCTGCGTCGCACGTGAACAAGCGGGCATGCGTGCAACCGCTGCCAGAGTCACCACGCGGACGCCTGTGCCGTACGTCAGCGAGCCCTGGTACTGCTGCGCGGAACCCATGGAGAACTTCTGAAAGTGGAAAGTACAAAGTGCAAAGTGCAAAGTAAGTGCAGAAGTAAAGCAAGGCGAATGTGACTGCCAGGCGCGTCCTGTTGCTAGCAACGACGACGGGGTATCAGATCCGGTCGTTCGGTGAGGCCGCCAGCAAGCTAGGCGTGCGCCTCGTGTTTGCGAGTGACCGGTGCGATCGCCTGGAGGATCCATGGTGGGATCGGGCGATTCCCGTTCGTTTTCATGAGGAGCAGCGCTCTGTGGACGCGGTCGTGGCAGCCTGTGCTGGGGCAGTGCCTGACGGGATCATCGTGGTCGGAGACAGGCCGGTGGTGCTGGGTGCCCGTCTGGCGCGTGCGCTCGGCCTGACGTGGCATCCGCCGGATGCGGCGGCGGTCAGCCGAAACAAGCTCCTCACGCGTCGAGCCTGCAAGGCGGCCGGACTCCCGACGCCCTGGTTCGACTCGATGTCGATTGACGCCGATGCCCGTTCCGTCGCCCATCGCGTGCGCTACCCGGCGGTTGTGAAGCCCCTCGCGCTCTCGGGCAGTCGTGGCGTGATGCGCGTCGACAGTGCCGCTGAGTGCGTGTCGGCGCTGGAGCGCGTGCGGACGCTGTTGGCCTCGCCGGACGTGCGGATCGAGCGTGACGAGGCGCACCGTCAGGTGCTCGTCGAGTCGTTCATTCCTGGTGCGGAGTACGCCGTAGAGGGAATCCTCGACCGTGGCACGTTCCGCAGGCTCGCCATGTTCGACAAACCGGATCCGCTCGACGGTCCGTTCTTCGAGGAAACCATCTACCTCACACCTTCTCGTGCGCCGGATGTGGTCCAGCGTCAGATTGTGGACGGGGTTGCAGATGCCGCGCGCGCAATTGGGCTCTGTCACGGGCCGGTCCACGCGGAGTGCCGTGTCGGCGCCTCCACTGTGCATGTGCTGGAGGTGGCGGCGCGTCCGATCGGTGGTCTCTGCTCGCGGGCGCTGCGCTTTGTGACAGACGGGACCGGAGAAGCGGTGTCACTCGAGGAAGTCCTGCTGCGCCATGCGCTCGGAGAACACGTCGACGCGTACCGGCGCGAAGACGTCGCCTCGGGCGTCATGATGATTCCCATTCCGAAGCGGGGCATCTACCGGAGAGTGGACGGTGTCGATCGCGCGCGCGCTGTAGCGGGTGTCGAGGACGTCCGGATTACCGCCAAGCCAGAGGCACCGATTGTCCCGCTGCCTGAAGGCAAGAGCTACCTGGGGTTCATCTTCGCGCGCGGCCCGAGTTCAGGTGGGGTGGAGCAATCGCTGCGCCACGCCCACGCGTCCCTGCGTTTCGTCATCGACCGCGAAGTGCCGATCGCTGGTTGACCCCTCACTTCGCCTGCTGGGGGACGTATCCGGGCGGCAGCGCGGCTCCCTCCCCGAAAAAGAAGTCCTCCATCTGTTTGGCGATGAGCGTCTGTGCTTCTTTCTGCCACGGCATCAGGCGGTATTCATTCAGGATCATCTTCATCCGTTCTTCCCAGAGCTTCCACGCCTGCGCCGACACCTTCTCGTAGACGCGCCGTCCCAGCTCGCCCGGCCATGGGGGTGTATCGAGACCCGGCAGGTCCTTCTGAAACTTCACGCAATGCACCGTCCGGCCGCTCGCGTGTCCGGCCGCGTTGGATTCAGGCAGCGGGGGAGGCGCACATTTTTCATCCATGGAGCGATGGTAACCCGCTTTGAGACGTGTTGGACCGCTATACGGCCCTGTACGAGAATTTCGTACCTGTTGCGCGGCGCTGATGTGCCGTATAGCGGTCCTAGGCGCGCGGAGCGCGCCAAGAGACACTGTCAACCAGTCATAGGCTCTGCGGGATATCAAGGGCAGGGCCCGTGACTGGTGTCCTCGCCGTCACATCGACCGTGAAAGGGTGTTGTTGGAAGTTCATGCAGTTCGCAACCTCGACTGTAGGGTTCTGCGTCAGGCCTTTCGTTCGCCTCCGGGATGGAGATCACCTGTAGGTGGTTGAATCACGAATGGTTAGGTGCACATTCGAAGAACCTCGGCGGCTGCGGCACATCTCTTGAACCCGCCGCGTCGCTGCAGGCCCCGCCGGGGGGTGACGAGCAAGGAGGAGCACCGTGGATGGAATGCGGAAAGAACGCCGTGGATTTGCGTCGATGTCGGCCGAGAAACAGCGCGAGATTGCCAGCAAAGGTGGTCGCGCCGCACATGAGAAAGGAACTGCGCACGAATGGACGCCGGATGAAGCGCGCGTGGCGGGCCGCAAGGGAGGACAGATCAGCCGCGGCGGTCGCGGACGTCTAATTCATCCCACCGTGTCAGTCGATAATGCTACTGTTGGGGCGGCCCATGTTTCCGGCATGGATCGTTCCGCGTCGATTCGCGACTAGCCCGTTCGACGCGTCGACTTCGACCGGAGGACGAGAGAGACGTTGTGTTAGCGCGTACACTCTGCGGGGCCCTTTGCGTCCTGGTACTGGCAGCCCCCGTGGCCGGCCAAGCCACGCAGGGCACCACGACTACCACGACCCAGACGGCGGTTACCCAGGATGAAATCGTACTGCAGGGCGACACAACGCCCAGGCCGGCGTTGCCGACCTTCTACGGAGACACGGGCCTCTGGTTCGTGCCCACCGCCGAGACGATGCCGGCTGGCCGCTGGTCCTTCAGCGCGTTCCGTGCGAACTGGGACCGGCGGCAAGGGTTGACCGATGTCAACCAGATCGGGCTCACGGGCGCCTTTGCGCTGAGCGACCGCGTCGAGCTGTTCGGGTCGTGGCGAACAGTGCGGCTCGATCGCGACGTCCGGCCGACGTTCGTCCCGACCGAGCCGGTGTTTGGCGGCGTGTCCCAGGAATACCCGTACCTCCGCCGCGGCTGGTCGAAGACGCTCGGTGGCCCGGTGGTCGTCGGCGGCAAGTTCAGCCTCGTGTCCCAGTCGCGAGGCGACACGGTGAGCCTTGCGCCGCGCGTGATGGTGACGTTCCCGAGCGGGTCCTCCTGGGCCGGTACCAACGACTGGGAGGGCCAATTCGATCTGGTCGTCAGCCGCGAGTTCGCCCGACAGGTCGAGCTCACCGGTACGGCCGGGGCGGTGCTTCGGGCCGATCCCGACGAGTTCCGCGTGTCCGACGGCATCACGTGGGGCCTCGGCGCCGGCTTCCCCACGCGCACGCCCATCCGCGCCCTGGTCGAATGGCACGGCGAGTTCGTCATCAAGGACAACACGGTCCTTCGCACGCCGCCCTACATCGCCGAAGACGGCAGCATTGCGCCGCTCCTGAGTCCCATCTCCGATCCGACCAACTTCAAGGCCGGAGGCGTGTGGCAGGCGGCCAACGGTTTCTTCGTGCACGCCGGCTTCAACTACAGCTTTGGCACCGGGGGTCGTACCGTCGGCGGGCTCGATATCGACCACAATTCATTCGGCTTCGACGTCCGCGTCGGCTGGCATCCAGGTGTGACGCCGCCACGGCAGCGCGTCCGCGTGATCAAGGAAACGACGACGGTCACCAACACCGTGACGCCGCCGCCGCCCCCCGCGCCCGCCCCCGCGCCGCCGCCGAATCGGTCGCCGACAGTGACGGCGAGCTGCAATCCCTGCAGTGTGGAGCCTGCCGCGACCAGCAATCTCACGGCAACGGGCACCGATCCCGACGGCGATCCGTTGACGTATCAGTGGGCGGTGCCGCAGGGGACCTTCAACAACCCGAACGCGCAGAACACCGTCTGGACCGCACCGAACCAGGAAGGCAGCGTGCTGGCCACGGTCACGGCGCGAGACAACCGGGGTGGAACGGCAACCGGCAGCGTGAACCTCACGGTGGTGCGGCGCGCCACGGTCATGTTCGAGGACGTCCACTTCGACTTCGATCGGTTCAACCTGCGGGCCGACGCGCTGAAGATTCTGGACGACGCCATCGTGAAGCTGCAGGCGAATCCCGGCCTGAACGTCACGATTGAAGGGCACTGCGACAGCCTCGGCACGGTCGAGTACAACCTCGCGCTCGGCGAGCGGCGTTCCAACTCGGTACGAGATTATCTCGTGAGCCGTGGCATTGCGGCAGGGCGCCTGCGGACCGTCAGCTACGGCGAGGAGCGTCCGATCGACGACAACAGCACGGCAGCCGGTCGTGCGAGGAACCGCCGCGCGGCCCTGGTGGTGATGATTCAGTGATCTGGTAAGTCCCATCCCCTGTTTCACGGCAGAGCGTGAGGTTTCGCCTCACGCTCTACCTCGTCCGGTCCTGGTCTGCTTGTTCCGGAGCTCAGTTGTGTCGGTGATGATGAAGCCCTATGGAGGTCAGGCCGACACGCATCGCCTGACCGCGCGAGAAGGCTGAGGGAATCCGCCAGCT
>JBOGIR010000598.1:0-1773 GCA_050742335.1 Vicinamibacterales bacterium | reverse complement strand
TGGCCACCGCGGCGGGCCACGGCGGGCGCACCTGGCGCGCGTACCTCAGTGTCGAGCGCGACGCCGCACACGGCAATCAACCCACGCATGCGCGGGATCGCATTGGCACAGGCCCCTGGTACAACGCGAACCTCGTGCTCGTCGCTACCAACGTGGCCGAGCTCCATGCCCGCACGGGCGACGCCGCGGTGTTCGTGGACGAGCGAGGTCAGCGCATCAACGGGCAGTGGAGCGGCTCCCCAGGTCCGATCCAGCATGACATCCTGACGGGGTCGAATGCGGATGGGTCGCTCGCCGGCGGGTTGACGTGTGCGGATTGGACGTCGGGTTCCGCGACCATTGCGACACGAGTGGGACACTCTGACGGATTGGGTCCCAACCAGAGCACTGCCGGTGCACTCTCGTCCTGGAACTCGGCACACGCAAGCCAGAGCTGCGCGAACACGGCGCCCGGCGGAGGCGCGGGGCGCTTCTACTGCTTCGCGCCATAGACCGCATCACCTTCACGGGCCACAGAGACACAGAGACACGGTAGTGAACGTGTCGTTCACGCTTCTCACTTCTCTCTTCTCGGTTCGTGTTCAGGTTCGACGGTCCGGCTGAAGCCGGACACTACGTACAAGCGGGACAACCAGGCACCAAGCACCGAGCACCGGAACAACCAAGCACCAGGCACGAGGCACTGACATGATCACGATCCGCCTTCGCAAGAACGGCCCGTATGTGATTGAGAGCGACGAGGTGCAAATCGTCGACTGGAACGGCGTCCCGTACGCGATTGGGCGTCGCCCGGTGGCACTCTGCCGGTGCGGCGCCTCAACGACCAAGCCGTTCTGCGACGGCACCCACTCGAGGAAAGGTTTTCAGGCGGCCGAGGCCGCAGTCCCGGATTCGCAGGACAAGCCCGCGAATCCGTGAACCAGCCAAGGGCGCTGCCCTTGATATCCCGATGAGGAATGCCCTTGACTGGTTGGCAGTATCTCTTGGCGCGCTCCGCGCGTCTATTGCACCGGCGCCTGCACGAAGAATGGCGTGGCCAGCGTCGCGGCGATATCCGTCCCGGCTTCAAGAGTGACCTCGCGGCCGCGCGTCGCAAGGACGGCGCCTGTTCCTGCAGCACCGCCGATCGCGGCGCCCTTCGCTGCGCCCGAGCCGCCGCCGAGGATGCCGCCGATGATGGCACCACCCACGGCGCCGGCGCCTATCTTCGTGGCGTCCTCACTCTTGGTGGCCTCACCCTCGAACGTCACCGGGTTGGTTCGCAGATCTTCGCGCCCGCCGCCGACCTCGACTTCGGTGAAGCGGAATACCACGCGGGAGCGGCCCTGCACCCGCCCGGCGCGTGCGACATCGATGACGTTGCCGGTCAGCACGGCCCCGGCGGGCAGCGCCGTGTACCCGTCAACGACGACATCCTGCCGCAGGCGGCCTCGAACCGGGGTCTCGACTTGCGCCGTTTCGGACGACACGGCCGTCAGCAGTTCCAGCGACAGCGCCGTGTTTGCCGGGACGGTGACTTCGCGGAAGCGCGGGGCGGGTCGGGAGGAGGTCTCGCTGGCTGCCGGAGCAGCAGACACATCCGCCGGGGTGGGGCGCGCGGGCCTGACCGTGGTGGTGCCACGTCGCGATGCGGCTGCCGCCGAACTGTCCCGGCTCGGGGACGGTCTCTGTGCGGCGGGTACGATTTCCGTAACCGGTGCTGCAGCCGCGTCAGAAGGCGGTACGAGGGCGCTTTGCTCCGAATTCTGGGCGTTTTCTGGCGCACTGCCGCCG
>JBOGIR010000597.1:0-8359 GCA_050742335.1 Vicinamibacterales bacterium | reverse complement strand
CGATGACCGAGCCGGGCCAGCCATGCGTCATGATCAGCGGCAACGCGTTCTCATGCCGGGACCTGACGTGGATGAAGTGGATCTCCACCCCGTCGATCTCGGTCGTGAACTGCGGCAGCGCGTTCAGTCGTGCCTCGCACTTGCGCCAGTCGTACTTGGTCGACCAGTAGCGGGCGAGCTCCCGCAGCGTCGCCAGCTGCACGCCCTGCGACCGATCCTCCACGAGCTCCTTGGTGGGCCAGCGCGTGGCCGCGATCCTGCGGCGAAGCTCGACGATCTCCTTCTCCGGGATACTCACGCGAAACGGCCGGATGGCGTCCGGGTCAACGGCGTGCGTGCTCGGCCGGGTTGCGGCTGCTTGGCTCATGGCGCTCTCCTTTTCGTCGTTCGACCCGGAACGGCCGGATCGCTCTCGACCGATCGACGAGTGTCCGCACGCCTGGCCGCCACTCCTCGCGGCGGTCACCAAAGACCGTGACCTTGACAGGCGAATGACGCGTTTCCTCAGGGATTCCGCAGGCTCGGAAATCGGTTGAACTCATCGAGCACATGCCATGCCCACTGGTGTGCACTCAGTTCCGCGATGGCAAGTGTTGTGGGACTCGGCGGTGTCGCTCGTTACGACTGCCACGTCATGATGAAAGTCCGTTCGTTAGCTCAGCTGGTGAAGTGCGTTCTGGGTGACTTGTCGAGATTACCCCCAACCGCGAGGGATAGATCCTGTGTAACGGGCTAGTGGCGACCGATGTTGCCTGTTGGCCGCTGAAATCCAGTTTCTGGCCCTGAGCCGACCGGATCACTCGCCACCATCGTACGTTTTCATGCGGCCGTTCGGATATTAAGGCTTACAGCCGTGTCGCGGCCACGCCGGATTACAGCTGAAACACCAGGAAGGTACCGCGGAGGTTGGCGTTACTCGCGGGTTTCGTCATGGTTGCACGGTGACCAAAGGCGTACACGAACTTCGGGTTCGCGACGAAACACGCCGCGCGCCAACCACCGAAGCGCCCGAGGGCGCGGCCCATGTCGGCGTAGAGCGCGAGCAGCTCCGCTTCGCCGTGCTCCCCGCCGATGCGCACGCCATAGGGCGGGTTGAAGCAGAAGACACCCGGCTGCATGTTGCGCACCGCAGGCAGCAGGCGCTCGATGTCGTCCGGCGTCAGCCCTCGAACGTCCTGTTGCGCGATGACGATGGAGTGGTCGTACGCGGCACCGGTCAGAGCCGCGGCGCGCAGGTTGCCCACCATCGTGGGAATGCACTCGGCGTCGGCGTCGAGCGCGACGATTGTTGCCACGGTCCCTGGGAACAGGTCGGGCGTTTCGTTCGGCAGGCCCCTGAACGCGGCGAGATGGCGCAGCGGGAGATCCGCCGGGTGACGAATGGCAGCGCCCACCGCGAGGCCGGCCGCCTCGATCGGAATCGTGGCGCTTCCAGCCATCGGATCGACGAGCGGCTCGGTTCGCGCGTCCCAGCGTGACAGCATGATCAACTGCGCCGCGAGCGTCTCGCGCAGCGGCGCGAGTCCGGCGGCCACGCGCGCGCCACGTCGATGACGCGCGCCGCCGCCCACGTCGATGCCCACCACTGTACGCCGCGCGTCAGGCGTCCCCGCGCGGCGCGCGACGAACACGACGTCCGGCGCGTCGCCGTCGACGTCGGATGCGACGCCTCGCGACGCCAGCGCCTCGACGAGCGCATTCTTGACGACGCCACGAAGCTGGAGCGGCGACGCTTCGAAGTCGGACGATGAACCGACCTCGACCGAGAAGCGGAGGTGCTTGCCGTCCGGGAGCCTGTCGTCCGACGAGAGCGCGGGCAGCAGGTCGGCGAAGAGCGGCTCGAGGCGCACGGCCGGACTGGAGCACAGATCCCAGGAGATTCGCGACGACGTGCGGTGATGGCACACCGCGACCCACGCAACGCGCGCGTCGAAGGCGTAGAGCAGGGTCTCGTCCCCCTCGCGCTTCGGCTTGTCGAGGCGCACGTCGAACGGCGAGCGCATCACGAGGCGCTTGAGCTCGGCCTCCATGACCCGGTTCGCGCCGCCGGAACCGGTCAGGCGCAGGTCGTTGCAACGCTGCGGATTCACGCGTCGCACTCGTGTTTCATCTGGAGCAGGGCCCGGCCGACGAGGTCACGTGAGGAGGATACGACGAACAGTGTGAACCGATTCAGGTCACCGCGCATGTTACGGCCGGCCACACGCGCGGCTGCACCTCGTGGTCGTTCCCGGTTCGCGACGGTGACCGCGTGCTGAACGTCGTGAGCGTATGCGGCCCGGGCGTGCTGGGAGTGTTGCGGTACCCAGAACAAGCGGCCGACCGCGAGCGCAGCTTGCGAGTGCTGCGGAGTCTCCCCGCCGACATCTGGGTGACCAATCATGCACGCGCCTGGGGCAGGTACCGCAAGTTCGTCGCAAGCGCCACCGCGAAGAACCCGGTGGACCCGTTCATCGACCCCGAGGGCTACCGCGCCTACATCGACGGGCCGAGGCGGAATTCCGCACGGGTCGCGTACACTAGCAACAATACGGCAGCTGCCGTCCATCAAACCGCAGGGACCAGGTAGTTGCGAATTCCGTGCTGATACTCAGCCGCACGACGGTAGGTATCGAGTGACGCCGCACTGGAGATCTACTGCTCGCACGGGATGGCTTGCCACATGGTGACTACTGGGGAAGGAATCGCGACTTGACGCGCGGTTACGGGAGCCGTGTGGCAGCAGCTAGTCTTGCGAGTTCGAGTTCCAGTCACCCAGCCACACAAAATTCCTGTGTTCTCAATCACTTCCAGGACAGGGTGATTCATTATCGAACTAGGCGGTCAACGCCTAGCCGGAGCTTCACCCGCAGGTCGCGACGTAAGACGCTCGGCAACGCGCAACGTCGCGACCTGATCTGGCATTCCTTCATCTCGGAGCCAGTTCACCGCGTCGCGCTGCCTCGATGGTGGCGATGTCGATCTTCTTCATCGGCATCATGGCCTCGAAGGCGCGCGTTGCCTCACCGCCGCCAGCCGCAAGCGCGTCGGTTAGCGCGCGCGGGGTGATCTGCCAGGAGAGGCCCCAGCGGTCCTTGCACCAACCGCACTGGCTTTCCTTGCCGCCGTTGCCGACGATCGCGTTCCAGTAGCGGTCCGTCTCTTCCTGATTGTCCGTCGCAATCTGGAAGGAAAAGGCCTCGCTGTGTCTGAACTCCGGGCCGCCGTTGAGACCGAGACAGGGAATGCCGAAAACGGTGAACTCTACCGTCAGTACATCGCCCTGCTTGCCGCCGGGGTAGTCACCGGGCGCCTTGTGAACAGCGGTCACTTCACTATCCGGAAAGGTGGCGGCGTAGAAGCGCGCCGCCTCATGCGCGTCCTTGTCGAACCAGAGGCAGATCGTGTTCTTTGGCTTCATGTTCGTGTGCTCCATGTGCTCGGTACCGCACGGAGGTCAGCCTCCGGCATCGCCGAGGTACTTCGGCGAGTTGTATGCAAGTTTTGGACAGCATCGAAAGTGTCCTTGGAATTCCCAGTGGCCAGTAGCAAAAGAGGTTCATTGTTGATCGTCATAGTGCCACGAGGAACGTTCCTGATGGAACCTGGAACGAACCGACCAGGGCACCGTTGCGAGTCACCGTCACTTTGCGGGCGGCATAAGGGGGAAGAAGACCCATCCGCGTGATCATCTTGTTGAGCGCATCCCGACTCCGTGGGAATCAGGAGAAATGGTAGCGATCGCAGCAACGAGGCCGACGCGTTGAACCTTCTGCTGAAGGTCCTCAGGCAGCATGTCCAGCCGCGTGGCCCACGTGCTGCGGGTGCGACGCGAGGGCGTGGATGCGCGGTTGGCCCTGGATTTTCCCACCAGCAACGCCGGGTGGGCTGCACGACCCCATGCGTGGGACATTCCGGGCGCATCGCCTGGTGCCGCCCTACCGCCGAGCTGGCGTGGCGGACGGCAATTGTGAGTATGCGCAGCGATCCGGCTCGACTGTTTCGAGCTCGTGAGCTATGGTTCGCCCATGCGAGCAGCAAGCGTCTCTTTCTTTCTCGTTGTCGCCCTCACGTCGCCTGGGTGCTCAGCTGAATCGACGAGGCCCTCGCAGGCAGGCACGAGCGAAGTCCTCGCCGCAGACACTCCGCGAACCACCGTTGCAGGCAACACGTTCATCGCACCTGCTGAATGGAAGATCGACGTCCGTGGCGCCGCCACGATACTCGAATCACCAGAAGGTGGATCGCGCATCGCGCTGGTGGACGTGCGAGCTGCTGATGCCAATGCCGCGGTCGCTGCCTCTTGGGCGGCGTATCCCGCGGCAGGCAAGTGGCCGCTCAAAGTCACCAACGACTTTCCCGACAAAGACGGTTGGTCGAACATCCGCGACTACAATTACCAGACGTCTCCTAATGAGAAGCGCGGCGTGTTCGCGAACACGCGCCGCTCGGGCGACGTCTGGACGGTCGTACTCTACGACATGGATGAGGCGGTGGGCGAGAGGCGTGCCGCGCAAGTCGCTCTGATCTTCAGCCGTCTTCTGCCGAAGGGCTACACACGAGAGACGTTCGCGGGCAAGCAGGCCCACGCACTCGACGAGGCGCGCATCGCCGAGCTGACGCAATTCGTAGAGCGCGGGAGACAACAGCTCGGCCTGCCCGGTGCGTCGATTGGCGTCGTTCAAAACGGCAAGACCGTCTTCGCCGGTGGCTTCGGCCTCCGCGAGCTCGGCAAGGATCTCAAGCCGGACGCCGACACGCTCTACATGATCGCCTCGAACACCAAGGCGATGACCACGTTGATGCTGGCCAAGCTCGTTGACGAAGGCAAACTGACTTGGGAAACACCGGTGGCCAAAGTGCTGCCGGCTTTCAAGCTGGGCAACGCGGACACGACCAGCCGCGTGCTCATCAAGCACCTGATCTGCGCCTGCACCGGCCTTCCGCGCCAGGACTTCGAGTGGTTGCTGCAATACGACGGCGTCACGCCGGACGGCGCACTCGGGACGCTCGGCACGATGCAGCCAACCACCAAGTTTGGAGAGATGTTTCAGTATTCGAACCCGCTCGCCGCGGCGGGAGGGTTCGTAGGCGGTCACGTAGCGTATCCGGAGCGCGAGCTGGGGACGGCATACGACGCAGCCATGGCGTCCCGGGTATTCGGTCCTCTCGGGATGAGGACGACGACCTTCGACTTCAAGCGAGCGCTAGCGGCGAATCACGCCTGGCCGCACTCGCCCGACGTGGACGGCAAGCCGGCGCGCGCCGTGATGGAAATCAACTACGCCATCATCCCCGTGCGGCCGGCAGGCGGCGCCTGGAGCAACGTGCGCGACATGCTCAAGTATGTGCAGATGGAGCTCGATGGAGGACTGTTGCCCGGCGGGCGGCGTTACATCGCTAGGGACACGCTACTTGCGCGCCGGGATAAGCAGGTCCCGTTGGGTCAGGACGCGTTCTACGGCATGGGCTTGGTGGTGGACTCCACCTACGGCACACCGGTGGTGCACCATGGCGGTGCCATGATCGGCTATCACAGCGACATGATCTGGCTGCCAGAGCACAACGTCGGCGCGGTGATTTTGACCAACGGCGATCCCGGATGGGCTCTGCGTGGACCGTTCCAGCGCAAACTCCTCGAGGTGCTCTTCCACGGCCGCCCCGAAGCTGATGCCGACGTTGCCGCGCAGGCCAAGAGCTTCTTCGATCGGCTTGCCGCCGATCGGAAGCTGCTCACGGTACCGGCGGCCGCGAGTGACGTCACGAAGCTGGCGACTCGCTACGTCAACGATGCACTCGGAACCGTCACCGTTCAGCGAGAGGGAGCGGCGACTGTGTTTGACATGGGCGAGTGGAAGAGCGACGTCGGCTCGCGGCGCAATCCGGATGGGACGACTTCGTTTCTGACGATTGCGCCTGGAATCTTGTTCGGGCTCGAGTTCGTCGTGGGTTCGGGCGCGCAGCCGACGCTAATTGCCCGAGACGGACAACACGAATACGTGTTCGCCGCCCGGGACGCACCGTTGTCACGGTGACCGCGAACCGCCGTTCACGCGTGCCGCGTGCCAGCGCGCTGGTTGATACAGCCGTGCTGGAGCATGAGCGAGTTCGCAGTGACCTCGCGTTGGGTATTGCTCGTGCCGCGATGCTCACGCGGCTGCTCGAGTCCGTCATCGGTTCGTGTCTGGCTCGGTCCCACTGCCGCCCCCGCAGACCGTCGGCTGGCTCGAGGCCATCCTTCACGTTTCGGTGAGTGGCCGCCGGTACGGTCACGACGGTCGAGACGCTCCGCGCGACGGAGCCGCTTGCCGGTATGCTGCGTGCGGCGATCGAGCAATGGCGATTTGAGCCAGCCCTGGAGAAGGACAATCGTGTGGAGTCGCAGGTCCTGGTCGCGGCGGCGGGATCTCGTGTGCGACATCCGACCCGCTCCGTCGTTCGACCCGCACAACGAGAGAATGCGATCCGAGCACCAACCAGAACTCTCAACGCAATCACGCCAAAAACCAGATGACTCCGATCGTTAGCGCAATCACCGCGATCAGCCGCATGTTAGGGCCGAAAGGTGGCTTTGTTCACTCCCCTGGCCTTCTCTTGCCTGACGCGGCTCTCCTCGGTCTGCTTCGGCTGACGTTCAATTTCTCGCTGAGGAGCCTGTTCCGCGTCCAGCCGGATCGCTTTGACGGTGGCGGCCCGGGCCAGTGCATCCAGCTGCTTCGAAAACACCACCAGTCCAAACGTGGGCGAGTGGGAGGAACGAAAGAGCTTGACCGAGTACTGCGAGTCTTCCCAAGCCGCCAGGATCTTGTCGCTGTCGTTAGAGGCCCCCCAGGACAACGAGGGACTGATCTCGCTGGTAGGCAGCGTTGCAAGTCCGTACTTCGCCGAAAGAGCTTCGACCATGTCTTCAGCCGTCAACCCTTCAGTCCTATCGCGGTCATAATTGACCACGATTCGGAAAAGCTGGCCGTTGTAACCGTTGAAGAGGACTTTCCTCGCCGAGTCTCCTTGCCGTGAAGAGCCCAGTGGAGGCAGCCACATCAGTTCTTGAATCAGTCCCGGACGTTGATGGAGCACACGCGCCTCAGACGTTATGCCGGCCTGTTGCGCAACCGCGACCAGGCTCATACCCAATTGAAACTCCCGGTACCTGGACAGATCTTGGGCAGAGAGCACAGACGATGACATCACGACCCAAGCGATGGACATTGCTAGAATGCGAGCGCTAATCATGTCGGTCCTCCCTCGCGGATACGATGGGTTTACGAGTTGCCAGATGTTTTCGACTTGAGCAACACCGCCGAACCTCAGAACCCGTTGACCGCTGTGTCAGCGGCGAGCGTGTTAGGGGCAGCGCCATTCGTCAATGCTCCCCTGTGTTCCTGAAATGACTCGTGACCGCCGGCAAGGGATCGCGAAGCCATGTCGGCGACTGTGCGCTGCGCAGCCGATTCGATTCGGATCTGCAAGTGCCCGCCTCTGAGGCCGACAGAACGGCCGCCGCATGTCGTCGTCGGTCGCCCGAGGCGGGGAGCAACCCGCCTCGCTGCACTGACTTACGCGGCTACTGCGACTGCGACCTTGATCTGCTTGGCCTTGGCTTCCTCGCGCAGCGGCAGTCGGACCGTCAGCACGCCGGTCTTGTACTCGGCGCGAACCTTGCCAGCGTCGACCGTCGGTGGCAGCGCGAACGACCGCGCGAACGGGCCATAACTGCGCTCGATGCGATGGAACTGCTCCTCCGTGACTTCCGTGTCGAGCTTCTTCTCGCCACGCAGCGTGAGGGTGTTGTCTTCAACCGTCACCTGGAACTCCTCCTCCTTCATGTCGGGCAGCTCAGCCTTGAGCACGAGCTCATGCTGGTCGTTGCTGTAAATGATGTCGACCGCCGGTACCCATGCGCCTCGGGTGAGGTCTTCCTGAGGACGGACGTAGAAGCCTTCGAGCATCCGGCTCAGCCGCTCCTGGAGCGCGGCCACATCACGAGACGAATCCCAACGAACGATAGCCATGATGATTCTCCTCTCCTGACCATGTGATGTCGTGGCGACACTCCTCCGTCGATCTCGCGGACCCGGGATGGAGACACACGCCGGCCGAGAGTGCCACGACGGGAAAAGCTTTGGTGAGGGCTGTTGCTCAGGGTCGGGGATGCCCCGGCGAGGTGCGGCAGTGCTCAGGAAAGCGATACGTGCGCAGTATACGCCCTTTCCGAGGCACAAGCGAGGGAATTGAGAAGGGAACAGTGCTGTGTTCGCAGCTCCGATCGCGGATGCGAGCTCGGTCGTCACTCGCGCCCGAACGCGGTGGCGAGGTCGCTGACTTGGATTCTTAGATCCTGACCACCTACTAAGAAAAACTAAGATCGAGGAATTTCTGG
>JBOGIR010000596.1:0-3284 GCA_050742335.1 Vicinamibacterales bacterium | reverse complement strand
CGAGGTACACATATGGAAGAGGACGTCGGACGACAAGCGCCGTGCGGTCCAACGCGCGCATGTCCCCCCGCACCCACCGCGCAAAACCGGCCACCTCCTCCTCCCGGTCGCGGGCCGTGTGCACGAGGGGGCCGCCGGGCGGCACGACCAGCACCGGGAGCGCACGTGGCTCACCCGTACCGGGACGAAGTTCTTCGATTCCCGGGAGCACCTGATGAATCTGCTCGTGCAACGCGCCCGCGAGGAGCGCGTCGGTGATGACGAGGTCCAGTCGCTCGAGGCCATGCATGCGCGCCAGCACATCCCAGTCGGCCGGGAACAGGCCGTATGGGTCCGACGTTCGATCGCCCACCGCGACAACGACGTGCCGCCACGGACGGGACGGCGCATCCGCCAGCAGCCGCCGGCGCAGAAGGTGCTCGTCCACGGCGCCGGTGTCCTGACACAGACGCTCAAATCGGCGGAATGTCGCGACTAGGAATCGCGTTTGCCGCACCAGCCGCTCCGCTCCGCGATCGTCGCCCGCGCCCGGTTCGAGCATGCCGAGCGCCAGGCGCTCGAACGTGTCCACCTGCTTCAGGTTGCGCTGGAGCGTGTCGTAGAACTCGACGACGGCGGCCACCAGCCCCGGGCGGAGCCGGAACGGCGGATCGGTGCCTGCCTCGCGCGCCGCCCGGCAGGCCACGGCCATCAACACCTCGCGTTCGGCTGCCGTGAGCGGCACAGGCACCTGTGGCAGCCGTTGGGCGAGCGTCGAGTGCAGTTCCTCGCGCGTCACAAAGTCTGGAAGAATGACGGCGCCATCGGGTCCGAGCGGACGCCGCCGCTCGAGCGAGCGGATCAGGTAGACCGCAGCCGCGCGGGTAGGCACCAGGATGAGGCGATCGCGTGCGTCGGCGGACGATCCGCCGCAGGCCAGGTCACCAACGGCCTGGCGGAACGCATGGAGATCGGGCACCCGCACGAGCCGCGTCGTGCGAGCGGTGATCACTGCAGTTGAGGTGGCTCGAGCAGCGTCTTGATCTCCTGCTGCGCGCGCGACAGCAGCAGCAGCGCCCCGGCGGCTGATGACGAGGCTTCCCAGGCCGCGCCGACATTGGCGCTACGCGCCGCTTCGTACCGGCCGTTCACGGCGGTTTCGGCAAACCGCCACGCGCTGAGGAGAAGCTCGTGCGTGGTGCGCAGGTCCGCTGGAGGCTGGATGCGCTCCAGACGGCCGGCGCCGCCCTGCAGCCGCGCCCGAAGCGCCACGAGCAACCCTGGCGGCGGTCCGTCGAGACCGCGGATCGCCGCGAGTGCGGGCTGCGACTTCACGAGCTGCAGCAGCTGCACCCCCACCAATCGCTGATATTGGAGGTAGAGCGACCGGCGAATCATCCACTGGTCGCGGAGGAGCCGCAGATGCCGTGCCGCATCAACTTGCGCCTGGACAGACGCGTGGAGTGCCTGCACGACGTCGGGGCGGCGACGCCCGAGGCGGGCGTCTTCCCGTGGGATCCGTTCGAGCACGCGCTGCACGTCGGCCACGCCCGCCCGCGCCGCGCCGCGCCGCGCGTCGTTCATCAACCGCCGGGCCATCGCGCCGTACCGGACGTCGATCACCTGCTCCACCCGGATCCGTGTTTCAGCACGCCGGCGCAGTACGGACGCCTCCGCCGTCGGAATGACCGCACCCGCGCTGCCAATCAGCTGCAGGGCGGCCTGCAGGAGGGCGACGCGTTCGGCGGACATGTCGGTCAACGCGGCCACGCGGAAGGCCTGATCGACCTGTTGCCGCAGAGACGGCATCTCGGCAAGCGCTTCGAAGGGCACCGCGGGCGACGTCGCGGCCACCAGCGCCACCTCGAATGAACTGACACCCGCCGCGACGCGCAGGTCCGAGATGGCCTCATCCAGGATGGCCAGAATTTCGCCGACGTCCCGCTGACGATATCCGTAGTGCGCGCGCGACCACTCGGCCAGCGTCGTACGCGCGCGCTGCGCCATGCTGAGCGCCTGTGCGCGGTCCTGACTCAGCACGACCGCATTGAGCACCGACGCCACCTCAGTACTCAGACGCGCGAAATCTTCTTCGCCACGTGCTCGCGCGTACCACTGGTACCTGGTTGACGCGGCGTGGAGGTCGGTTCGCATCCAATCGATGGCACTGGCCGGAAGCGTGGCCGCGTGCAGACGCGGTTGGTCGGTCGTGCCCATCACCATCGAAAACACGACGCGATCACCGACGCGCGCAAACTCGCCGTAGCTGACGATGCTGGTACCGTCGGTGAGATACAGCTGGAACAGCATCGGTTCCGCTGCCGAGGCGGCGACGCTCGACACAGCGGGCCACACGAGGGCCAGCAATACAAGCCTTGGAATCACAGACGTTGCCGTGGGTGGCTCCATTGTACCCTCGTGTCGGCTCCTCGCATACACATCACCATGGGGACGTGTGGAAAAGTTGTGGACGACACGTGCAAAAGTTGTGGAGAAGCTGCGTACGCAAATTTTTTTCCCCCGCGGCGTGTCGGCATTTGCTGCCGGCGCCGGGTGTGGACGCCGCCTTCGCGTGGCGCTTCGCTTGATCCCGCGCGCGCGACGGGTAAGATCAACCGCCGTTCCCCTTCGCGCGTTCGCCCTTCGCTGGCACCTTCGGCGGACACTGGCGCGTCGGCAGGCTGGCCCGTTTCGATGGCAGACATCGCACAGTGACCGTTCATCGTTTCGAAGAGACCATCGGCGGGCGCGCGTACCTCATCGAAGTGACGCCCGTCAGCAACCGGTGGCGGGCGCAGCTGCTGCGCGCGCCAGGCGTCCCGACGGCGATGATGCCGTTCTACGGACCCACGCCGGACGAGGCCGCCCGGCAGCTCACCCAGTGGCTCTCGCTCGCTCATCGCCGGACCGCGTCTCCAGTCGCCAAGACGGCATCCACGTAA
Organism: Vicinamibacterales bacterium; assembly: GCA_050742335.1. GTDB lineage: Bacteria > Acidobacteriota > Vicinamibacteria > Vicinamibacterales > UBA2999 > DATCJA01. Next base: position 363 of record JBOGIR010000596.1, on the reverse strand, counting down.
CGTTACCCGGAAAGCGTGACAGCCCAGGTCCAACCTTCGCCCGCGTGACAGGCGAGCGGGCTACGGTTGGCGAGCCAACCTTCGTGCGAAGGTTGCCCACCGTAGCGCGAGCGCGAAGGTGGGCCCCTGTCCGTGTCACCTCGCGAGCTACCGTGGGCGAGCCATGCGAAGGCTGCCGCGCCGAAGCCGCGACTAGTCGCGCTGTAGCGCGAAGCGAAGGCGGAAGCGGTGAAGGCGGGCTACCCAGCGCGGCGTGCTAGCATGAACATTCCGCGTCCTGCGAAGGGGGCCTGTAGCGCAGTTGGGAGCGCGCCTGAATGGCATTCAGGAGGTCACCGGTTCGATCCCGGTCAGGTCCACCAA
>JBOGIR010000595.1:0-9108 GCA_050742335.1 Vicinamibacterales bacterium | reverse complement strand
CGGGGCCATCATTCGGGTGAACCCGGGGCCGGATCCCACGAAGACGGCTCTGGCGGAAATCTACGAGCCGCCGTTCAACAACCCGCAGTCGAAGGTGAGCGCGTACCTCCCGCGCGGCATCGACATCGATCGCAATGGCGTTGTCTGGACCGCGCTCGCGGGCAGCAGCCACCTCGCCAGCTTCGATCGGCGCAAGTGCAAGGTTCTGAACGGTCCCACCGCGACGGGTCAGCACTGTCCCGAGGGCTGGATGCTGTACTTGACGCCGGGGCCGAACTTCAAGGGCGTGACCGACGAGTCCAACGCCGACATGCTCTATTACAACTGGGTGGATCAGTTCAACACGCTCGGGCTGGGCCCGAACACGCCGATCGCGACCGGCTCGTATTCCGACGCGCTCCTCGCGCTGTCCGGCGGGAAGTTCGTCGTCATGCGGGTACCGTATCCGATGGGGTTCTATCACCGCGGTGTCGAAGGGCGCATCGACGATCCGAAGGCCGGCTGGAAGGGCCGCGGCCTCTGGGCGAACTACGGCAGCTACAACCCGTGGCACTACGAAGGTGGCAAGGGCACGACGAGCAAGGCTGTGCATTTCCAGGTTCGTCCTGATCCACTCGCCAAGTGAATCTTGGACGGTTTCATCAGCAAGACCTGAGGCGAGGGCGGCATGTCCGGAGCAAAACCACACGACATGCCGCCCTCGCGTCGTCGGGAATCACGAGCCTGGCTCTAGGGAAACGAGGACGTCCATGCTCTCCAGACGAACAGTGCTGCTGAGCCCTCTGGCCGCCGCCGTTGCTGCCCGCGCGACGGTGGCCGCTCAAGGCGGCAAGATGGTGCTCGCGATTCACCAGAACACGTCGGCTGGGGCGGGGTATCGCCGGTCGCTGGAGGGCTGGTCGCGCGCGGGGATTCGGCACGTCGAGATCACCGCCGCACTGCTGGACGAGTTTCTGAAGACCGATTCGCTGGCAGCCGCCCGGCGGGTCCTCACCGATCAGGGATTGACGCCAGTGTCGGCCGCGTGTGGCGTGCAGACCCTCTGGGAACCCAATCCCGGTAACGCCGCCGCGCTCGACGATCTCAAACGGCGCTGCGAGATGTTCGCAACGTTGGGGCTGACCAGGATCTATGCCCCGACGGGAACGATGGGGAAATTCACGGAGGCCGACTACAAGACGGGCGTCGAGAACATGCGGAAGGCCGGCGAGGTGGCCCGGCAATTCAAGATGACGATGATGGCCGAATTCGTGCGTGCGTCAACGTTCATTGCCACGCTGACCACGCTTCTCCGGATGATGCGGGAGGCGGCGCATCCGAACCTCCTCCCCTTGGTCGATTTCTATCACTTCTGGTCTGGGAACAATAAGCTCGAGGATCTCGATCTGCTTCGAACCGGCGAGATCGGGCACGTGCACTTCCAGGACGTCCCCGACATCCCGCGGGAGCTGCTGGACAACACGACCCGGTTCATCCCTGGCGACGGCAACGCTCCGCTGACCACGATTCTTCGCAAGCTTGCCGACAAGGGTTACGCGGGACCGCTGTCGGTCGAGCTGTTTCTGCCACGATTCCAGCAGGGCGATCCCTTCGAGGTCGCGCGCGAGATTCGGCAGAAAGCTGAACCCGTAATGCGTCAGGCTCGCGTCTTGTAAGGCGCGCCCGGGTGCGTCGGCAGGCGCTCTGCGGCATACAGCGCGCGAGTATTACGGACCGCCGATGCGAGGAACACGACCGCCAGACCTGCAATCGCCACCCCTGCCCCCACGTTGAACAGCCGCATCGAGCCGGCGTCGCCAAATGAGACCCAGGGGTTGTAGGCGGCCCTGAGCGCGCCGGCAGCGAGCACGACCCTGAGCTCTGTGGGGCCAAGGCCCAGAAACGACATCCGGAACACGCCGCGCGCATGCGTGGCCAGATACGTTTCCGCCGACACCAGGAGATACGACGCCAGGAGCAGCGCCGCCATCAGCGGACTCATCAGGCTCGAACAGCCGAGACCCACCATCAAGACCGTCGTGCCGGCCAGGTCGATGACGTGATCGACGTAGTAGCCGTACCGCGGGCGCTGTCGATCGCGAACACGTGCGAGGGTCCCGTCCAGGCTGTCGCCAAACCAATTGACGGCCAACGACACCACGACGCCTGCCGCGGCCCACGGTGTCAGCGGAAAGGCCGCAAACGACAGCCCGACGGCGACCATCGCCGCCAGGCCGAGCGCGGAGAGATGGTCCGAGTTGATCGCCGCCGGGAGCCGCCGGGCCAGCCAGATGAGCGTGCGTTTCTCCAAGGCAGCCAGCGCGCCATGGTTCTCGCGTGCATGCACGCAGCGTGCGGCGGTCGGGTAAGACATGGTGTGCCTCCTACCCGCAATGCGCAAAGCACCCCAAAACCGGCTCACTGCCTACTGCCTACTGCCTACTGTCTACTGTCTACTGTCCATTGAACGACCCCGCCGTCGTGGCAGGCTCGACCACCAGTCGCGCGAGGGCGATGCCGACGCCGAGGGCCATCGTCAGGACGCCCGCAAGAGGCTGGTTGGCGGCGAGGAGCATCCCGTCGGCCGCAAGCGCCACGGCGAGGGCGAGATCCGCGACGAGCAGGACGGGTGCCGCACGCTGACGTTCCGCGGTGAGCCTGGCGGCGTTCACCCGCTCGGTAAAGAGCACGTGTCCCCGAAAGAGGCCTGCGACCGTGGCGACGGTGCAGACGGCGAAGAAGATCGCGGTCGTCATGCCCGGCCGCCACTCCTTGATCTGCCAGGCCAGCCCGCATGCGAGGAAGTACAGGGCCACGACCACGAACTGATGCGCGCGCCACCAGCCGGTCATGCGGCCGCGCGTGAAGTCGACACGATCCAGAACTTCGACGATCTCCGCCGCCGAGGCGAAGCGGTTGGCCGGGGTCTTGGACAGGCACCGATCGATGACCGACACCACAGCGTAGGGCAAGTCCGATCGCCGGCTGTCGAGGGTGTCCACAGTGCCCTCGAGGATGCGTGCAATCTTGGCCAGCGGCGTCGCTGCGTCGAACGGATGTGTGCCGCACGCGTATTCGAACAGGATCACACCGAGAGTGAACACGTCGGAGCGTGCGTCGCCCCGCTGGCCGTTGAGCTGTTCGGGCGCCATGTACACAGGCGTTCCGATGAGCGCGCCCTCGCGGGTAACCTGAGGTTCCGTGTCGCTGGCGGGCGTGTCGATGCGCGCCAGCCCGAAGTCCAGAATCTTCAGCCGGCCGTCCCGCGCGCGCATCACGTTCTCCGGTTTCAGATCGCGGTGCGCGATCCCGCTACTGTGCGCGTGACCCAGGGCCGCCGCAAGTTCCTGCGCTGCGCGGACGACTTCCCTGGCGGGCGGACGGGAACCCTGTATTTCCTGTCGCAGGGTGTGACCGTCGACAAATTCGGTGGCGATGTACAGTTCGCCATCGAACTCCTCGAGCGCATGCACCGTGCAGATGCCGGGATGGTTCAGCGCAGCGGCGGCACGTGCTTCCCGCTGAAGGCGTTCACGATGCGACCCGTCAGCCGTGAGGTGCGGCGACAGGGCCTTGAGCGCCACCATGCGCCCGAGCTGGCCGTCCTTCGCGAGATAGACACGCCCCATTCCGCCGCGCCCGACCTCGCGGACGATCGTGTACTTGCCAAGAATCTGTCCGGGCTCGAGCGAGCGATCGACGAGAAGCTCCGGCAGCGCGGCATCAACGAGAAAAGCTCCGGCGGAGGCGTGATGCTGCATCAGCGAGAGGACCTCTTCCCGAAGCTGCCAGTCGACCACGCCTTCACGGTCGAGCCAGGCCCCGACATCCCCCGGCTTTTCCTCGAAGGCCCGCTCGAAGAGATCGCGCACGCGCGGCCAGCGCTCGGCGTCGGTCATGGGCGGTCGCTGAGCTCTCTGAACAGCCAGGCGCGCGCCAGCGCCCAGCGCCGCTTCAACGTGGCCGGCGACATCCCAAGCGCCGCGGCCGCTTCGTCGACGCCCAGTCCGGCGAAGTAGCGCAGCTCGACAATCCGTGCCTGTTCCGGGTCGATCTGTTCCAGACGGGAGAGCGCGTCATCCAGCGCCGGCAGCATCGCGTCCTCATGGGCGCCGCGAATGAGCGACTCGGTCAGCGTCACACGATCCAGCCCGGCCCAGCGCTTCTGCGCGCCGCGCGCTCGCGCGCGCTCCACGAGAATCTGTCGCATCGATCGCGCCGCAATGGCCAGGAAGTGATTGCGATCGGTCCACGGACGGCCCGCCCCGGCGAGCCGCATGTAGGCTTCGTGGACGAGCGCCGTGGCTTGCAGCGTCTGTCCCGGCCGTTCGCGTCGGATGTAGGCGGCTGCAAGCCGCCGAAGCTCGTTGTAGACGACTGGCACGATGTCGCCGGCCTCGGGCTGGTCAGGGTTGGAGGACACTGCTGGGCGGAAATTGTACCGCTAGCCGTGCGTCCGGTCCGCCGTTCACACCCGCAGTCAGTCAACCGACACGCTAGCAGGCGGGAAGACAAGGAAAAGCAGCCCGCCTGGGGTGGGCCTGGACGGACCCGGGAGGCCCCGGCGGTCGGCTTCCCACCCGACAGCGGAGGGTGTACTATGCGCTCCTCTCACGAGTGCCGGGGGAAGGGAGGCGACGAACCGATCCTCCGGGACGGCAAGGAACAGATGAAGGAGGGGGTAATGAAACTGGGACGGATTGGGCGGCTCCTGATCGCCGTTGCGATCGTGAGCCTGCCTGTGGCGGCCTACGCGCAGGAAGCCACGTTCACGGGCTCTGTCACCGACTCGACCGGCGGCGTGTTGCCGGGCGTCACCATCACCGCTGTGCACGACGCAAGCGGGAACACGTTCGCGACCGTCACCGACGAACGCGGCGAGTTCCGGCTGCCGGTGCGCGTGGGCGGTTACAGGCTCACGGCCGAGATCAGCGGGTTCACCACCGTGAACCGGAGCCTCCAGATCCTCGTCGGCCAGTCGGCCGTGGTGGACGTCCAGATGGCGCCTTCCACAGTGCAGGAGACCGTGACGGTGACCGGTGAAGCGCCGCTGGTCGACACGACGACGTCGACGGTCGGCGCGAACATCGATCCCCGGCAGATGCAGGATCTGCCGATCAACGGCCGGAACTGGATGGACTTGACGCTGCTGGCACCGGGTGCCCGCCGAAACGAGGGCGGCGGGTTCGCGCAGTTCCGCCAGGGCTACTCGCAGACCAATGTCGACGGCCAGCAAATCACGGTCAATTACCATTCGCAAACCGACACGGAGCAGCCGGGGTTCAACCGCGATTCGATTGCGGAGTTCGAAGTGATCGCGAACCGGTTTGACGCCACCCAGGGACGCTCCCAAGGCATGATTGTCAATGCCGTCACCAAGTCGGGGACCAACACCTTTGCGGGCACGTTCGGGGGCTACTTTCGGCACGAGAAGTTCAATGCCGAAGACTTCATCGAGAAGCGCGTGCTTCCGTACTCCAAGCAGCAGATGAGCACGACGTTTGGCGGGCCGATCAGAAGAGATCGGATTCACTTCTTCGGCTCGTACGGATATGGGCGAGAGCCGCAGACCTACACGCACAATAGCCCTTACCCGAGCTTCAATATCGACCAGCAGTTCACGACACGGGCGCACACGGCCCTGGGCCGGCTCGACTATCAGTTCACACCACAGAGTCGGCTCGCGGTGCGCGTCTCATATTTCAACAGCGAGGGCTATGCGGGCGGCGGTGCCACGGCCCATCCTGCGAACGGCGGCACGCGGAAGCGCGAGACTCCGCAGTACAACGCCACCTTTACGCAGGTCCTCGGCAGCCGGGCGGTGAATGAGATCCGCGCGGGCGCCACCAACTACGAACGGCTGGACCAACCCTCGGTCCGATGGAAGGGGGGGCCCTTTCCGTATAATCCCGTGGGGCTCGGGAACTCCCCGGTCATCCAGTTGCAGGGCTATAGCATCGGCGCCAACACGCTCAACATCTTCCAGAACACCCAGACCATTCGCGACGATTACACGACGGCGTACGATTGGGGTGGACGCCACGACGTGAAGCTGGGCGGCGAGTATTTCCGCTTCCAGGTCGACTTCGGGTGGTGCAACCGGTGCATGGGCGAGATCGATGCACGACTGGGCCGGCCGCCTGCCAATCTCGAGTCGCTGTTCCCGGTCTGGAACGATGCGTCCACCTGGAATCTGGCGCCGCTGTCGCCTCTTACGTCGCAGGTCTTCCACGCCGTGTCGGACACGGAGCACCATTACAACATCGTTCGCAACGTCTTTGCCGGCTGGCTGCAGGATGACTGGAGGGTCGGGAACAATCTGACGCTCAACCTCGGTGTGCGGTACGATTGGGACAACAACGCGCACTCTGAGAAGCTCGAGTTCCGGCCGTTCCTGCCTGGCAATCTTCCCCACGACAGCAACAACGTCGCGCCGCGGATGGGGGTGAATCTCCGCCTCAACGATCGGACGGTGCTGCGCGGCGGATACGGACTGTTCTTCGCGTTCTCGCCGAACGACGGCGTGCAGCAGAGCTATTCGATGGTGCACCGGTTCGAATATCAGATCGCCAACAGCCCACAGCGTCCCGATTTCGTCCCGAACTGGTTTGGTCCAGGGGCGAGCGGCGAGGGAGAATTTGGCGGACCGCGGCCGAGCTGGGACGCGTCGCTGGCGGGGACGTGCGGCATCAGCAACGTGCCGGGCTGCGTTCGGCGTGCAATCGCCCAGGAAATCAACTACCCCGGCCGCCGGACGCCCTACAGCCATCAGGCGTCAGCCGGAGTCCAGCACCAGCTCGGCGACGCGATGTCGATCGAGGCCAACTATGTGTACACGGCGGGACGCCTCGAAGAGACCGTCCACAATGCGAATCTGAGCTACAACCCCGCCACCGGCGCGAATTATCCGTTCAATGACATAAGCCGCCGCCCGTTTCCCGAGTGGGGTGTCGTGCTCCTCGAGTACCTGGAAGGTTATTCCAACTACCACGGTACCGATCTGACGTTCACCAAACGGTTCAGCAACCGCTGGCAGGCGACCGCCACCTACACGCTGGGGTTCTTCAAGGACGGGCTGCCCGTGCGGCCCCAGTGGTACCTCGGACCGGACGGCATCATGGCGCAGCGCGACGTCGGCTTCCCGCTGGCGCCCGACATGGGCGGCGACTATGGTTATGCCGGCGCGTTCTTCGCGGGAGGGGCAGGGGCCGCGGGCGACCAGCGCCACCGGGCGGTCCTCAACGGCGTCTGGGACGTCGGCTACGGCGTGCAACTGAGCGGGATCTACTTCTACGGGTCCGGCGAACGGTTTGCGACCAACACCGGCGTCGACCTCCGTAATCAAGGGAACAACGCCGCCTCCGAGCTGCGACTGCGCGCCAACGGGAGCATCTCTCCGCGATCTGGAATCGTGGGCGATCCGATTCACCGTTTCGACATGCGGCTCCAGAAGCGGCTTCCGCTCGGCCCCGTGACGCTCGACGGACTGTTCGAGGTGTACAACCTGTTCAACCACGTCAACTACGGGTCGTACACCACCAACGAAGGCAACGCGCAGTACGGCACTCCCTCGTTCAACGGCAACGTCGCGTACCAGCCGCGGATGCTGCAGCTCGGTTTCCGCGTAGCGTTCTAGCCTCCGTATAACATCGTGTCCGGGCGCCGGGTTCCGGCGTCCGGACACGCCTCGCGACTCAATCCTGGCCCGCGGTGGTGCGGGTTTCCCGGCGGCCGTGTATGCAATTCCGCGCAACATCGGTCGAAGTTCTCGTGACGCCTGACCGATAGACGTACGTGGCCGAAGCCACCTCCAGGCCCGAACGAGTGGTCGTGTCGCGCGATCTGAGCGAGTTCCTGGTGGAGCTGTCGATTGCGCTGCACAAGTACGCCATGTACCCGGCAGGGCATCCCTCCCTTGGCCCCTCCGCCGCCCGTGTCACCGAGCGCGCGGAGCGGTTGCTCGAAGGCCGCGCGACAATCGCATTCGGGGTGGCGCGTCACCAGTTGATCATCGACGGCGTCGCCACCGACCCGAATCAACCGGTGCTGCGCCGCCTGGCGGAGGGACTGCACCGGCATCACCTCGGCGCGATGAGCATCCTCTCTGGTGTCGACGTCGACGAAATCAGCTCCGCGCTGCGTGCGTTGGCGGAAGAACTCGATCCTGACGATGTGCCGCTCGGTCTGGCGCCCGGCGGACGGCTCCCCGACTGGCCGCACGTGCGGTTACATCCACTGACGTTCGATCGGCTCGAACTCATAGACGACGACACGCCGGTGGGCGCAGAAGGCAAGGTGTCCGGTCGTGCCGCGCAACTGTGGATCGGTCTGGCGAGCGCGGCGATGGCGTCGGATCCCGCTCGGCCGGTCGAGGATGTTGCGACCGAACCGGCGGCGGTGGCAAAGGCGATTGACGAGCACGGCGGCGAGGTGGCCTACGATCAGGTGATCGTCGGCTATCTGCTGCAGATCACCGCCGAGCTCAAGAACGCCTCAGGCGCCGACCTCGCGACCCTTCGCCGGCGCACCGCGCGTCTGATTGCGGCGCTGCGTCCGGAGACGCTGCGGCGACTCGTCACGATGGGGGGCGACCTCGCGCAGCGGCGGGCGTTCGTGCTCGGCGCGAGCAGCGGCATGGCCGTCGAGTCGGTCGTCACCATCCTCAAGGCCGCCGCCGACGCCAGCGGTCAGACGATTTCCCACGGGCTGGTCAGGATGCTGTCGAAGCTCGCGACACATGCGGAGCTCGGGCAGGAGCACGTGCGGCCGCTGGCCGACGGCGCCCTGCGCGAGCAGGTCGATCGCCTGCTCTCGGGATGGATGCTCGACGATCCCAATCCAGATGCCTACGGGAAGGTGTTGCAGCATCTGGCGACCATTGCGTCTCCCGACGCATGCAGGGGAGAAGACCTGCGCGCCGTTCACGAGGCGGATCCCCTTCGCATCGTCCAGATGAGCCTGGAAATAGGAGGCTCAGGCCCGATTGTCGAACGCGCGATCGATCGCGCGATCGACGACGGCGACATTCGTTCGGTGCGCCGGCTGCTGGCTTCGCTGCCTCCCGGGTGCGGCGCCGCGGCCGACACCCTGACGAGCAAGCTCCGCGGGCCACGCACGATCGCAACCCTG
>JBOGIR010000594.1:0-3641 GCA_050742335.1 Vicinamibacterales bacterium | reverse complement strand
CTTCCACCAGGAGGCGCTCCACATCGACGATGTTCGCCCCCACCTGCCGGGCGTCGCCCGTGTGCGGGTCGGTGAACTCGATCACGAACGCGTTGTGGCCGAGGAAGTGGAGATTCGGCAGCCGCTCGGGGATGAGCGCGAGCGAAGCCGGTCCGTCCTCGTCATTCTGGCTCCCCTTCACCTCCAGCAGGAGGCTCGAGAGCGCCGCGGCGAGCTTGGCCGCCACCACGCTCGCCCCCTCGGTGCCCGGACCGACCGGGGTCTCCTCGATGCTCTTGTGAGTGTCGGTGCCGGAGGCCTCGATCCCGATCGCGCCATCTTCGCCGCGGCTGTAGCTCCCCTTGCCGGCGGCGGGAATCCAGTCGTACTCGGGCTCGGCGTCACCGCCGAAGAGCGAGCTGAACACGGTGATCACCAGCCCGATGACGAAGGTCGCCGGGATCATCATCAGGATCTGGCCCACCGCTGCGACGACGTTGCCCTGCGAGAGCGCGAGCGCGACCCCGAGCAAGGGCACGACGGTGCCGAGGGTGCTCGCGACGGCGCCCAGGGCCGCGGCCTCGGCGTAGAGTCCGATTGCCATGTCGCCAGCAGCTTCGATTATCCCGATCGAAGAGTTGACGCTCCCCGCCCAGAGCTGCGTCGCCTGCTGCGCGAGCGAGACCGCCGAGTAGGCGATGCCGAGCGGCTCGCCCGCGTCGATCGAGTTATAGAGCCCCACCCCCGCGGAGGCGAGGCCGAGGCCCGCGCCGACCGTACGCAAGCCCTGGGCCATGTCGTTGGGGAGCAGCGCGTCGTAGCCTTGCTTCTGCGCGTACCAGTTCGCGATGTTGACGGCGTTGACGCCCGCGGTCGCGATCCCCAGCCCGTCGCCGCCCTGGATCGACTGGTAGAGCATCCAGCCGGCCTGGAAGGCGGTCGCTTCGGGGGGGACGTCGTCCGGCTTTGGCACCGGCTTGGGGGGAGTGCTCTCTCCGGCCGGGGAGTCGCTGGAGGCGGACGGGGCAACATCGCCTGGCGCTGCATCGGTCGCGGTGCCCGCGGGCGCGGCGGCGAACGTCAGCGCCTCATCTGCCGATCCGCCAGCAAGCCCTTGCTCGCGAGCGCGGTTGAACTCGCTAAGCAACGCATCATAGAAGGTGTCCGCATAACCCCCGTCGAGCGATGTCGATGGGCCGAGTCCGTCGGTGGGGAGGCCGGTGTTGGGATCGATCGGAGTCGAGCCCGATCCGGATTGCTCCATAGGTTCGGCGCTTGGCGAGGCGCCCTCGCCGCTCGCCGACGCTCCCGACTCGTCGGGCCTCGTCCACGCGAGGACTTTCCCGTCGCCGTCGGTGCGCAGCAGACTGCCATCGGCGAACCGTTCGTTTACCTCGAGAAGCCGATCGGCCGCATCGCGCGCCTCAACACGCCAAGTGCCCTCGGTGCCGAGCGCGTAGCGAAGCTTGCCCCCGCCGCCCTGCGGGATCTCCCACACCTGATCCCCCGCGGCGTGCCGGTCGTGCGGCGCGAGATATTCGTCCTTGCTGATCCCGGTCTTTTCGTCGAGCGTGGTCCGCACCGCAGGATTCTTCATCCACACGTAGACCCCCGGCTGGGGGTTGAACGAGGGAAGATCCACCGGATGTTCCGTGGGAAGGACTGGGTTGGTTGTGCCATCGTTCGGCGGCGACGCGGTCGCACTCTCCGCCTCGGTGGACGATCCGGCGTCGCGTTGACGCCGAGCCTGCTCATCGAGGACTTGAGCGAGTCCTTTCCCGCCGACGTCACTCAGCGCATCGGAGTTGACCGCCCCTGGACTACTGGCCTGATGTTCTACGTTGATCGGCCAAGGTGCGCTCACCGAACCCTCGGGAAGCGCGGACGGTTGGGGTCGGACCAAAGGCGGCGATTCCAGCGTCATCGAGAACGCCGGAGTCACCCCTCGGTTGTACATCTCGGTGGTGATCGGAGGTGCGCCGAGCAACTCGCGTCCCGCCCAGTCATAGACCTTGGCGGAGCCATCGGGGGTGATTTCGGTCCTGTAGAGCAGATTGTTGCTGCTACCCATGAGCTCGTACGTGGTTGGACCACCTGCGATGCGGCGCTCGACCATGGTCGCACTGAGCGAACCGTTCTCGGCTCGGTAGTACGTGATCGTCCGCGACTCATGAGGTTCAATCGGAGTGCCGGCTTCTAGTAGTTTCCGAAACTCGGGGGTCAGGATGTCCCGCTCTAGCAACCGAGGAATTCCAACGTTTAGGATCTGGTCGTAGACCCACTTGTAGCCGGTTGATGCTGTTTCGCCGACACCGAATCCCCAAACAGGTGCGACTGGTGCTAACGGCGGAACCGCTGCAGCCGAGGCAGTCGCTGCAGCCCCGGCAACCACGCCGACAACCCACCCCACACCGTCTCGGAAGATGATGTCAACGGTGCTGTTGTAGGACGTTGACTCTCTCACGTCCCGGGATACTTTTGCCGCGTCTGCTAGGGTCTTGGCGTTGCTTGGGTCCTTCGCTACCTCCTCCGCGATTTCCCTCGCACCCTTGGCCGCGTCCGTCGCCGCGTCTTTCGCGACGTCCTTTAGGATCTTCGCACCTTGAGTAACGGGGTCTAGTGGTGGTGGCTTTGGCATCTCGGATGCCCGGTTAAACTTCAGAGTTCAGTCGACGCGTCGCCAACGCCCGAGAGCAGGACGCCAGTAGAAGTAGCAGGAGCTCAAAGCACGACATCGCAGCCAGGCCGGGAATAATCAACCGGCCAAGAAAGAACGCCACGGGGCTGGCATGTATCCCTCCGCTGAGAAATCCAGGTAGGAGGAAGAACGCCGCGACTAGACCACCCTGCATCGCCAAGAACGGCACGCGTTTCGGATGCGTGTAGTACTTCACCAGCAGTTCATCGACCCTCGCCATTCTTCGCTGCACGAAGACTTCGTCCCCAGGCGAGAGCTGCAATAGAGGTGCTTTGTCTGCCGAACGCCAATCCGCGGGGAGGACGAACACGCCCAGCGGAAACTGGGACCTCAGAGCGACGGACAGCGATACTAGATCGGTCCCCATATAGCTGACGACCCTCCGGAAGGTTGGGATCGCACCGACGCACGCTGTGCCGAAGATCAGCGCAAAGCAGGCGAGCACGAGAACTGCTTGCGGCTCGGCGAGGGGAAACCTATCGCTTTGGGCGGCGACTGCTTGAGACCATGGCAGCGCGGCGAGCGGCTTCAACCATCGTCCAAGAACAGCATAGACCTCAGCAAGCGCCCGGACGTTACCCGCGGCGGCAAGCGTAACCGCCACGATCAGGCCGGCTAGCAGCCAGTACACCATCCTCATAGTTTTTCGCATGAGTCGTGGCGCTACGCGCTACGGTTTCTCCGCACCCGCTTCGCCTCTTACCCTGACCTTCCGCCCCGCCAGTACTTTCTCCTTCATGTCGTTGATCACATCCCCACCGCCCCCAAACGGCGCAACCAGATCGATCAGCCACGCCTCACTACCGCTCTTCCAGTCGCCCGGCGCGAGCCGCCCCGTCGCGCGGTACCGCTCCGCCGCCTCCGGCGACAGAAACGCCCAGCTCGCATAGGCAACCGGCGCCTCGTCGCGCATGTAGAGCTTCGCCTGATCCAGCACCAAAGCAGGCATCACCCGCCACTCCAG
>JBOGIR010000593.1:0-6638 GCA_050742335.1 Vicinamibacterales bacterium | reverse complement strand
TTCTCCACGGGCCACTTGTCCTGCAGTGCGCGCTTGATCGTCCACACGCCACCGACGCGACTGGCGGAGCCGCAATGGATGAACACAGGCTGGTTGCTGCGATCGGCCACCGCCGCGAGGAAATTGTCGACCACTTTCGGGTCGGGCGACGCCGCGTTGAACGGCAGATGGATGTACTTCAATCCTGCAGCCTGTGCCGCTGCACGGCCTTGCTCGACGTTGGCGCCTTCTTCGGTGGGGAGGCGCAGATTGATGACGGACACGAAGCCCTCTTTCTTCAACGCCGCCATCGCGGCCGGGTCGACCTGGCCGCCGCAGCCAACCGTGGCGTCGACGCGCGAATAGTTCCGGACGCCGGGGAATTCCTTCTTCTGAACCTGGGCACTCGCCGGAAGGACGAAAAGAGCAGCCACCGCGGCTGCCAGCACGAAACGCATTGTCATAGGAGTACTCCTAGCGGGCGATCTTACACCGAGGGGGACAATGGAAATTGACGAATTTACGGATTTACGGATTTACGAATTTGCGGATCTACGAACCTTGCGGTCAGTCCCAATCCGTCAATTCGTCAATCCGTCAATTCGTAAATGGTCAGTACTCGACCGTGACAGACGCAGGCTCGACCAGGCGGACGGTAATGGGCGTTCCGCTCGGCAGGGTGGCCGCGTTTCGCCCCCCGGCGTACACGGCAGCCGTTCCGGCGCCTGCCCCTACCGATCCGCCAATCATGGCGCCTTTCGCGCCGCCGAGGATGCCTCCAATGATGGCGCCGCCAATCGCCCCGCCGCCGATCTTCGCCGTGCTCTCGCCTCCGGGCGAGGTGCCCTCGCGGTAGATCGTGTCGGTTTCGAGCGGGATGCGCGTGCCGTCTGCGAGCACGACAGAGGTGAAGCGGATTCCCAGGCGCGCGCGCTCGCGCAGGCGCCCGCCACGCTCGACGAGCGTGACGTGGCCGTGCACGCTGGCGCCCGACGGAATGGCGACGCGCTCGTCCACCCGGACGTCACGAGTGACGCGTGCAAGCACGTCATCCTCCACACGCGCGCGCTCGCTGGTGAGTGCGGTTTCCATCTGGAGACCAATCACGGATTCGGCCGGAACGACCAGCTCCACGAACTGCGGCGGTGCCGGTTCGGCTGCGGCCACCGGCTCTGCGTCGAATGTGCGTCCAGCGTCCGTGGCCGTGACTGGGGACGCCGGCCTGCGCTCATCAGCCGACGGAAAACGACGCGGATTCTCTGCTGGTGTCGGCGTCGATTGTCCCCACGTGGCGGCCGGCTGCGGCCGGCGCGCCGGCGCGGCGGGTCGAGGGGAGAGAGCCACGCGCGGCTCGATGCCAGCCGCGGGCGGGGCCGGTGCAGCCGGGACCTTCTGCCGCGGAACAATCGCCGTGGGTTGCTCGAGTGGCTGCGCTGTTGAATCGAGCGCAAGTGTTGACGACGCGGCGTCCAAGGCTGGTCGAGGGCCACCGGTGGTCGCGAGGTAGAAGCCGGCCGCCCCGCCGATAACGCACAGCGCCACGAATATTCCCACCGCCCCTTTGTTGATGTCCATCGAGAAAGCTCCTCAATCACCCAGCGGAGCAAGGGGCGTGCCTGCAGACATTGCAGATTAGCGCCTGAAAAAGGTGAATGCAGGCGGCGGCCTCGCCCTCTTTTGGGGACCGCGTCCGCTGCCTAACCCGGTCCTTTCTCGTCTCAGGCGAAGCCTCGCTACGTCTCGTCCGGCGTGCGCAGCCATCGCACCTCCGACGGCTCCATGGGTTGCGCGAGGCGGTCCAGCAGCGTCCCCGGGTTCCGTTCGGCCACGACGATGTCGCGGTTGTCGGGCCGGACGAAGCCCTCGGCCACGGCGCGTGCAAACAGCGACAACAGCGGATCGTAGTAGCCCTGCACGTTCAACAGCCCGCAGCGTTTCGTGTGGAGACCGAGCTGTGTCCACGTGATCGCCTCGCACAGCTCCTCGAACGTGCCGAAGCCACCGGGAAGCGCGACGAACGCGTCGGCAAGTTCCGCCATGAGGGACTTCCGCTCGTGCATCGATCGCACGACGCGGAGATCGGGAAGGGAGGTATGGGCAATCTCGCGCGCGATCATCGCGTGCGGAATGACCCCGATGGCATGTCCGCCCGCCGCCAGCACGGCATCCGCCAGATGGCCCATCAATCCAATGCGGCCGCCGCCGAACACCAGTTCAATGCGTCGCGTCACGAGCTCCCGCCCGAACTCTTCAGCGGCAACACGGTAGTCAGCTCCAATGCCGACATGCGATCCGCAGAAGACGCACACGCGACGCAGCGCAGGAGGGGCACTCACGGACGGTTACTCGTGCAGGTTCCGGTAGCGGGTGGAGGTCGATGCGCCACGGTGACTTGGAGGCCAGCCAGCGGCCCCCTGCGTCAAAGCCGGTGTGGCCTCGTAAATGAAGATCATAGAATCAATCCGTGCAGGTCATCGTCGTCGGCGCCGGTGTCGTCGGCTACGCAATAGCCTACGAACTTGCGGCGCGCGGCGCCCAGGTACGCGTCATCGATCCACGCGGAAGCGGGCAGGGGGCGACGCGTGCGTCCGCAGGCATTCTAGCTCCTCACATTGAGGGACATTCCGAGAAGCTCTTGCAGCTCGGCCTCTGCAGTCTCGATCAGTACGACAACTTTATCGCGCGTGTGTCCGCCGACGCGGGGCGCCCGATCGAATACCGTCGCACGGGGACTCTCGAGGTCGCACTCGATGACGCCGAAGCCCAGGACCTTCAGCAGCGACGCCGGACGCTGGCCGACGCAGGTGTCTTCCATTCATTCCTTGACGGCGACGGGGCGCGACAGCTCGAATCGTGTCTGACCGACGGCGTGCGCGCCGCGCTGCTGATACCGCGGCACGGGTATGTCGGAGTGGCCAGCTTGATGACCGCGCTTGTTGAGGCCGCCGCGAGGCGAGGTGGGACGCTCACGGTGGGGCGGGTCGACGCGGTGAGCGACGATCGCGGGTCGCCGCGAGTGGTGACGTCGGACCAGACGATCGCGGCCGATGCTGTCGTCATTGCTGCCGGCTGCTGGTCGGGCGGCATTCGGGTGCCGCCGGCACCATCACCCCCGGTACGACCCGTCCGGGGCCAATTGCTGCACCTTCGGCAGGCCCAGCCGACCTTGTCCTTCGTTGTCTGGGGAACGGGATGCTATCTCGTGCCGTGGCAGGACGGAAGCATCCTGGTTGGTGCAACGGTCGAAGAGGCAGGTTTTGACGAGAGCGTGACCGTTGACGGTGTACGGCAACTCCTGCAGAGCGCAGAGCAACTGGTGCCGGCGCTGCGGTCGGCCATCTTCGACGATGCCCGGGCCGGTTTGCGGCCGGCGACGGCCGACGATCTGCCGATCATCGGGGCATCGACGACAATGCGGGGCGTGTATTACGCTACGGGCCATTACCGGAACGGCGTGCTTCTCGCCCCTCTCACGGCAGCGCTGATGGCCGATCTCCTCGTCAGCGGACACGAGCGGCGTGAGCTCGAGAGCGTGCGCCCCGCTCGGTTCGGGCTGTGAGACTCAAGAAGCACTACACGTCGCGGGAGGTCGCCGGCCTGACGGGCCTGACGGCGCGTCAGCTCCAGTGGTGGGACGGGCGCCTGTTCAAGCCGGCGGTCGCACCACACCGCACCGAGGCGGGCGGGTTTACGGAACGGCGCTACAGCCCGCTCGACGTTCTCGAGCTGCAGGTGCTGGCCGATCTGCGGCGGCGCGGTTTTTCGATTCCACGACTGAGACGACTGCTCTCCACGTTGCGCGATGTCTTCGGCGTCCGTCTCGTCGAAGCCATCGGCGAGGACGGTCCTATGACGCTGTTCATCGGCGGCGATCAGCTCTACGCCCGTACGCAGGACGGACGTCTGTTCAACATGGATCACCCGACGCAGCCGCTGCTGATGGTCGGCGAGCAATCGCCGATGCGCCCGCTCGTGGCACGCGAGCGGAAGCGGCGGACGCGGCCGACTGTGCGGAAGCCCTGATCACAGGTCACGGAGAAGACACGGAGACACAGAGACTTACACCGAGCTTCACTCGAGTTGAGCGTGAGACATCGTCGTTCACACTTCTGGGTGCTCACTTCTCAGTTCGTGTTCACGTTCGGTTCGAGTTCTGGGTTCGGTCCGCCTGACCACCTTCGCCAAGGCTGCGGTGGTCCGCCGAAGCTTCACGCGGAGGCGGAAGACCGACACGACGTCCGTCTCCGTGCCTTCGTACGTAGTGTCCGGCTTCAGCAGGACTTCGGGTCGAACTTGAACACGAACCGAGAAGCGAGAGGTCAGAAGTGTGAACGACAGCTCTTGTGCCTGGTTCAGTTTCCCGGTACCAAGCGCTTCAGCTCCTCGAACCAATTCAAGACCACAACCAGACTTGCCGGTGTGCTGGCATCGGCCTTCATCATCAAGAATCGTCGGCCGTCGGGTGACACGTCGTACGTGCGCCCAACGTTGGCTGCGCCTCCCATGTAGTAGCGCCCCTCGAACAGCGTGGTCGGTGTGCTCGCAGTGAACGTTGCCCCGTGCTCGACTCGCACGGCCATGAGCGCTCCGCTCGGCGACAGATAGAAGAGCTCCTGGCCGCTGCGCGCCCAAAGGGGCCTGGTGCCGCCACCGGTCGAAATCTGCCAGCGCCCGTTCGTCGCGTCCGGAAACGGTCGCACGTAGATCTCGTACTCTCCCGATTCGTTCGACTCGTACGCGAACCACCGTCCATCGGGCGAAAGTTCTGCATTCAGTTCGTTGAAGGTCGTCTGCACCAGGGGCTGAACCTGTCGCTCCTTGTTGAGCGTGAGCAGCATCAAGTCCTGGCCAGTCTTCGTACCGTCCTCGCGAAACACTATCCGCGTGCCATCAGCCGAGGTGGTGTAAGGGGACTGATTGATTGCGCTCTCCGTCAGTTGCTCCGCTGTTCCTGCACCGTCGGCAGCCTGCCAGAAAAGGTTACTCGCGCCAGGTCTATAAGAGGCAAGCACCAGCCGCCGCCCGTCCCGCGTCCAGACCGGATATAGATCTTGTGCCGGACCGAACGTGAAGCGTGACAAGGTTTCGCGGGCAAAATCCCAGATCCAGATATCGTTTTCCTGGTCCCGCACGTCGAGGGCGAAGCGCGTCCCATCTGGCGATAACCTGGGATAGGTGTACGCGCGAACGGGCGCCTTGATCGGTTCTTCCTGTCCCTGCCGATCGACCCATGCGAGCGTCCGCGCAGTGACTTGGCCGCCGGTGACGTACACGAGCGTGCCGTTCTGCGATACATCGAGGTCCAGCGTCAGGCCGAAAGGAGTCATCAGTACTGGTTCGACCAACGGGATCGGCGTGCCAGCCAGCTCGAGCCGATCGAGATCGAAAGGTACAGCGCGCAGCCCGCCGTTCACTCCATAGAGGAGATGCCCCGTCGGAACATACCGGGCGTAAAAGGCGTCGCGCAGAAGGATCTTGCGATTCCCAGTTCGCAGGTCGAGGGCACCGATCTCATTTCCGCCCCCAGTGAGCCCGACCTTGAACAGCACTCCGCGACCTTCCGGTAAGAACTCCGGCCAACCGTGGAAGGTCTCGCCCTCTCGCGCGTTGGGTGTTGTGATGATTTCCGGCTCGCCCCCATTCGCGGAGACACGAAATAGACCTGTCGTGCCGTTAATCGCAAAAACGATCGTGTCGTCTCCACCCCAGGTGGCGCCGAGTGGTGCGGCGGTGATGCGGCAGATCGTGACGGCCGGGCCGCCGGTGATGGACACCTTCTTCAGCGCCCCGAGTCCATCGAAAAAGCCAATCCATGTCCCATCCGGAGAGAAAAAAGGATGGTGTGGTACGCCCACGCCTTCGAGCGGTCTTGCCTCCA
The DNA here is from genome assembly GCA_050742335.1 of Vicinamibacterales bacterium. GTDB lineage: Bacteria > Acidobacteriota > Vicinamibacteria > Vicinamibacterales > UBA2999 > DATCJA01. Next base: position 781 of record JBOGIR010000593.1, on the reverse strand, counting down.
TTTGATCGAGTGCTCGCACGAAGAGCCGAGATCCGTTGCCGCCGACATAGACAATTCGCGAACCGTCGGGCGAGATCGCGACGTCACGATCGAGACCGCTGACTGCGAGCGTAGCGGTTCCAATGGGCGTGATCGTCAGGCGTGCCACGGAAGACGGGCTCGGACGAACGGCGAGCCAGACGGCGAGGCCCGCGACCACCCCGCCGAGCAGGAGGCTCAGCGACACTGCTCCCACCAGCTTCACGCGAGCGCGCGGCGTGGGTGGGGGAACGGTTGCCCCTTGCGTGCCCGGAGTTCTTTCGGCAACCCACGTCAGCTCGCGCAGCAGGTCACGTGCCGTCTGCCAGCGGTTGTCTGGATCTTTCGCCAGGCACGTGGAGACGATGCGGTCCAGTAAGCGCGGCGCGAGCGACTGCAGCGATGACACCGCCGGCGGGTCGCGATCGAGGATTGCCGCGATCACACTCGCCTGGCTCTTTCCCTCGAACGGCTTCTTCCCGGTCACCATCTCGTAGAGCACGGCACCGAACGCGAAGATGTCCGTGCGTGCATCGGCCTCCAGGCCTTCGACTTGCTCGGGGGCCATGTACTGGAAGGTGCCAAGGATGCTGCCCTCACCCGTGAGCGGAGCGCTGACCGTGGGCGCCGCGCTGAGGGCCGGCTGAAGCCTGCCTTTAGGCGGACCGTCGACCAGCTTGGCCAATCCGAAGTCCAGAAGCTTGCTGCCGCCCTTGGTCAGCATGATGTTGCCCGGCTTCAGATCGCGGTGGACGATGCCTTT
>JBOGIR010000592.1:0-6327 GCA_050742335.1 Vicinamibacterales bacterium | reverse complement strand
CCCGGACCCACCTCAACATACGTGGTGACGCCGGCAGACGCAAGCCGCCGCACGATCGCCTCCCACAGGACAGGAGCCGACACCTGACGCACGAGCGCATCAATCGCCGCAGGGCCATCGTGCTTTGGCTCTGCATCGACATTGGCGACAATCGGCACGCGCGGGTCGCGCACCGTGAGCGCCCGCAACTCCGGCTCGAGCCGATCTCCGGCCGGCTTCATCAACGCGCAGTGGAAGGGCGCGCTCACCGCCAGCGGCACCGCCCGCTTGGCGCCGAGCGCTTTCGCGCGTGCCGCTGCACGCTGCACGGCGGCGGCCGCCCCGGCAATCACCACCTGATCCGGACTGTTGATGTTGGCGGGGCTCACGACCTCACCGAGCGCCGCTTCCTCGCACGCGCGTCTCACACCGTCGGCATCGAGACCCAGAATCGCCGCCATCGCGCCCTCACCCACCGGCACCGCCTCCTGCATGTACCGGCCGCGGCGTCGGACAATCTGCACGGCGTCGGCGAACCCGATCGCGCCGGCAACGACGTTGGCCGAGTACTCGCCGAGGCTGTGACCGGCCACCAGGTCCGGCTCGATGCCGTGTGCGGCCAGCACGCGGGCGCCGGCCACGCTCACCGTGAGAATCGCCGGTTGCGTGTGCTCGGTCAGCGTGAGCTGATCGTCCGGGCCATCGAAGCAGAGCGCGCTCAGTCGGGCCGAGCCGGTTCCGCTGGCGGCAAACGCCGCGTCGGCTTCGTCGAACACGGCGCGCGCGTCGGCAAACGCCTCGGCCAGCGCCCTGCCCATGCCGACCTTCTGCGATCCCTGGCCGGGGAAGATGAAGGCCGTCGCCAGTCCGCGCTACTCCTCGTCCACCGGCCGGACCGGCCGCTGCCGGTAGTAGCCGCAGTGCGGGCACACGCGGTGGGGTGCCTTCGGTTCGTGGCACTGCGGGCAGAGGCCAGTCGCCGGTGCCCGCAGCGCGTCGTGCGTGCGCCGTTTGGCCGTTCGGGTCTTGGAGTGTCGGCGTTTGGGATTAGGCATGGTGTCTTCGCTGATTCACGACTCGTGGGTCCTGCCGAGTCCTTTGAGTGCTGCGAGCCGCGAGTCCTCCCACACCGGCGCGCAGTCGCACGCGCCCGTGTTCAGGTTGATGCCGCACTGCGGGCACAGCCCACGGCAATCCTCCCGGCACAGCGGTTTCATCGGCAGCGCCAGGTAGAATTGCTCACGAAGCAACTCGCTCAGATCGATCTGGTCGTCTCGGTAGTAGCTCGTCTCGAGGTCCTCGTCATCCATCTCGTGCTCGGCGTCGGCGATGGCAGCCGACGCCGGCAGGTACCGGAGATCGAACGGCGCGGACACCGGAAGGCGATACGCCTCGACACACCGGCTGCACGCCAGCTCCAGCTCGGCGTGCACGTGCCCGACGAGCCGGAACTTGTCCTTGTCCTTGTGAATGTCGAAGGCGAGGTGAACCGGCGCGACGATCCGGTACGCGTCGACGTCGTCTCCCGCCTCGTGTGGCAGACACGTGCGCTCGAAACGGGCGAGCGACTGCCGATAGCGGGTGAGATCGAGCTGCACTGAACCGCCAATTATAACTGATTCCACGAGATGGGCCCGACCCACGGCTTCGGGATGAAGAGCCGCTCGTAGAGCGTCACCGCGAACCGATCGGTCATGCCCGCCAGAAAATCGCGGGCCGCCACGTCGAGGCCGTCCGCGTCGATGATGCGACGATCCAGGAACTCGTCGGGCCGATCCCGGACCTTCTCCCACAAGCCGCTCAGGATGCCGTGCGCCTTCTTGAACTCCGCGGTGGCGACGTCGTTCTCGTAGACCGTGGCGAACAGGAACCGGCGCATCGCCAGAGTCGCGTCGAGCACCGGCTGACTCATCCCGATTTCGTTCAACCCCATCCGCTGCGTTTCCGTGACGACGTCTCTCACCATGCGCGCGATGCGCGCCGACGACGTGCGCCCCAGGATCTGCACCGGCCCCTGTGGCAAGTCGGATGCCTTCAACATGCCCGCCCTGACCGCATCGTCGATATCGTGATTCACGTACGCGATGAGGTCTGCCACGCGCATGATCTGTCCTTCGAGTGTCGTCGCACGCGCGGACACGTCCATCCCGACGGGCGCGCCTTCCTTCCCCTTCGAATGATGGGCGATGCCGTCACGGACCTCCCATGTCAGGTTGAGGCCGCGGCCGTCGTTTTCGAGCACGTCGACGATCCGGAGGCTCTGCTCGTAGTGGTTGAAGCCGCCGGGAATCAGCGTGTCGAGGACGTGCTCGCCGGTGTGGCCGAACGGCGTGTGGCCGAGGTCGTGCCCGAGCGCGATCGCTTCGGTCAGCTCTTCGTGAAGGCGCAACACCTTCGCGATCGTCCTGGCGATCTGCGACACCTCGAGCGTGTGCGTCAGTCTCGTCCGGTAATGATCGCCGGCCGGTGCAAAGAACACCTGGGTCTTGTGCTTCAGGCGCCGGAAGGCCTTGCTGTGGATGATCCGGTCGCGGTCGTGTTGAAACGCCGGCCGGACGTCGTCCTCGGGTTCCGGCCGCAGGCGACCGCGTGACTCGGCGCTCCTGGCGGCCTGAGGCGCGAGCATCTCGCGCTCGCGCTGCTCCAGCGCCTCACGGATGCTCGACACGACGTTCCTCCAGAATCTGCTCCAGGAAGCTCGACCCGTGGGCCAGTGGCTCGACGCCGAAATTCTCCGCGAGCGTCTGGCCCAGGTCGGCGAACGTGGAGCGCGTGCCGAGGTCGACACCCGGGCGAACCCGTGCGCCTGTCAACAGGATCGGCACGTATTCGCGTGAATGGTCCGTGCTCGATGTGGACGGATCGTTGCCGTGGTCGGCAGTCACCACCAGCAGATCACTCGATCGGAGCGCCGGCAGAATATGGCCGAGCCGTTCGTCGAACTGCTGGAGATTGGCGGCATAGCCGGTTACATCGTTGCGATGGCCGTACTGCGAGTCGAAGTCGACGAGGTTCATGAAGACCAGGCCCGAGGACGTGTCGTCCATCGCGGCCTTCAGCTTGTTCATCCCATCGGCATCGCTCGTGGTCGGTACTGCACGTGATATACCCCGCCCCGCAAAGAGATCGCCGATCTTACCGATTGCGACGACCGGAATCTTCCCGCCGGTCAGCCGGTCGAGGAGCGTCGTACCGGTCGGCTCCAGCGCGTAGTCGTGCCGATGGGTGGTGCGGGTGAAGGCGCCTGGCGTCCCGACGAACGGACGGGCGATGATCCGGCCGACGCCCAGACCGGTGGCGAACAGTTCGAACGCCACCTGGCAGATGCGGTACAGCTCCGGAACTGGCACCACCTCCTCGTGGGCCGCAATCTGAAACACGCTGTCCGCAGAGGTGTAGACGATGGGCCTGCCGGTCCGGACGTGCTCCGGCCCCAGGCGGTCGATAATCTCCGTACCTGAGGCCACGACGTTCCCGAGCGTGCCACGTAGGATGCGCCGCTCGAATTCGGCCATCAGGTCTGGTGGAAATCCTGTCGGGAACGTCGGAAACGGACGCTCGAGGACGACGCCCATCAGTTCCCAGTGCCCCGTCACGGAGTCCTTGCCGGCCGACGCCTCCGCCATCCGGCCATACGCGCCGCCGGCCGGTGCGGCCACACCGTGGCCCAATGTCACGAGACGGTCGAGACCCATCGATCGCAACACCGGGAGCCGCAGTGGCACCCGTTCCGCGACGTGTCCGAGCGTATTGCTGCCGTCATCACCGTACGCCCCCGCATCCGGGAGCGCACCGATGCCGACGCTATCGAGGACGATGACGATGGCGCGTGTGAAGACAGGCATACACAGCGAGCGCGTGCGGCACGCCGAGCGGACCGTGACGACCCGCTCCGCGCGCGTCACGAATGCTGAGGGGACAGGTAGCTGCCGACGGAGCGTTGGGTCGCAATCGTGGCGATGGCGTGCTTGAACAGCAGCTGATCGGCGCCATTGACCTCGATGATGACCGCGAACCGGTCGAAGTTCTTGATCCGGGCGTCGAACTGGCGGCCGTCCATCAGATGAACGCTGACAGAGAGGCGCTCGCGTCGCGCGTGGTTGAGAAACGCGTCCTGAATGTTCTGCGGAGCTAAGGAGGTACGGGGTTCGGACACCTGCGTCATCAGGCAGCATCTCCTCGCGGCCGGAGACCGCGCGCCGCGAGCGTCTCTTCCACACGAATGCGCATGTCGGGCCGCTCGCCTGGGCCTTCGAACCACCTAAGATTAGGCTCTTTGCGGAACCAGATCAACTGCCGACGTGCGTATCGACGGTTCTCCTGCGTGATGACCGCGCGCGTCGCCGCCTCGTCGCGCACCCCGCCGAGCATCTCCATCACCTGACGATACACCAATCCTCCGAACGGGCGCGCCGTCGCGGGCACGCCCTGCGCGAGCAGTCCTTGCACTTCGGCGACGATGCCGCGCGCGAACTGTTCGTCGACCCTGTGCGCCACGCGCTCCGCGGTCAGCGCGGCGGAAAGCCGGAGGCCGACGGCGATCACCTCGCAGTCGGCGATCGGCGACACGGTATCGGCAAAGTGCTCGGTCAGCGGGCGGCCGGTCGCAAAGTACACTTCCAGCGCGCGCACGATGCGCTTGAGGTCCCGGGGCATGATGCGAGCGGCCGAGTCGGGGTCGGCGCGCTGCAGCATCCGGTGCAGGCACTCCACGCCGCGCCGATCCCCCACGCGAGCGAGTCGCCTGCGCAGTCGCTCGTCGGCGCCCGGTCCGGGAAACAGGCCGCGGGTCAGAGCCCGATAGTAGAACCCGGTGCCACCTACCAGAATGGGAACGTTGCCACGCGCATGGATGCTGCGAATAGCGCTCGCGGCATCGCGCGCGTACTGGGCGGCCGTGTACACCTCGGTGGGATCGGCAATGTCGATGAGATGGTGCCGGACGGCGCGCCGCGCTGCCACCGGCACCTTGTCGGTGCCGATGTCGAACCCGCGATAGACGGCCGTCGAGTCGCAGTTGATGATTTCCCCGCCGTATCGTTCGGCCAGCGCCAGGCCGAGTGCGCTCTTGCCGGACGCGGTCGGGCCGAGGACCGCCAGGACGAGGGGACGCCCACCGACTACCCCTCGACTGTGCTCGGGGTCACCCTCAGTGTAGCGCTCTACGTGCTCCACGTGCGCCAGGATCACCATCCAATGCGAACCAGCACGTACACGACGAGCGCCGTGAGCAGAATCAGGAGACCGAGCTGCTGGACTCTGGTTGGCACCCTCTAATTTGGAGGTTCTTCGTTGTAATAGAACGTCACGGTGAAGAGCGCCTTGTCCGACGGGTATTCGGGCGGCAGCGGTGCCGTGGGGTTCGACGAATAGATGGCGCCGTACGCCGCGTTGGTGAACGCGTCAATCGCCGACGGCTGCACGATCATGAGGTCGGTGATCTCGCCGCTGCGATGGATGTTGAACTGCAGCACCACGTGGCCGCGCATCACGTAGGCAGCCTGCGGGATGAACCAGTTGCGGCGCACCTGCGCAATGAAACGCCGCAACCACGGTCCAAACTCGACGCCTTTGGTGTCGAACTGGATGGTGGCGCCCGGCCGGTCGTTGCCTCCCTGCGGGTTGTTGAACGTTTCGTTCTGGACGTACTGCTGCAGATTCCGCAGGGCGTCTCCGAGCGATCCGCCGACACGCGGTACAGGCGAGTCGGGGGGGCGCCGGAACCCTGTGTCCGCCGGCGGCAGCGTGCGAGCAATCTGAGTGTCAGGCTGGGGCTGGGGCTGAGGCGGCGACGCCGGGTCGTCGGCGCCGCGCGCCCGCTCCGCTTCCTCGGCCTCCACCCGCTCCGGGGAATCGCCGCGCGAAAATGGCAGCGGATTCTCCGGCTCGCGCGCGATGACGGGATCCTGCGCCTGGCGGTCCAAATCCGACAGCTCGGCGCGATCGGGCGGCCGCAGCGCCGGGGTGTCGGCGCGCGGTTGCACGAAGACAAACCGTCGCGACGCCTCCTCGCGCTGCCGCTCGAGCTCGGCCTGCCGGCGCTGCAGCTCTTCCGGGCTCGGCTGGAAGATCGCGAGCTGTGGCCCGACGATGAACGCCGCCGCGATGAGGCCGTGCAGGATCATCGACAGCAGCACGCCATCGCGTCGATTGATGGCCGTACCTACGACGTGCTCGTCCTCGTAGCGTTCGTCGAAGTCGAAATGAATCACACAGGTGAAGGCGAATTATAACATGTGGTCCCACAAGGACTTACGGCTAGCCGGTAGCTGGTAGTCGGTAGCTTCTAGCGCACCACCTACCGCCCTACTGCCTACTGCCTACTGCCTACCGCCTACTGCTCTACAA
>JBOGIR010000591.1:0-4967 GCA_050742335.1 Vicinamibacterales bacterium | reverse complement strand
ATCTAACAAAGTAGGACTAGATGTTCCATCCGAGCCGGTCAGAGTCGGCTGCCTGGGCATGGGATGGTGGTCGGACGTTCTCGCCGACGCCATCGCGCGCTCCGGCAAGTTGCAGATTGTGTCCTGCTACACGCGGTCGGATCAGAAGCGTCACGCGTTCGCGGCCAAGTATGGCTGCGAGACTGCCGGCAGCTACGAGGCGATGCTCGAGGACGCCCGGATCGAGGCGGTCGTCAACACGACGCCCAACAACGTCCACCTCGAGACGACGCGCGCGGCCGCAGAGGCCGGCAAGCACGTGTTCCTGGACAAGCCGATCGCCAACACCATCGCCGATGCGCGCGCGCTGACGGATACCTGCCGGCGGGCGGGTGTCGTGCTCGCGTTGGGCTACCAGCGGCGCAGGGAAGGCCACTTCCGCTGGATTCGACAGCAGATCGACGCTGGCGAGCTGGGCAAGATGGTGAACGCCGAGGCGAACATCAGCCGCGACCGTCTCGGGAAGATCGACGTGACCTCGTGGCGCTATACCGCGGCAGGCATGCCCGGCGGCGTGATGCTGCAGATCGGCATCCACTACACCGACGTGCTGGAGTATCTGATGGGACCGGTCAGGGCGGTCAGCGGGCGGCTGGCGCAGCTGGTACTGCCCGGGGACAACCCCGACGTCGCCAGCCTGATTCTGGAGCACGAGAGCGGTGGGCTCTCGACGCTGAACGCCAGCTACGCATCGGCTTCGGAGTACTACCTGATGAACGTCTACGGGAAGGAAGGGAGCGCATACTACGATCTGCATCAGGGGTTGCGCTTTCTCAAACGCGGAACGAAGGCGCCGCGTTCAGTTGCCTGCCCTGCCACCGACGCCATCGTCTCGGAAATCGAGGAGTTCGCCTGCGCCGTGCGCGGCCACGGTGCGCCCGAAATGGACGGCGACAAGGGGACGAGGTCGCTGGCCGTGGTGCTCGCCGGGATCAAGTCGGCCCGCGAGGGACGAACCGTCGCTGTGGCGGACCTGCTGGAGGAGGCATGTTGAGTGCTATTGCGGGGTCCAAGAGGACGCGGCGTGCGTGCGCAGCCATACTGGCACCGTTGGTGCTCGGCGCGACGCTGCATGCGCAGTATCCGCGCCAGGCCGTCGAGATGACGGTGCTCTTTGGCGGGTCCAGCGCCACGATCGCGCAGGTCCTGGCCGATGCCCTGTCGAAAGAGCTCGGGGTCCCCGTCGCGGCCGTCAGCCGCACGGGCGCCGGCGGGGCGGTGGGCTACTCGTTCGTGAAGTCGAGCCCGCCCAACGGGTACAACGTGGTGTGGAACTCGAATTCCATCAGCACGGTGTTTCACAGCGGAAACATCGACTTCGACTACCGCGCCTTCGATCCCGTGGCGCGAATCGGGGTGGAGGTGCCGGCGCTGGCCGTTCGCGCCGACTCGGGCTGGAGGACGCTCAACGACTTTGCGGCGGCCGCACGGAAGAAGCGGATGCGCGTCGGCATCTCGGGAAGGGGCTCCTTCGTGCACCTGGTGTCGGCCGCATTGTTCAGCAAACTCGGCGTCGATGTCATCTACGTGCCGTACGGCCAGGGGACCGCGCCGGCCGAGCTACTCGGCGGACGAGTGGACGCCGCGCTGCAGTGGCCCTCCCAGTTCACGTCTCAGGTCGAGGCGAAGCAGCTGCGCGTGATCGCGGTTACGAGTGCGGCACGCATCCCGGTGCTTCCCGCTGTGCCCACGGCGAAGGAGCAAGGATATGACGTCGACCTCGTGATGTGGCGCGGCCTGGCCGTGCCCAAGGGAACGCCGAAGGATGTGGTGGCGAGGCTCGAAGGCGCCGCCGGGAGAGTGGTTGTCAGCCCGCGGTTCAAGGAACTCAGCGCCAGGTTCGGATTCGAGCCCGCCTTTCTACCCGCCAGCGAGTTCGGCGCCTTGATCGCCCGAGACGACGGGTCGATTGCCGCGCTGATGGGGCAGCTTGGGCTGAGGAGGACGAGGAATTGACGCATTTACGGATTGACGGATTGACGGATTGACGAAATTGACGAATTGGCGGCGACCCCAATCCGTAAATGCGTAAATTCGTAAATCCGTCAATGCAGCACTGCAGGGTCGACCGCTGGCTGGGTGCCTCGCTGACACTGCTTGCCCTGGTCTGGCTCTGGCTGGTGCGCATCGCCATCCCCGACGTTCGTTTGGAAGGAGAGCCGGGCCCGCGCGGTTTTCCCTTGCTGCTCGGCGTGGTGCTGGCCGGGCTGGGCGTGTGGATGGTGGTGCAGTCGGTCCGGCTAAAGCCGGACACTACGTACGCGGAGCGTTCCGACACGATCGCGCCGCCCACGCGCCGCGAGGTCGGATTTGCGGGCGGCACCTTCGCGCTCCTCATCCTGTATGCCTTTCTGTTGGACAAGCTCGGATTCCTCGTCGGCACACCGGTTGTCATCGCACTCGCCATGCTCGGCCTTCTGCGGATCCGCACGTGGACACCGGTTGTGTCGCTCGCCCTCGGGTTCACGTTTGGATGCTGGCTGATCTTCGATGCGCTGCTCGGCACGCCGCTGCCGCGCGGTGCGTGGATGGCGTGGTTGTGACGGAGCATTGAGTGGAGACGTGGCTTCCGGCCATCTCGGTCGCCTTGCGCCTCGACACGCTGCTCGCCACGGCGGCAGGCTCGATCGTGGGCCTGCTGTTCGGCGCCATTCCCGGCCTCACGTTTTCGACGGCCCTGGCGCTGATGATGCCGTTTACGTTCGGCCTCGATGTTGTGCCCGCAATCGCGTTGCTGTTCGGCGTGTACTCCGGGGGCATGACGGGCGGCGCGGTCTCCGCCGTGCTGCTCGGCATTCCCGGCACTCCGTCGGCGGCCGCCACGGTGTTCGACGGCTATCCGATGGCGCTGAAGGGCGAGGCGAGCGTGGCGCTTGGTGCGTCGGTCATTGCGTCCGCCTTTGGTGGATTGTTCAGCCTCGTCGTCATGATGCTGCTGCTCGAGCAGGTGGCGGCGGTCGCAATCCGGTTCGGGCCGGCAGAGATTTTCGCGCTCGTGTTGTTCGGATTGTCGACGATCTGCGGCCTGGCGGAGAAGTCGCTGGTGCGCGGCCTGATCGCCGGCGTGCTGGGGCTCATGCTGATGACGATCGGTCTCGACGAGCTCGACGGCGTCGGACGACTGACGTTTGGCACCGTGGAGCTCCAGCAGGGCGTCAACATGCTGGTGGCGATGATCGGGCTCTTCGCCGTGCCTCAAGCGATCACCACGTTCATGCAGTACGGGAAGATTCAACAGCCCCCGATCACAGAGACTGTCCGGGCGGTCTTGCCGTGGCGCCGGCTTCGAAGCTATTGGTGGCTGATGGCACGCAGTTCCGGCATCGGCACCATCGTCGGCGCGATACCGGGCACCGGCGGGCCGGTTGCCGCCTTTCTGGCCTACGACCACGCGCGGCGTTTCAGCCGGCAGCCGGCTGAGTACGGCAAAGGGGAGCTGGGAGGGGTTGTCGCGCCGGAGGCGGCCAACAATGCCGTCATGGGCGGCGCCTTGATCCCGATGCTCAGTCTGGGCATTCCGGGCGACCCGGCCACGGCCATCATCCTTGGCGGACTGCTGGTGCACGGCCTGCAGCCCGGCCCGGCGCTGTTTCAGAGCAGCCTCGACGTGATTTACGCGCTGTACATCACGATCGTGGTGTCGTGGATCGTCATCCTGCTGGTGCAGCTCTGGGGAATCCGCCTGTTCGTGCGGGTGCTGCGCGTGCCGCCGCATCTGCTCGCGGTGTGCATCCTCGTGCTGTGCGGCATCGGATCGTACGCGATACGGAATTCCATATTCGACGTCTATCTGATGGCCATCGTGGGGCTGCTCGGCTACGTCCTTCAGCGCCTGCGGATCCCGCTCGCCCCGGTAGTGCTGGGCCTCGTGCTCGGGCCGACGCTCGAACAGCAGTACCGAACAGCGCTGATCCTGAGCGAAGGGAGCTACAGCATCTTCCTGGAGAGCACGTTCGCGATGGGCTTGTTCGTACTCACCGCCGCGCTGGTGGCGTGGCAGATCTGGTCGTCGCTCCGCAGGCGCGACCAGTCACGGGCTCTGCCCTGATATCTTGCTGAGCCCATGACTGGTTGGCAGTGTTTCTTGGCGCGCTGTGCGCGCTTTGGACCGCTACACGGCGTCCGCCAGCACCGCGTAACGGGTACACAATTTTCGCGAGTGACCGCATAGCGGTCCAATCGAGAGACAGAGGTTGGTTGACCATGCAGGCCCGCGTCATACGAATCGCCGCCCAGGGCGGCCCCGACGTCCTGACGATCGAGAACGGTTCTCTCCCGGAGCCCTCCGAGGGCGAAGTGCTCCTCCGGCAGACGGCGGTCGGCGTCAACTATCTGGACGTCTATCATCGCTCGGGCTTCTACACACTCCCGATGCCGAGCGGCATCGGCAGCGAAGCGGCGGGCGTGGTGGAGCGGGTTGGCCCGGGAGTGACGGATTTGAAGACAGGCGATCGCGTCGCGTATGCAGGTGGAGCGCCAGGTTCGTACGCCAGTCATCGGATCATGCCGGCGGCGAGGCTCGTCAAGATCCCGGACCATGTCACGGACGAGACCGCCGCGGCCGTGATGTTGAAGGGTATGACGGTGGAGTACTTGCTGCAACGCTGCTACGCGGTGAAAGCGGGGGAGTTCGTGCTGTTCTACGCCGCCGCCGGCGGTGTGGGACTCCTGGCGGGGCAGTGGGGGAAGCACCTCGGGGCAAAGATGATTGGTGTCGCGAGCAGCGCCGACAAGTGCCGTCTCGCGCGCGAGCACGGCTACATGGAGGTCATCGATCGCACGCGGGAAGACGTCGTCGAACGCGTCAAAGCGATCACGGGGGGCGCGGGAGTGCCCGTCGTCTACGATTCGGTGGGGAAGGCCACGTTCGAGACGTCCATCAAGAGCCTGAAGCCACGCGGATACTTCGTGTCGTTCGGCACCACCAC
>JBOGIR010000590.1:0-4150 GCA_050742335.1 Vicinamibacterales bacterium | reverse complement strand
TCCCAACACCACTCCACCACTCGGTGTGCGGGCGAATCGCGGCGGTCAGGGCATCCCACCTGCCATCGTCGAGAGCGAAGTCGGGGCCGTGCTCAGTCACGTCACGACCGTGCCCGATTGGTCACCCGAGGCGACGCCGGACTTCATTCCGAAGAATATTCCCCGGCCGTTTGTCGCGATCTTCGAGAAGGCTAATTAGGCCTTGGTGCTTTGGCCTTAGTTCTTGGTCCGTGCTTAGTCCGTGGTCCGTCCTTGGTCCTTGGTCCTCCAGGACTCAGATCCAAGGACGAGGGACGGACCGAGATGAGATGAAGCGGCTGGCTGTCCCGAACGTGCTAGCTTGCGCTGCACAAGTAGGTAACGCGCTCAAGGTGGGCGCGCCGCTCGGAAAGTAGACCAAACGCCGCTCGGAAAGTAGACCACCTGAGGGCCTGATGGCGGGCTTGCCGGATCGTGGGATCCGGGGTTCGCTGGAGGATGCTCAGGATGGATCAAGTACATGTCGTTCGACACAAAGTGCTGGTGGAAGGGCGGACGCAGCGGTCAGTCGCCCGCGAGCTGGGGTTAGCGCGCGTCACCGTCCGGAAGTACCTGGATCAGGCGGTCGCCACGCGGAAATTGGAAAGTGCGCCTCGGTCGCGGCCGGTCTGGGACGCCGTCGCGGAGCGGGTGCAGGCCCTGCTGGCGGAATCGGTGCGATGGACAGGCGGTAAACAGCGGCTGACCGCCACGCGACTGCACGAGCTTTTGCTGACCGAGGGGCACCAGGTGGGTGTGACCATGGTCAAAGAGGCGGTCGCGGAATGGAAGCGACAGCGCCGCGAGGTGTTCGTGCCGCTGACGTATCGGCCGGGCGATCTGGCCGAGGTCGATTTCTTCGAGGTGCTGGTCGACGTCGACGGGACGCGCCGGAAGGCGTGGCTCTTTCTGATGCGCCTGATGTACTCGGGCCGCGACTTCGCATGGATTTACGAGCGGCAGGATCAAATCAGTTTTCTCGACGGGCATGTCCGCGCGTTTGCACACTTCGACGGAGTACCGGCTCGCGTGGCGTACGACAATCTCCGGGCAGCTGTCGTCCGGATCCTCGTCGGCGGCGCCCGCACGCTGACACCGCGGTTCGCCGCGCTCGCCTCGCATTACTTGCTGGAGGCGTGTTTCTGTCGCCCCGGGGAGGGCCACGATAAGGGTGGCGTCGAGGCGCGCGGCAAGGCCGTGCGGCAGCAGGCGCTCGTACCCATTCCGGTCGGCCCGACGCTCGCGGTCATTAACGAGACCCTGCTGGCGCAGATGGATGCGCGGCTCGACACCCAGCGTGATGCGGCCGGCCAGACCATCGGGGTGCGCTTCACCGAGGAGCAGCGCCAGTTCCGACTCGCACCGACGCCGTTTGCGCCGGAAGCCACGACGTTCGCCACCGTGTCGCCGCGCGCGCTGGTGCGGCTCGAGGGGGCGGTCTACTCGGTGCCGAGTCGCTGGGCCGGGCTGGACCTCGTCGTGCGCATCGGCGCCACGACGGTGACCGTTGTCGGGCGCGAGGGGACGCGGATTCTGCATCCGCGCAAGCGGTTTGGGCAACGGTCGATCGACTATCGGCATTACCTGGCGGAGCTCGCGCGGAAGCCGCAAGCGGTGCGTCAGGTGCTGCCAGATCTCCTGCGGGATCTGGGTGAGCCGTTTCCGGCGATTTGGGATCAATTTCACCAGGCGCATGGGCCTCGTGACGCCGCACGGCTGTTTGCCAAGGTCCTCGGGCAGCTCGATCGGCACGGCGCGGCGGTCGTCGTGCCCGCACTGGCCGCCGCGCTGGCGGCCGGGACGCCGCTGCTGCTCGCGCTCACGCCGGCGCGGTCGCCTGACCAGGTCCCGCCGGAGGCGGTACCGGCTCCACTGCGGGACATCGAGGTGGGGAGCGGATGTGCCGCCGACTACGACGGCTGGCTCCTGGAGGTCGCGGTATGAGCGCCACCCTCACCCGCGAGCTCGTCGTCGCGCAGACGCGCGCGCTGAAGCTGCCCGGCGTCGCCCGCGCGTTTGACGGCTTGGCGCGCCAGGCCCGCGAGGCGCACTGGCCGCACGAGGACTACCTACACGAGGTCTTGAGCGCCGAGCAAGCGTCGCGGCACGAGTCGGTGATCCGTCACCGACTCCGCGAGGCGCGCTTTCCCGAGATCAAGACCCTCGACACGTTTGATTTCACCGCCGCCGAAGGCGTCAGCGCGACCCAGATCCATGCCCTGGCCCGCGGCGAGTGGGTCACCGCGCCCGAGAATCTCATCTTCGCCGGTCCGATCGGGACCGGGAAGACGCATCTGGCCATTGCTCTGGGTGTCGAAGCCACGAAGCAGAAACGACGCGTGCTCTTCACCCGTGCGGCCGATCTGGTGCGCCAGCTCCTGGAAGCAAGGGATGCGCGCGAGCTGACGCGTCTCCAGCAGCGACTCCTCCGCGTCGACGTCCTCATCGTGGACGAAGTGGGATTCGTCCCGTTCGAACGGGCCGGCGGCGAGTTGCTCTTTAATCTGATCACGGATCGCTACGAACGCCGGGCGACGGTCGTGACTACGAATCTCGCATTCGCCGAATGGGTCTCCGTGTTTGCGGGCGACGAGAAGCTCACGACCGCGCTCCTCGATCGGTTGGCCCATCACGCGACCGTGATCACCACGAAGGGGAAGAGCTATCGAATGCGCAAGCGCCGGTCCTCGAGCTCCTGATGGTTCGAAATCGTCATCGCGGGGCGTTCGAACTCACAAACGACCGCGCAGGAGGTCGTAGGAACGACGATCGTGAGGGAAGCCATGGTCTAGCATCCCTCCTTTCGGCGACCGAGGAAATGATGCGAAACACAAATCGACGCGACTTGACGCGACTATGGAAATGACGCGCCTATGGAAATCACAGAACGATTTCCACAGCCGCTTGGAAATCTCGCAGAGAACGCGAGATTCCCACATTCCCACAGCCGATCATCGTTGTTTCAGATGAGAAGAGCGTAGAATGAACCGCCCTCAGGCGGTCTACTTTCCGAGCGGCCCACTGGTCTACTTTCCGAGCGGCGCGCGCAGGGCGGTCCGCGCGAACGAAATGTTCGGGGATCCCATGCCGGTCGAAGTGTCGCCCGGGCCTCCGCCACGCGACTTCCTCACAGACGTCCGCGACGCGGCTCGATACGGCGGCGCTGAATTCCTCGACCTGATCGTTCAGGCGTCCGAAGAGATCACCACCCGTCAAAGCGACCTCCCGGATCCGATCGATCCGAGTTCGATCTAAAGGAACCGCCGATGCCTTACAGCACACCCGTCACCTATCGAGTTGAAGCAAGTTGGTCATCGAAGTCGATCTCCCTGACTCGGGTGAACTGTCGCAGCGGGGTCGCGCAGAGAACTTAGTCGACCCTACTGTCTGGCACGACTACGAAGATGAGCAGGAGCTTTTGGGGATCAAACTGACGGTGTGCCGACCGATCTCGCACCGTCGAGCCCGTAACGTCTTCAATCGAGTGGCGCCCCGATGAAGACTCTGCTAATCCACTCGAAGCATCTCTGCGCTGCGCGCGCTGTCAGACACCACGCGCTCGCTTTAACACGAGGCGCAACCCTCACTTTCGCGCACGAGACGACCACGACTTGTGGTCGCGGTGCCACCGCAGTTACCAAGCCGTGCTCAGACGGTGGAATCGAGACAACACGCTGGACGGTTGGATGTTGTAGCGGTGCGACGCTCCGAACCGAACCCGAACCCGAACCGAACCTTGAACCCTGAACACGAACCGAGCACAGAGAACCGAGAACCGTGAACGACACGTTCACTGTCTCTGTTGGTTCTGCCTCTCGTAGTACGCCTTGAAGGCGGGATCCTGCTCCTTGATCGGACGCCACCACCACTGGTTGCCGCGGTACCAGTCGATCGTGCGCTGCAGGCCTTCCTCGAAGGGCTCGCGGGTTGTCCATCCGAGGCTCTGGAGCTTCGTCGTGTCGAGACAGTAGCGTCGATCGTGGCCGGGCCGGTCGACGACTGGCTTGATGAGTGACAACGGCTTGCCGAGGCTGGCGAGAATCCGGTGCGTCAGGTCGACGTTCATGACTTCGTTGCCGCCACCGATGTTGTACACCTCGCCGTTGACGCCACGTTCGATCAGCAGATCGAT
>JBOGIR010000589.1:0-10053 GCA_050742335.1 Vicinamibacterales bacterium | reverse complement strand
AGCGTTCGCGTTGTTCCACGGGTAGCGTCTCCAGCCAAGGCATCGACCCACCTCCGGGTGAGCCCCAGCGTAAAGGTGTTACCCATGTACCCGGTTTGATGTGTTACCTATGTACCCGGTTTGTACCAAACAGTTCCTAACTTCGCCTGGAATTCCGCACGGGAGCGTCCTTTTCGTGCGGCTCGATAATTCGAGCGCAGTGAGTTCGCCGCACGTCGCAGCTGCCCGGCGGCTTCCTGCGCCTCCTGCGTACTTGGCAGCCGACGGCAGAACGTCAGAACCGATAGCGCAAACAGTCGGGTGCGTTCGAGCAGATCACGAGGAGCCACGCCGGCCCATAGTGCAGAATGCCTGCCGCCAGAATTACGGCCAGATTCCAAGTGTCGGGTGTGGCTGGCGGCACTTTTTGCCTTACTTTCCAACTTTGCACTTTGCACTTCTTACTTATCTCTGACCCCCTCGACCCTCGCCTCGACGACTACCACAACGTGCCCGACCCCGAGTTGGTGCAACGGGGTGGGATGTTCGTGGCCGAAGGGCGTCTTGTCGTCCGGCGGCTGCTGACGGAGAGCTCGCTCGTCACGCGATCGGTGATGGTGACCGAAGCCGCCCGGGCGTCGTTGGACGAGGTGCTCGTGATGCGGCCCGACGTGCCCGTCTACGTGGTGCCGCCGCCGGTCATGAACGGCATCACCGGTTTCAACATTCATCGCGGATGCCTGGCGCTCGGTGAACGCCCGCAGCCCTCGGCGTGGCAAGACGTCGTTGCGGGTCTACAGACGATCGTCGTGCTCGAGCGCGTGGCCAACGCGGATAACGTCGGCGGTATTTTCCGGAACGCTGCCGCGTTCGGCGTCCGCGCGGTGCTGCTGGACGAGGCATCGACCGATCCCCTCTACCGCAAAGCGATTCGAACCTCGATGGGAGCGTCGCTCCTCGTGCCGTTCGCACGCGCAGAACCATGGCCGGCCGTGCTGCGCGAGCTGCGCGCGTCTGGATTCGCGACGGTCGCGATGACCCCTGCCACGTCCGCATCGACCGTCCGATCGATCGCCGACGCCGTCGGGGCGCGGCCCGTCGCGCTCGTCCTCGGGCATGAAGGGGACGGGCTGACGACGGCGGCCCTCGAAGCGTGCGAATACCACGCGCGCATCCCGACGACCTCGACCGTCGATTCGCTCAACGTCGCCACCGCGGCGGCAATCGCCCTGTACGAATTCTCTCGATAACGCTGGGTCCGACCACTCGAAATGTGTTGACAAGCCGTGACTCCCGGCAATAATACTTAACCACATGGTTAATTGTATGAGGAGGCGCACATGCTGGACCCGGAACGATCGCTCTATCAGCGCCTGGGCGGATACGACGCCGTCGCCGCGTTCGTCGACGAATTCCTGCCTCGGGTGACGGCCGATCCTCAGATCGGCATCTACTGGAAGGGAAAGTGCAAGGACAGCCTGCGGAGGGATCGCCAGCTTCTGGTGGATTTCCTGTGTGCGGCCACAGGCGGACCCGCGCACTATGTCGGTCGCGACATGAAGACCTCACATGAAGGACTCGGCATCAGCGAGAGCGACTGGGATGTGCTGGTGCGGCATGCCGCTGCCACGCTGGAGGATCTGGGCGTCGCCGCAGGAGAGAAGAGCGATGCGCTGTCCGCGGTTGCTGGCCTGAAAGGCGACATCGTAGAGGCACGCCACGCCTCCGCGGCTCGGGCCTGAGAGGTGTGACATTGCGCTCATCGGCCACAGCCCCGGGTCAACGCCGCTCCCAGAAGCAGGGCCTCGATCGCCTTGACGCGGTGTTCGGAGCGCTGTCGGATCCAATCCGGCGGGCGATTCTCGCTCGCCTGGCGCGAGGTGAGTGCTCGGTGTCCACGTTGAGCGGGCCGTTTCCCGTCTCTCCACCGGCGATATCGAAGCACCTGCGCGTGCTGGAAACGTCCGGGCTGATCGCGCGCCGCAAGGCTGGCCGGACGCACTACTGTCGCTTGCGCGCCGACAGGCTGCGCCGGGCCGGCGACTGGATCCAGCAACAGCGCGCGTTCTGGGAGCAGCAACTTGACTCACTCGCCAGGTACCTGGACACGGAGCAGCGTTGACTCCTGAGCCGGTTGCCGAGCGCACGGGCATCGCCTTTCGGCTCCGGCGGCGTTTGTCCGCCCCCCGCGAAGATGTCTTCCGTGCGTGGACCGAGCCGGAAGCCTTGAAGCGCTGGTGGTGCCCGATGGGATGGGTACCCGCGGATGTCGATATCGATTTGCGGGTGGGCGGCACCTACCGGATCGGGATGCGCCGGCTCGGCGGCGGCCGGCCTGTGTATGTTCGCGGCCGCTTTCTGGAAGTCAATTCACCAGAACAACTGAGGTACACGTGGCGCTGGGAGAACGCCTTCGAAGAAATGCCGCACACGCAGGTGACGGTGCAGTTCATCGACAGTGGCGGCACGACGGACCTCGTCCTGACGCACGAGAACCTGCCTGAGATCCCGATTTGCCTTCGGCACCGCGCCGGCTGGATTGCGGCATTGGAGCGGATGGAACGCATCTATGCGCTGGGCGATTCGCGAGCACCGGAATGCGGGAGGCGCTGACACCATGAGAACAAGAGTCATTGCCGGGACCGCTGCCGTACTTGGACTGAGCGTCGTCTTCGGACCCTTGTACCGTGAACCGGCGCGCGCGCAGACTCCACAGTCTGGCGGCTCGTTGACGTTGATCGCGCCTGGAGATATCAAGTGGGAGGCCACCGCACGGCCCGATACCAGGCGGGCAAGTCTGTGGGGCGATAGTTCAAAGGGACCATTCGCCCATTTCAGTCGGTACGACAGCGGATGGCGACTGCCGTTGCACTTCCACACCAATGATCTACGCGGTTTGATCCTGTCTGGGACGTTCATCATTCACGTGGCGGGCCAACCCACCAAGGAGTTGCCGACCGGTTCCTATTTCTCGGTACCGGGGAAGACGCGGCACACGGACGCGTGCAAGGCTGGCCCGCCGTGCGTTGTGTACTTCACGGGCGATGCCCCGCTGGATCGTATCAACGTCGACACGCCCTAGGTCCGCCAGCGTCGTCAGCCTCAGAATCTGTTACCAGCGCCACCGCGCCCAGCGGCCGGCGTTTGCGCTCCACGAATTCAGCCGGCGAGTCGTATAATCAGCCCGCTGTGACCTGGGGCCGCCAGGAGCGGTCTCGCCTTCGGTTTTCGTGGCAGGCTCGTTCCGTGTGAAGCGCGCGGACGCTAGGAGGACAACAAATGGCCAGAAGATTGTGGTTCGGGGTGATAGGGCTGCTTCTCGTGCTGGGAACCGGAACGCTCGCCCAGCAGTGGCCTGCTGGATTCGTGGATCCCGCGCCGATTCTGGCGGCGGCGGCCAAGGAGATCAATGAGGCCAACCTGCGCTGCGTCACCTTCTCGGGCACGGGCTACAGCGGGCCGGTCGGACAGACGTTCGAGAACGCGCAGAACGTCGACTGGCAGCGCAGCGAGATGGCCAATTACACGCGAACGATCAACTGGGACACCGGGACGAGCAAGGAGACGTTCGACCGGAAGCCAGGCGGCAACCCGGCGTCGTGGAAGTACGGCATCGGATGGGTCGACGGCACGCCCGCCCAGCAGGAAGTCAGGCAGACGCACATCGTCAATGGGGAGTACGCCTGGCACATGGACGGCACCGGACCGCCCGTCCGCGTGCCGCCGGAGCTCGCCGAAATCTACCAACTCGACATCTGGCTCACGCCGCATGGCTTCCTGAAAGCGGCGCGGAAGCCGGGCGCGAACCCGAGAGCCGTCTGGCGCTGGGAGCAGCTCGAAAAGGGACGTGACGGCAACGTCGTCACGCCGGAAAAGGTGAACGTCGTCGCGATCACCGTGCTCGGGAAGTACCGTGTCGACGCCACCATCAACAGCCGGAACATCATCACGCGGATCAAGACGACGGTCAACGAGCCGGTGCTGGGCGACTTCAACATCGAGCACGAGTCGACCAACTTCATCGACGCGGGAACCTCGAAGTGGCCCGTGGCCTGGCACTCCCACCACGGCTGGGACGACAACTGGCGGTTCTACTCCGAGAGTACCGGCCACAACGGGTACGGCGGCAAGTTCCCGACGGTCCAGGCCAACGCCTGCGACGACCCCGTTCCCGTGCCCGAGTCTGTGAAGCAGGCAGCGCCGCCCAACTACGGCCAGGTCGAGGTCGAGAAGATGGCGACCGGCGTGTACCGGCTCGGCGGCGGTCCGGCGAACAGCTACATGATCGAGTTCCGCGACTTCGTCGCCGTGTTCGAAGCGCCGCTGAACGAGGAGCGCAGCCTCGGCGTCATCGAGGCGGTCGCGAAGCTGGCGCCCAACAAACCCATCCGGTGGCTGATCGCGTCGCATCCGCACTTCGATCACATCGGCGGGTTGAGAACCTACAACCACATTGGAGCGACCGTCGTCACTCACTACATCAACCTCCCGTTCCTCAACCGAGACGTGCTGACGTACAAGGCGAGAACGGTCAAGCCCGACATCGTGGCGCTCTGGCCGCCGACGGAGGTGGCGGAAGGGTACAACTACGAGGCGATCCAGGAGCGCTTCGTCATCACCGATGACGCCAGAAACCTGCACGTCTACTACGTGCAGCCGCTGCAGCACGTGGCCGGCATGCTGATGGCGTGGCTCCCGGCCGAGCGCATCGCGTTCGAGGCGGATCTGTTCGACACCCACGAAGCGCCGAGGCCGGCGCAGCTGCCGGCGATGCGCAGCTTCCTCAACCAGGTGCAGCGCATGAAGCTGAACGTCGCGACCGTCGCACCGGTGCACGGCAAGCCCGTGCCCTGGACCACGTTCACGGAAGCGATGGGCAGGGTGGCGAAAGGGACGAACTGACTTGAGACCGGGCGGGCCTGAAGGCCCGCCCCTCATCTGCCGGGTCCGCTCGCACCGCTGCCTTGCGCTCGTCCCTCGACGTCGCTCGGGACGCCCTGAGCCTGTCGAAGGGCGCGGCACCCGGCCCACGTACCGATCCGGGAGGCCTGAAGGCCTCGCTGTTTCCACTCCGCGCACGCTGAAGCGTGCGCGCTACACTTAGCTTCTTCCACTTTTCCACTTGTTCCACTTTTCCACTTGACCGAGCAGCACTTCGACGTCGTCGGCGTGGGCGCCAACTCGGTCGACTACGTCTACTGCCTGCCCGAGTTCCCGCGCCCTGACGGCCCGGCCTCCAAGCTGCGCATCAGCCGTCACGCGGTTCTGTGCGGCGGGCAGACGACGACCGCGCTGTGCACGTGCGCCGCGATGGGGCTGCGCACCAAGTACGTCGGCGCCATCGGCAACGACGGCAACGGCGCGCGCATGCGGCGCGAGCTGCAGCGACGCGGCGTGGATATCGAGCATGCCTACGTCCGTGACGTCCCGAACCCGTTCGCGGTCATCCTGATCGACGGTCGGCGTGGGGAACGCGTCGTGCTGTGGGACCGAGACGCGGCACTGCAGCTTCGGCCCGGCGAGATCGACACGGCAATCGTCGCCGGATCTCGACTCATTCACGTGGACGATGCCGACGAAGACGCGGCCATTCGCGCGGCAGCCCGTGGGCGGTCAGCAGGCATTCCGGTGACGAGCGACATCGAGAGGGTGACGGAACGGACCGAGGAGCTCATCGCCGCGGTGACGATTCCGATCTTCGCGGAGCACGTGCTGGAGCCGCTGACGGGCGAGCGCGATGTGGAGCGGGCGCTCCGGGCTGTGCGGCGGCAGCGGGTCCGGCTAACCGCCTCCGCCAAGGCTTCGGCGGTCCGCCGTAGCTTTACGCGAAGGCGGAAGCCGGACACTACGTACGAGCACGACATGTTGTGCGTCACGCTTGGCGCGCGTGGCGCCATGCTGCTCGAGGGCGACCGGCTGCACCAGGTGCCGGGTTGTCAGGTCGAAGTCATCGACACAACGGGCGCCGGTGATGTGTTTCGCGGCGCGTTCATCACCGCGCTACTGCGCGGCGACTCTCCCGCCTCGATTCTGCGATTCGCGAACGCCGCCGCCGCGATCAGCTGCACGAGGCTCGGGGCGATGGACGGGGTGCCGACGGCGGAGGAGACGATAGCACTGGCAGGACAATAGGCTTTAGGCTTTAGGCTTTAGGCTTTAGGCTTTGGGCTTTAGGCTTTGGGCTTTAGGATTTGGGCCGGCCAAGAGCCTAGCGTCGAAAGCCCAGAGCCTATCTCTTCAACAGCAGAAACCCCAGCGGCGGGACGACGAGCGACAGCGACTGGTCGAAGCCGTGGGCCGGAATCGGCTCGGTGAGGACGCCGCCGCCATTGCCCATGTTGCTGCCGCCGTAGATCGCGCCGTCGCTGTTGAGCACCTCCCTGTACCAGCCGCCCTCGGGCACCCCAATCCGGTAACCGGGCCTCGGCACGGGCGTGAAGTTCGCGACCATCACGCTGAAATCGTGCGGGTCGCGTGCGCGGCGGATCATCGATACCACGCTGTTCTCGTTGTCGTGGCAATCGATCCAGCTGAAGCCCGAGCCGTCGGCATCCACCTGATGGAGCGACCGCTCTCGCTGGTAGGTGTGATTGAGATCCCGCACCCATCGCGCAAGGCCGGCGTGCAGGGGGTCGTCCAGGAGGTGCCAGTCGAGGCTCTCGTCGCAGTTCCACTCCCGCCACTGCCCGAACTCGCTCCCCATGAACATCAGCTTCTTGCCGGGATGGCCGAACATGTACCCGTACAGCGTGCGCAGCGTCGCATGCTTCTGCCACACGTCGCCCGGCATCTTGTCGAGCATGGCCCGCTTGCCGTGCACGACTTCGTCGTGGGAGAACGGCAGGATGAAGTTTTCCGTGAAAGCGTACAGCATCGAGAACGTGATGTCGGTGTGATGCCAGCGCCGGTGGACGGGATCCTCTTTGACGTACTGCAGCATGTCGTGCATCCAGCCCATGTTCCACTTGTAGCTGAACCCGAGCCCGCCGACGTAGACGGGCCGGCTGACGGCTGGCCATGCGGTGGATTCCTCTGCCACCGTGATCGTGCCGGGTACGCGACCGTGCGTCATCGTATTGAGCTGCTGGAGGAACGAGACCGCGTCGAGGTTCTCACGGCCGCCGAACTGATTCGGGATCCACTCCCCCTCGTTCCGTGAGTAGTCGAGATACAGCATCGACGCCACGGCATCGACGCGAAGGCCGTCGAGGTGAAACTCCTCCAGCCAGAACATCGCGCTGCTGAACAGAAAGCTGCGCACTTCGTTGCGTCCGTAGTTGAACGCCAGCGTGCCCCACTCGCGGTGCTCGCCCTGTCGGGGATCCGCGTGCTCGTACAACGCCGTGCCGTCGAAATGCGCCAGGCCGTGGTGATCCTTGGGAAAGTGACCCGGCACCCAGTCGAGGATCACACCGAGGCCATGGCGATGGCACTCGTCGACAAAGTAGCGGAAATCGTCCGGGGTACCGAACCGGCTCGTCGGCGCGAAGAACCCGATCACCTGGTAGCCCCACGATCCGGTGAACGGATGTTCCAGGACGGGCATGAGCTCGACATGCGTGTAGCCCATTTCGCGGACGTACGGGACCATGACGTCCGCCAGCTCGCGATAGGTGAGCGATCGGCCGCCTTCCTCCGGCACGCGTCGCCACGAGCCGAGATGCACCTCGTACATCGACATCGGGCGGTCGTGCCACCCGCCGAACGACTCCCGGTCCGTGATCCAGTCGTGGTCCCGCCATCGGTAGGCGCCCTCCGACCAGGTGATCGATGCCGAGTTCGGCGGCACCTCGAGCCAGCGGGCGTACGGGTCGGCTTTCTGCAGCAGGTGTCCCCCGTGCGTGCGCACCTCGTACTTGTAAGGCGCGCCATCAGGAAGGCCGGGAATGAAGATCTCCCACACGCCGGACGGAATCAGACGGCGCATGACGTGCGTGCGGCCGTCCCATCGATTGAAGTCCCCGATCACACTGACGCGCTGAGCGTTTGGCGCCCACACGGCGAAATGCACGCCCGTTGCGTCACCACGCGTCATGCGATGCGCGCCAAACCGCTCCCAGGCGCGATAGTGCGTTCCCTCGGCAAACAGATGCAAATCGACATCGTTCAGTACCGAGCCGAACCGATACGGGTCGCCCACCTCGCGCGTGTCGTGCCCCTCACGCACGCGGAACCCGTAGGCAAATGCTTCCGGCTGGCGTCCATCGAGCGGCACAGTGGCTTCGAACAGCCCCTCGGATCGCCGCCGCTGCATGCCGAAGACCCGATCCGGCGTCACGAGCTGCACGTCCGATGCATCGGGCTGCATGCAACGGATGACCAGCGCAGGCCGGCCGTCCACCACAACGGGATGCGGCCCGAGCACTGCGAACGGGTTGTCGTTGGTGCCGGACGCGATCGCATCGAGCGCGTCATCCGCCGGCGTGCGCACGCTGACGCTCATCAACCGCATGATATCCTGGGCGCCTTCGTCGGATCGGGGATCAGGGATCAGGGATCAGGGATCAGGGACTAATCCCAGAGTTCTTCGAAGTTCGGCTGTGTTGCGAGTGAGTACGGAACACCGAGACACCGAGAAACGCCAATGTTTTGGCCTCGGTGCCTCTGTGCCTCGGTGGTTCGTGATCGTCGAAGGAGACGCCGTTGCCAGGGTTGTATGCACAGTTCGACACGAGCGAGGGACGCTTCACCGTACGTCTCTTCGATCAGGAAGCGCCGCGAACGGTGGAGAATTTCGTCGGGCTGGCGGAAGGGACGAAACCGTGGACCGATCCACGCACGAATCAAACCGTGACGAAGCCGTACTACGACGGCGTCATCTTCCACCGCGTCATCGACGGCTTCATGATTCAGAGCGGCGATCCGCTCGGCCAGGGCATCGGCGGCCCCGGGTATACATTCGCGGACGAGTTCCATCCGAAGCTGCGCCACAGCAAGGCGGGCATCCTGTCGATGGCCAATCGGGGTCCCAACACCAACGGTGGGCAGTTCTTCATCACACTCGCTCCCACCCCCCACCTCGACGACCGTCACTCGGTATTCGGAGAAGTGGTCGAAGGGATGGACGTCGTCGGTCGCATCGGGAGTGCGGCCACAAAAGACCGCGATCGCCCGATCGCGTCCATCGTCATTCGCGCCATCACAGTCGAGCGACGCCAGAGTTGAACCAGTCACGGGCTCTGCCCTTGATATCCCGAGCCCGCGACTGGTTGACAGCGTTGGCTTGGCGCGCTCCGCGCGCCTAGGACCGCTATACGGTCCAAGGGCCTGCCCTTGATATCCCGGTGAAGGTCAAACTCCGCGTCTCTGTGTCTCCGTGGCGCTCCGCTGACGTTCACCACGCCCTGCATACGGCGCAACTCCTGGGTGGAGTGTCGTGTTTCCAGTCACGCACGGTGCAGCGCCAGCAACCCGAGATCCGCACTCGGAAGTTGCTAAAGGCTGATTGGCCTGCTTCTTAGCGACGCGGGCGCTGTCGTGCGCTGTGTGGTACGCATCGTGAACCTCAGTGGTCCCCGAGCCCAGGAATGTCAGACGAACCCCGTCGCGGCGCCATCCTGATTGTTGAAGATCGCGACGACGTACGGCACGGGCTCTCGCAATTGCTCGAATTGCACGGGTACCTGGTGGAGGATGCACGCAGCGGCGAAGACGCCTTGCGGCAGCTCAATGCGGATCCCGACGGCTTTGCGCTGATCCTGCTCGACGTGGTGCTCCCCGGAGGCATCAGCGGGCTCGATCTTCGGTCACACCAGCTCGCCGACCCTGTGCTCGCAACCGTACCGGTGATCGTCATTACCGCTTCGGAGCTCGACCCTCGCGAGCGCGCGCGGCTCCGGCCGGAGGCGTTGCTGCAGAAACCATTTCGGTTCGACGATCTCCTCGGACTGGTCAGGCGGTACGTGGAGTCCGAAGGCAGCGTGCTGCAGGCCGGGTAACCCCTGGTATTCGAGCCACAGGGGACCGTTGGGCTCAACGTCACGGATCACATTGCCATCAGTGTCGGCGCCGGCTATCGCGCGGTGGCGCTGACCGACGCGCTTCGTAATCGTCTGGACGGTCCGACGGGGAGCC
>JBOGIR010000588.1:0-8429 GCA_050742335.1 Vicinamibacterales bacterium | reverse complement strand
GTGGTGTTGTCGCCCGATGGCCGCCGGATGGCGTTCGAGGCGCCTGGGCCGGATGGTCGCACGCTCCTGTGGGTGCGTTCGCTCGACGCGCTCGATGCGCAGCCCCTGCCAGGCACTGAAGGCGCGGCGCCCGGCCCGTTCTGGTCTCCGGACAGCCAGTCGCTCGCCTTCGGTGTGAATGGGTCCCCAGGTCGGCTGAAGAAAGTCGATCCGTCCGGTGGCCCGCCGCAAACGCTCTGTGAGTACACGGGGGGATTTCGCGAAGGTGCATGGAACCGCGAGGGCGTCATGCTCTTCGGCGCCGGACCGAGTGGTCTCTGGCAGGTATCCGAGGCGGGCGGCACACCGTCGCTTGTGACCAGGGTGGATCCATCTCGCCGGGAACTCCAGCACGCCGGGCCCGCGTTCCTGCGGGATGGACGCCGGTTCCTGTATCACCGCGCGTCGTCCATCCCGGAGAACCGCGGCATCTATCTCGGATCGCTCGATGCCATGCCGGAAGAACAGAGCGGCACACGGTTCCTGGCCGCCGACTCGGATCCGGTGTACGTGCCCTCGTCCAATTCCAACGGCGGCTTCCTCCTGTTTCTGCGAGAGGGGACGCTGCTGGTCCAGTCCTTCGATGGGCAATCGGAAGTGACCGGCGACGCCATCCCCGTCGCCGAGGACATCGGGAACCTCGGGAGCCACGGCTGGTTCTCTGCGTCAGCCACCGGCCACCTGGCGTTTCGGACCGGCCGTGCCGCTGCGGCGACCAGCGAACTGGTCTGGTTCGATCGCCAGGGCAAACGCGTCGGTCAGGTCGGGCCGCGCATGGACTACGGCAGCGTTCTGCTCTCGCCGGATGGCAAGAGAGTAGTGACAATGAGAGGCGACGCGTCGCAGTCAGCCGTCGGCAGCATGCAGGGCAACCGCACCTGGATCGCCGAAATCACCCGAGGGATTTTCAGCCGTCTGAACCCTGGCGAGGGGACGGAGAGCATGGGCCCAGTCTCGCCGGATGGTCGCGTAGCGTTCAGCTCGACGCTCGACGGTGCCGTCGGCGATCTCTACTGGATGCCGGCGAGCGGTGTAGGCTCTCCGGAACCGCTCCTTCTGAAATCGCCCACTGTGAAGCATCCAAATGACTTCTCGCCTGACGGACGATTCCTGATCTTCGACGATCACACAGCGCAGCGGCAGGACCTGTTCATCCTGCCCGTCGAAACGCCGGCCGGCGGCGGCGAGAGGAAGCCGATTCCGTTCCTGGTCACGCCGGCCGATGAAACGTTCGGCCAGTTCTCCCCAGACGGCAAGTGGATCGCGTACAGCTCCGACGAGTCGGGACGCCGCGAGGTGTACGTTCAGGGCTTCGGCCCAGACCGGGTTCCGGCGGCAGCGGTCGGCAAATGGCAGATTTCAACTGCCGGCGGGGACAAGCCCAGGTGGCGCCATGACGGCAGGGAGATGTTCTACATCGCGCCGGACCGCAAGATGATGGCCGTGCCCGTCAAAACCGGACCGCCGTTCGAGCCCGGCGTGGCCGTTCGGCTGTTTGACACGAACGTCACCGGATTCTTTCCCTACGACGTCAGCGCCGACGGACGATTCCTCCTCAACACGGTCGCCGACGTTGCAGCGCCGACGTCGTCGCCCGTCACGATCGTGTTGAACTGGCAGGCGGGGCTGCGACGATAGCGCCGCGTCGCTCTCATCCGACGAGACAGAACGACAAAGAGAGTGGGTTGGTGCCGCCGAGAGGGCGGCCAGTCCAGACACGAGCGCATCATCGTCTTGACATCAAGGCATCACATCGGTAGCATCGAGTCATGCGCACGACCGTGACGCTCGATG
Source organism: Vicinamibacterales bacterium (assembly GCA_050742335.1). Taxonomy (GTDB): domain Bacteria; phylum Acidobacteriota; class Vicinamibacteria; order Vicinamibacterales; family UBA2999; genus DATCJA01. The sequence goes on along the minus strand of JBOGIR010000588.1, from coordinate 6,596 downwards.
ATGACGTGGCCGTGCGGCTGGAGCAGGAGCGGCGCAAGCGCCGCACGTCGCTCAAGAGCGTCCTGAACGACGTACTGCGCGCCGGTCTCGACGCCGTCCAGGCCCCGAAGCGACACCGGCAACTCTTCCGGACGAAGGGATTCGACCTCGGTCCCAGCCTCGTCGGCAGCCTCGACAACATCGAGGAGGTGTTGTCGCGTGCTGAAGGCGAGAGCCATCGGTGATCCTCGTCGACGCCAACCTCCTGGTGTACGCGGGGAATCGAGCCGCACCGGAGCACGACGCCGCTCGCCAATGGCTCGACGGCCGATTGAACGGCATGGCGCGCGTCGGACTTCCGTGGCCCTCGCTGCTGGCGTTCGTGCGAATCGTGAGTAATCCCGCCATCATGCGCCAGCCTGTGACGCCGGCAGACGCGTGGCGCCAGGCGCGCGAATGGCTGGCGTGCGACACCGCTTGGATTCCGTTGCCTGGTGCGCGCCATCCCGAGGTGCTCGGCACCCTGCTCGGCAACCGCAGCGCATCGAGCCGGATGGTGCCCGATGCGCACCTGGCCGCGCTGGCCATCGAGCACGGCCTGACGCTATGCTCCACCGACGGCGATTTCGCACGATTCGAGGGACTACAGTGGGACAATCCGCTGGCCGCCCGTCGCTGACATTGACTTAGCTTGGCCAAGATGGCTATGTGAAAAAGGCCCATTCCATTCACGCCGCCAAGACGCAGCTCTCGCGCCTGGTCGAGCGCGCCGAGGCTGGCGAGGAAGTCATCATCGCGCGCGGTTCGACGCCCGTCGCGCAGCTGGCGAGGCTGCGGCCCACTCGGCCGGCGCGGCGCCGTTCAACCCTTCGGTTCGACGATGGAGAGCCCGGCAGGGGCCGGGTCGAAGTGGCGGTGATTCAGCGTGAGCAGCTCGTCGGCCCCGGCTTTACGCACGCAGGCCGCAATCACCGTGTCGTAGGTGCGTCCACCCGCTACGTCCCGCGGTGCGCCATCCCGCAGCAGTCGAATGTATTCTGCTCCGGTCAACGCCACGACGTCGGCCTGCTCGACGAAGTTCGCCTGTATGAGCGCCCACGCATTCGCCGGCGACAGACGATGGGGCGCCGGCAGCCGCGTCAACACGGCATAGCTCTCGACCAGCGCAGGCGCCGGCACCGCCAGGCGCCTCCCTCGCGTCAGACGACTTTCGATCGCCGCGGCGGTCGCCTCGTGCTGTTCGTGCCAGCTGCAGGCCGCCGCCACCATGCAACTGGTGTCGACGGCAAACACCGCCACCGCTACCGCCGGCCCCGGCCGCGCGCCAGATCGCGGCGCGTGCGCTCGACATCGGAGGTGCGCAGCGTCCTGACGTTCTTCGTGGGTGTCGCCACGACGAGGCGTCCCCGGCGCGCCAGCGTCACCTCCAGCGGCTGCGGCTCGATTTCAACGATTCCGTCGCGCACGCGTACCTCGAGCGGCATACCGGGCTCGAGCGCCGCCTCCCGGCGGATCGCCGCGGGAATGACAAGACGCCCGGCAGGATCAATGGTAATGACCATGGTATGGATCATACCATCGACGCGGCCGTGCTCGGTCATTGTTCGCGACAGTCGGTTCATTCGGAGCGTACCGGTCTGTTCGTGCGCTTCGCGCCCTTCGTGGCCTTCGTGGTTCCATCAGGGGGCCAGCCGTTCCCGCGTCCATGATCCGTCCACCTGCTTCCGGTACTGTACCCGGTCGTGCAGCCGGCTGGGCCTTCCCTGCCAGAACTCGAACTCGTCGGGCAGCACGCGGTAGCCGCCCCACCAGTGCGGCCGCGGCACCGAGTCGCCGTAGATCTGGCGCGCCACTTCGTAGCGCGACTCGAGCGCTTCGCGACTCTCGACGTGCTCGCTCTGGCGCGAGGCGTACACGCTCCAGCGGCTCTCGAGCGGACGGGTGGCGAAGTAGGCGTCCGATTCCTCGTCGCTGACCTTCTCGACCGTCCCGCTGATGCGCACCTGCCGCTCGACCGAGCGCCACACGAACAGCAGGCTGGCGCGGCCGGTCTGCGCCATCTCGTTCGCCTTACGGCTCCCGTAGTTCGTGAAGAACACGAAGCCGCGCTCATCCACGCCCTTGAGCAGCACGGCTCGCACCGACGGGCGTCCGTCGCGCGTCGCCGTGGCCAGCGCCATCGCGGTCGGATCCTGTTCCACGCCACGAACCTGCTCGAACCAGATGGAGAACTGCCGGAACGGATCGGGATGGGAGTGCGTTTCGTCGAGCGGCTCGGAGAGGGACATGGACTATGAATTGTGGAATTTACGGATTTACGGATTGACGAATTTCATTGTGAGTTCGCAATCCCCAATTCGTAAATTCGTAAATCCGTCAATCCGTCAATCCGTCAATCCGTCAATCCGTCAATCCGTCAATCCGTCAATCCGTCAATCCGTCAATAGCCTAATCTCGTCATGCTCGACGCCGATGCGGATGATGCCACCGTCGGCGAGCGTTCCGAACAGCAGCATCTCGGACAACGGCTTCTTGACCACCCGCTCGATGAGACGGGCCATCGGACGGGCGCCGAACGCGCGGTCGAAGCCTTTGACAGCCAGCCACGTTCGGGCCGCAGGGTCGAGATCGATCGTCACCTTCTTCGCCGCCACCATCGTTCGCAACTCGTCGATCTGCTTGTCGACAACACGCTCAATTTCGGCGGTGCCGAGCGCGTTGAAGTGCACGACGGCGTCAAGACGATTACGGAACTCCGGCGTAAACGCACGCTCGAGGGCGCCGCGCGAGGAAGCGCCGACGCCGGTTTCTCCAAATCCCATGTGGCGATCGGACAGATCGCGCGCGCCGACGTTGGTCGTCATGATCAGAATCACGTGCCGGAAGTCCGCTTTGCGGCCGTGGGAATCGGTGAGGGTCGCATGGTCCATCACCTGCAGCAGGATGCTGTACATGTCCGGATGCGCCTTCTCGACCTCGTCGAGCAGCAGCACGGCGTGGGGCGATTTGCGAATGGCATCGATCAGCAGCCCGCCCTCTTCGTAACCCACATATCCTGGAGGGGCCCCGATCAGCCGCGACACGGCGTGCTTCTCCATGTACTCGGACATGTCGTAGCGAAGGAACTCGACGCCGAGGATGCGGCCGAGCTGCCGCGCGAGCTCCGTCTTGCCCACGCCCGTCGGGCCTGTGAACAGGAAGTTCCCGATCGGCTTGTCGGGCGACCGCAACCCCGAGCGCGACAGCTTGATGGCCGACGCCACCACGTCGATGGCGGCGTCCTGCCCGAAAATGACCTTCTTCAGCTCGACGTCGAGGCTCGCCAGCGCCTGTCGATCGTCGCTCGAGACCGCCTGCACCGGCACGCGCGCCATCTTGGCCACGATCCGCTCGACCTGCGCGGGACCGATCTCGGTGAGGCGCTGCTCTGTCGGGTACAGCTTCTGCGCGGCGCCCGCCTCGTCCACCACGTCGATTGCCTTGTCCGGCAGATGCAGGTCCTTCAGATGCTTGGCCGACAGCGCGACGGCGCTCTCGAGCGCCGCGTCGGTGTACTTCACACCGTGATGCGACTCGTAGTGCGGACGAAGACCCTTGAGAATGTCGAGCGTCTCGCTCTCCGACGGTTCCAGCACGTCGATCTTCTGGAACCGGCGCGACAGCGCCCGGTCGCGGTCGAACGACTGCTTGACGTCGCTGAACGTCGTCGAGCCGATGCAGCGGAGCGAGCCGTCGGCGAGCGCGGGCTTGAGCAGGTTGCCGGCGTCCATGGCCCCGCCCGACGCCGCCCCCGCGCCGACGAGCGAATGAATCTCGTCGATGAACAGGATGGCGTTCGTCTCCTTGCTCAGGCGCTCGAGCACCTGCTTGACGCGTTCCTCGAAATCACCCCGATACCGGGTCCCTGCCACCAGCGCCCCGAGGTCCAGCGCGTAGACCTTGGCGCCCTTCAGCACATCCGGGACCTCACCCTGCTGAATGCGCAGCGCCAGCCCCTCGGCGAGCGCGGTCTTGCCGACACCCGGCTCACCCACGAGCAGTGGATTGTTCTTCCGCCGGCGGCACAGCACCTGGATCATCCGCTCGAGCTCGAGGACGCGGCCGATGAGCGGATCGATCTGCCCTGCCGCAGCGCGCGCCACAAGGTCGGTGGCGTACGCCTCGAGCGGGTCCGCGGGTGCAGGCGGGGCGGGCTCCCCCTCGCCCGACGGCGCGTGCTCGGGCGCCACCTTGCCGCCGTGCGAGATCACACGCAGGAGCGTCAGTCGATCGACGCCGTGCTTGCGCAGAAAAAACGCCGCATGGCTCTCGTCCTCCTGGAGCATGAAGACGAGGAGGCTGCCCGTGTCCACATGTTTGGCGCTCGACACAGCGGCGTGCACGATCGCCTGCTGGATGACCCGATCCAGTCCGACGGTCGGCTCGGGCTCTGTGGTGCCCGGTGGCGGCACGGGCGTGAACGCCTTGGCCAGCACGTCCTCGAGTTGCTTCTTGAGGGCGTCGAGATCCACGCCGCATGTGGCGAGCACCTGACGCGCCTGCGGTTCGTCCGTCACCGACCTGAGGAGGTGCTCGAGTCCAACCGTGTCGTGGCGGCGCTCGGTCGCCAGGCGGAACGCGCGCTGGATCGTCTCGAGCGTCTCGGAAGCGAAAGGGACTGGAGGTTGGGCCATGGAATTCACTCCCGGCTCAAACCGTCTCTCGCTCCCGACGGGCCACAAAGACGCAGAGACACAGAGGAAGACACCAAGATTACACTCCGTGTCTCCGTGCCTCTGTGGCCCGTGGCTGTAACGTGCGTCAATTCACCTTCTCCTGCTCCGGCTCCATTGTCACGAGCAGCGGGAACTCGTGCTCCTCGGCGAGCCGCTCGGTCACCTTGACCTTCGTTTCCGCGACATCGCGCGTGAATACGCCCGCCACGCCGAGACCGGACCGGTGCACGCTCATCATGACAGCAAACGCCTCGGCGTGCGATTTGTGAAAAATCGTCTCGAGCACCCAGACGACGAAATCCTGCGTAGTGTAGTCGTCGTTGTGTAACAGCACGCGCCACATGCGGGGGCGCTGCAGTTTCTGATCGCTGCGTGTTTCGGCCAGCGTGAATTCGCGGGGGGCGCTGCTCATAGCCAAACCACGAAGGGCACGATGATCGCGAAGGGCACGAAAACCTCAACTATTCTACTCACACGTGTCTCAGAAGATCCTGGTCCAGGACCCATGGCGAGGGAACGCCGGGGAGCCGCACGAGACGATCGACGTGGCGCAGGAACTCCGCTCTCGGAATCTCCCGCGCGCCGAGCGAGACCAGGTGGGCGGTGCTCATCTGACAGTCAATCAGTTCGAAGCCCCACCGGTCGAGCTGTGTGACGAGAAGCGCGAGCGCCACCTTCGATGCGTCGGGACTTCGGCTGAACATCGACTCGCCGAAGAACATGCGGCCGATCGCCACCCCGTAGAGCCCTCCGGCGAGCTCGGTGCCAGACCGCACTTCTACCGAGTGCCCGTAGCCGAGCGTCGCGAGACGCGTGTACGCCTCGATCATCCCGGTGTGGATCCACGTGCCGTCGCGGTCGTTCCGCGGCGCCGCGCAGCCGAGCATGACGTCCCGAAACGCACGGTCCAAGGTCGCCGTGTATCGCTGCGAGCGCAGGGTCCGACGAAGCGATCGCGACACATGCAACTCGCGCAGCCAGAGGACCATGCGCGGATCCGGGCTCCACCAGAGCGGTGGGTCGCCCTCGCCAAACCACGGAAAGATCCCGCGCGCATAGGCGTCGAGCAGCCGCCTCGTCGAGAGATCGCCGCCGGCCGCCAGCAGACCACTTGGCTCGCGCAGGGCATCCGTTACGGGTGGAAACGAATCACGTACCCCGAGCCAGGGAATCATCGACAAGTACGAAGTACAAAGTGCAAAGTGACAAGTATCGCGCCAGACCTGGTTGCGCTCGCCTGTCGATCGAGCTGGCCACCGGTGACCCGATTCGCGCGTCACCGACAGGGTACCTGTATCCCGGCCATGTGGGTGAACGTCATGGCTGGGTTTCACACCCGGCGCAGGGGGTCGAAGGCGAGCGCTGGCACCACGGGCCGGCCTGGCCAGCCTTGCCAGATAGCTGCATGCGTGCTTGCTTGCCACCTGGGATACAATCTGTAGGCTTTTTCGGGAGAACCTTGGGAGTCCGGCTCTTCATCGGCAACCTGCCCTACAGCGCGACGGAAGCGGATCTCCGGGCGCACTTCGCGCCGATCGCGGAGCCGTCTCACGTTGTCATGCCTGTCGATCGCGAGACCGGCCGGCCGCGTGGGTTCGCCTTCGCCGAATTCACGGAGCGCGCCGCCGCCGAGGAGGTCATCCGAAAGTTCGACGCGCAGCCATTCCAGGGACGGAACCTGGCGGTGAGCGAAGCGCGCGCGCGTGAGGATCGGCCGCCTCGTCCTCCCGGCTTTGGTGGTTTTCGGCCGGGCGGCCCGCCAGGGCCTCGTCCGCCGGGTGGGGGCTTTGGCGGTGGCTTTGGCGGCGGCTTTGGGGGCGGTGGCGGATTTGGTCCGCGGCCCGGCGGTCCTCCCGGCGCCCCCCGGGATCGCTCCGCGAATTTCGGTCCGCCTGCGCCCCC
>JBOGIR010000587.1:0-2808 GCA_050742335.1 Vicinamibacterales bacterium | reverse complement strand
GCGATGCGTCGTTCTTCGCGAACGAGATCATCGGCCAGATGTGGGTCAATCGGGCCGCTCTCGGCTCCTACGCCTACACCGGCGCCGGTACGCCGCCCGCGGCCATCGACGGCTGGGTGACGAGCATCCAGAACGCGCTGCCCGGCGTCACCCCCGCGGCGAATCGTCCGAGCATCACGGTGGTGGGCACGACGGTGACGGTGACCGTGCGCTGGCAGCTGCCCGGAGGCGGGGACGTGCACCGCCACATCACGATGGCCTATATCAACGGTTGAGCCATGCGCGCGATGACCGACACGACTGTTCTACAGCGGGCCCGGACCCGCGGCTTGAGCCTGGTCGAGCTCATGGTGGCGGCCGCGATCGGCATCATCGCGAGCCTCGCGATCTTCCAGGTGTTCGCGGTGTTCGAGGGACAGAAGCGCACGACGGCTTCCGGCGGGGAGGCGCAGACCAGCGGCACGCTCGCCTTGTACACCCTCGAGCGCGACGTGCGGCAGGGGGGTTATGGCTTCAATACCCCCGACCTCGTGGGCTGCGCCCTGCAGGGGTGGGACCAGCAGGCAGGCGCCGCGCTGCCCCCCTCCACCCTGGCGCCGGCTTTCATCACGCAGGGCGCGGGAAGCACCCCGGGCGTCGCCGGCGCTCCCGATTCCCTTGCGGTGGCCTACGGGAACGGCGATGCGCTGCCCGCCCCGGTGACGGTCCTCGTCAGCAGCCTCGTGTCCGACGATTTCATAAAGATCGTCAACGCGCTCTACGGATTCCAGCCGGGCGATCACGTGGTCCTCGCGGAAGGCGTCAAGCCATGCACGCTGGCGCAGGTCAACCAGATACCGCCGGCGACCGGCGACAACACCCGGTTGAACCTCCAGGTCGGCAGCTACGTGAATCCCTCCGGCGCCACCATCAACACGCGCTTCAACAACCCGGCCGGCCTGGGTACCGCATACACCAACGATGGCAAGGTCTACAACATCGGGCCCACGCCCACCATCAAGGTGTTCTCGATCCAGGACGGGCGACTGGTGTCGCAGGCGCTGGGGGCGACCTCGGCCACTCCGCTCTTCGACAACATCGTCCAGCTCCAGGTGCAATACGGGAAGGACAACAACAGCGACGGCGTGGTGGACGTCTTCAACGAGACCACGCCCGCCTCCACCACGGAGTGGGCGGCGGTTCTGGCCCTGCGACTCGCGGTGGTTGCGCGCTCGGGCCTCTTCGAAAAGGAGGAAGTAAGCCCCGCGATGATCCGGCTGTGGGAAGACTCGGCGAACCCGCCGACCACGACCGGTCCGGTGTGGACGCTGACCCCCGACGAGCGTCACTACCGCTACAAGGTGTTCCAGACCGTGATCCCGCTGCGCAACATGCTGTGGAGGCCCTACTAAATGTCACGCGCAACACCCCTCGGAGCACGCGCCTCCCTGCGATCCCGCGCGCGTGGCGCGGTGCTCTTCATCGCGCTGATCGTGCTGGTCGCGATGACGCTCGCCGGCATCGCGATCATGCGCTCGGTCGATACCGCCACGCTCATCGCCGGCAACCTGGCGTTCAAGCAGGGGACGGTGCAATCGTCGGATAACGGCATCGAGCAGGCCTATCAATGGCTGCTCGCCAACCGGCCGACGCTGTCGCTCAACAACCTGGCTCAAGGGTACAACTCGGGCTATGCCACGCCCGTGTGGACAACGGCCGGCGCGTGGGCCAGCGCGGTGACGGTCGGGACCGATGCGGCCGGCAACACGATCTCCTACGTGATCCACCGCATGTGCAACTGCGCCGACACCCTCTACAACGGTACCTGCGGCGCGACCGGACAGTCGAACCAGTGCGCGCTGGACAATCCCACCGGCACCGGGGTGCCGCCGCCGCCCGCCGCGGGCGAGAGTTTTGCGGTGGGCAGTCCCGGCTATCTGCAGGACCCGAGGGTTTATTACCGCATCACCGTGCGCACGCAGGGCCCGCGCAATACCGTGAGCTACATTCAGTCCATGGTGGCGGTCGCGCTGTGAGGCACGCCTGATTCATGTGGAGAGCACGCTTATGAAATCCCACTTCTCTGCACGTTCCCTGTTCTCGACACTCGTCGTGGCGGCGGCGCTCGGCGCACCGGCTGCGCCCGCTGGCGCGGCGACCGCCGACATCTCGCAGGTGCCGCTCGGCACGGCTTCCACCACCGCGGTGCTGCCGAACCTCATGTTCATCCTGGACGACTCGGGCAGCATGGGGCGCGCCTGGATGCCGGACAACGTCGACGCGAACAATACCTGCAAAAATTACCGTAACAACAGCAGCGGCAGCACCAACCGCACCAACTGCATACTGGATTCGGGCTCGGTGAATACGGTCTTTCCGACAGCGGACAGCGTGCGCCACATCCCGGCCCTGGAGTGGCCGGCGGGACCCCCGACATATGCCGCCCAGTTCAACACCATGTACTACAACCCGCAGATCACCTACAACCCGGGCAAGGACGGGGCCGGTTCCGAAATGCCGAGCTTCAACAACAGCCCGCCCGCTACGCTTTGGACCTTGGTCAAGGTCAATCCCTACGTCAGCACCATCTCGGTCGACCTGACCACCCAGTGGCCGGAGCCGGTGTTCTGCCTGGCCAGCAACTCCACGCCGATCGACAACGCCGCCTGCCGGAGAAACGGCTACGACACCGCCGGCACGACGCTGCTCGCGTCGTTCCGTTACAGCAGCGCCTCAGCGCCCGTTGACGGCAGCTACGGCTGGCCAATCTCCACCGCCATCAACGGAGACTTCCGCTTCATCAGAATGCGGTTCGGCACCCCGCACTAC
>JBOGIR010000586.1:0-13729 GCA_050742335.1 Vicinamibacterales bacterium | reverse complement strand
GGCTCCCCTTCGCGCGGATCGTTCTGGATGAAGCCGGTCGCGACCGGCGCCCGGCTCCAGTCGGGCTCATCGAGCATGCCGTCGACCGTGATGGCGCCGCCGGCGCGCACGGCCGGCAGCCGCCGATCGAGGCGCGCCGTGTCATAGTCAACCTGCTGGCCGGCCTCGCCGCTCGCCGTAGACCCCAGACAGACCGCGAAGACCAGTGCGGCAGCGCACCGGGCGATCCATGTATCCGGTTCAACTGCTCCTTCCGACGCACGACAGCGAACGTGATTCCGTTCTCGGGCGATGCTGTCACCAGACACGCGGCAAGCCTCGTCGCACAGCTCGGCGGCATCACCGTGTGCGTGCGCGCGCCGGCGGCCCGAGCACGGGTAACGATCACGGTGTGTCGAGCGGGATAAGGTCGTGATGGTCGAAGTCGTCATTGAGCGACTCGATTGAGAGTGGTGGCAGGCATATCCGGCTCAGCTTGTTGAGCGCCGCAAGAAATGTAAGTACGAGCGATTCAAGCCGAGGTTCTCTCAGGGGCCAGCTTGATTCGCGCAATCGTGTTCGCCGTCTCAGCAAAAGGACTTGTGCTTCGGTTCACCCCGCAAAGCCAAAACGCGGCTGCGGAGTAGGTTGCTTTGCGTCGCGGTGAAGAGTGACAGAGTGCGCTGAGCCAGCTGGAGATCCGCGATGCTCCAATCCGCGCGCATCAGGCCGTGCGGGGAATGAGCATCGTATGGGAGCAACAAATGTCCAATCTCATGCGCCATGACAACCGCTAACATCCGCGCCTGATTCCATTCGTTTGGTTCTGCGAGCATGTCAATTCGATCGTAGAGCACATAGGCCACCCGCCCGCCTTCGGCGGCGTCGCCACGCGCCGTGAAGCCCGCGCGGTCACTCATGACGCCTTTACGGATCCGGGCCGCCTGTTCCGAGGATAGGATTGCGACCGTCAGCGTCGCTCGCCGCACCGCGTGTGATTCAGCGCACAGTGATTCTGGAGTCGCCCACGTGACATCCACCCCGGCCTGACGGTAAATTTGCGTGACGTCTCCCTGCGCCTCTGCCAAGACATCCTCCGGAACTCGAGCCGTGTCGCGTACTCGTACCGTGATGGCCAGTGGTTCGGTCTCGGCGACGGCGGTTGTTTCGGCAGCGTAGCCAAGGCTCGGTGGCAGTAGAGTCATTGAGATGAATAGAAACGCAGCGAGCAGCGGCGCCAGATCACGGCGATCTTGTTCCGTTCGGCTGGCATGGTCTGGTTCGCGATCAAACGACCCTTTGCATCGAACGCCAGGCAGAGCGCTCCACTGGAGTTGTTCAGCAGGACTGAACCCTTGTTGTCGTTGTCGACCTTCCACACACGGCTCCTCAGGATTTCAGCGACCAGAACTCCGCTGCCGTCCGGAATACCGGTCGGTCCGTTGATTGGGACCTCGAAGTCGCGTTTGATGACTTCGACTTTCGAGCCCTACACCGGGTATGTCCGGCGCGGACATGTCGGCAGCCGCGACGCGCGAACGTTGGCCGCCCCCGGCGCCTGGCCTGGCAGCGACACGCTGCACAGAAGCCACAAAGCCGTGCCCATCACAGCGCTCCTTCTCATGTGCAGCCTCCCGAAGTCTGACGCGCTCCTGAACTTCACAACCGGAACAGATACTGCAGCTTCGTGAAGATCGCCCGGTTCGTGCGCAGCATCGACAGCGTGGGGAACAGGTGATCGTCAATCTGGCGGCCCTGCCGGTAGTGGTCGTCGTAGCCGACGAAGAACACCGTCCCTGAGTTCACTCGGTAGGTAAAGAGCACGTTTCCACCTAGTCTCTTCTCGAAGGTGTCGTATTCGATAATGTTCCGGACGAGCAGCCGGTTCGTAAACTGATACGTCGTCCGGGTTCGGAGAATCTTGACGTCGAACACCCGGGTATCGGTCCGCACGTCGGTGAACCGGCTCGTGCTCAGATTGATCTCCGATTCCAGACGTGAGAACGGGCGGACGTTCACGAGCAGGTTGACCTGCCGGTCCGTGCCGAGGAACGGATTGTCGATGAATCGGATCTGGTCGCCCGTCCACGTGGAAGCGCCCACGCCGAACCGGCGGCTCGTGTTCACGTTGCCGCCAATGCCGTATCGCGTCTTCCAGAAGTCGACGTCGCGGTACCGCTCCATCTCTCGACCCAGGTTGCTGTAGAGCGTCACGTTGTTCGCGAACTGGAAGTTGAAACGCCCGTAGATCCGTTCGTCCTGCAGCACCCCGCCGTAGTCGTAGTTGCGCTCGTACTGGAGCCGCGGCTCCCAGTTGATAAGCCAGTGTTCGGGCCACCACCGATAGCCCACGCTGGCGTTCGTCTGCTTCTGGTCGATGCGGCGCACGAATCCGAGGTCGGTCCCGAACTCCGGATGAATCTGGTTGTGCTGCACCCGGTAGACGAGGTGGCGGCCTTCCCGCTGCAGACCGAAGTCGAGCAACGAGCCGGTTGCGCGCACGCCTTTCTCATCCCGTCGATCGGCGTTGACCGCGGTGAAGTTGAACCGGTGGTTGGCGCCGAAGCGGAGCATGGCATCGAGACCGCCCACGCGGCTGTAGCCGTCGAGGAACTCTCGATCCGTGACAATCGCGCCGACGTACGATTCCGAGTACAGGTCGTACCGGACACGGCCGAGAACGACCTGCGCCGCCTGCCCGTACGCCGGAGCGTGCCGATCGTCGATCCTCCCTGGCGCCTCGTCATTCGCCACCAGGAAGCCGAGTGACGTGTTGCCGACCTTGCCCGACAGCTTCGCCCCGTAGCGCGGGTCGACCAGCGTGCGCGTATGGACGAGCGCCATCGGATAGGGTGCCTCGACCTGATAAATCTCCTGTCCCTCGAGAAAGAACGGCCGCAGCTCTGGGTAGAACACGGGGAAGCGCTGGTTGACCTCGATCTGCGCGGTATCCGATTCGATCTGTGAGAAGTCGGGGTTGTAAGTGAAATCGAACACGAGATTCGGCGTCACGCCGTACTTGACGTTAATGGCGCCTTCGGCCTGCCCGCCCAGATTCTGATCGCCGTGATCGCGGTCATTGCCCGCATGGGTATCGAGTGCCTCTGAGTGGAACGCGGTGAACGTCGGCAGGAATTCCAGATTGCGGCTCGTTGAGACGTTCGTCATCCCCTCGAGCACGCCCATCTGGCGCAGCAACCCCATAACGTTCCGCGAGATCGGCGCCCAGACGATGTTCTCGTCCTTGCTGTCGATCGTGCGCTCGATCTGGAAGCCCCAGCGGTGCGCCTCGCCCTGCTGCCGCGCCGGATAGCGGAGGCTCTTGAACGGAATCGCCATCTCCGCCGTCCAGCCGTCCTCGACCAGCGTTCCGGATGATTCAAAGAGTGCATCCCACGAGCTATCGCCGGGCAAGCCACTGCGGCCCGCGCCGGCCTCATGGTTCTGAGGCTGGATCCGGCGCATCAACCGCTGCCAGAAACTGTCGCCCGCCACCGAACCGTTTTGGCCGACATAGCCGTTCACCACAGCGCTCCGCGGGTGCTGTGCGCCTCCTGTCCCGACACCAGGGGTCAGCTGGCCGCTCGAGCCGCTGCCCCCGGTCCACGACGCGCTGTTCAGCACCGCGTCGCCCTGCACACCGTACCCGTTGACGGAGAAGATGTACGCCCGCTGTTGATCGAGGAACGGATCGAAATACACGCGCACTGTATCGTCACGACCGGTCTGATCGCGATCGACACGGTTGGCCCGGATGAGTCCGCGATCCGAATAGTGCGCATAGATGCCGAAGTAAAGGTTCTGGCTGTCGTACGCGACGTACACGTCGGTGCGCTCGGTGGCCGGAGCACCCTCGAGCGGGCGCTGTTGGACGAACTCGGTGATGCGAGCCGCATTACGCCAGACGGCATCATCCAGGCGCCCGTCGACGCGAGGAGGACTGCTAGTGCGGACCACTTGAATCGTCGGCCGGCCAGCAAGCACGCCGACCGACACGCCGGGGTTAGGCGCTGCGCTGGGGTTGCCCGTCAGCGCCAGTGGATCCGTGATGTCGGGATCCCCAGACCTGCCCGCATCTCTCTTCTCGCCGGTGCCGCCGTTGCCGTCGCCCGACTGCACGGCCTGGGCATGTGCAACCGGCGGCCACACGACCGTCATGATGATCAGCACCATCACGGCGATCCCGCACATCTTGATTTTCCACACGTTTTCGTACCGCCGCACAGGCGCGCCGGGCCTTCAAGCAAGAAAAACACCAACGGTGCGTCGGGTATCACCCGACCAGATTCGCCTCGAGGTGCTCACCAGGTGTTCGCTTTTCTCACAGCGAATTGTGAACCTTAGGTACAATCGCCGTTCCGGCCAGCGGGGCGATCTGCGGTGGCGTCCGTCGCTGGCGAGGAATGGTTCGTCGTTGCGGAATAGGCCGTGGAACGACAGTTGCCTGTGGCGGGGACCGGCACTGGCGTGCATGCCTTGAATCCTTGACCGCAAAATGAGGCTTTTATTCTCCCTCGTGTTGGTCGTCCCTCTCGTGGCGGGGTCACCGACCGCCGCTCAGGACGAACCGATTCGCGAGGCTGCACAGCGGCTGCGGAACCTGTCCGCCCGGCCGGATCTGACGAGCGAGAACGCATTCCTCCACGAACAGGTTGGTTCCCTGGTGGAGCGCTTACGCAAGGCTCCCCCGGGGTCCTTTGTCGCAGGCCGGCTGGAGCTCGCGGTCAAGGATCTGCTCGACGCAAGCGAACGTATCATCGAGTCGCGAAACGGCCGTCTGTCGCGTGACGCGAGCGAAGAGACGCGGCGCCTCATGGCACGCGATCTCGAACGGACGTACTTTCGTATCCAACAGGCCGATTACTTTTCGCGTCAGTCGCAGGAGAGCAGTGGCCCCCAGTACGTGTGGGTCGCTCGTCGCCTGTATCAGCTCGGGCGAGCCGCGTACGATGAACGCGAGTACGCCCGTGTACGTCTCCTGTCCGAGGCGTGCCGCAACATCATCGGCGCGCTGGAGCTACTGGCCCAAGCCGTGGCCGGTGTGCCCGATCCGCCGCGGTTGCAAGAGGGATAGAACGTGGCGTGGCATTCGCTGGACCGTCTTCAAACGCACGGCTTGCTCATCGGCCTGGCGTCGATCTCGATCGCCGCGCTCGCCGTGACGCTCGTCCAGGACGCATGGCAAAGCACGCGGCAGACCCTCATGGACGAGGCGACTCAACAGTGTGTCACTGCGGTCAGCGAGCTGGGGGCGCAGTTCATCGATCGCGCCAGTCTCGTCGAAGGACACGAGCGAACCTCGCAATTCTTCGAAGCGCAGGACGTCTCACTCCGTGGCCTCTCCGCGACCGTGTTGCGCCCCTACGAGGGTAGCGAAGGCGGATTTCTGCTCGGAGCCTCCCGACGGATGGCGGGGCACCACGGAGACAGTTTTGTCCTCCCGAACGCGAGTACAGACGAACTCGAGAGCGAAGCGAGGCTCGTGCTAGAGCTCGCAGAACGGGCCACCACCGCGGGCGGAATCGCGTCAGCCAGCAGGGACGACACGATTGATCTCGTCGTTGGGTGTGCGATGGCGATTCCCGGCCACGACGCGGTGGCATGGGTGCTGAAGCGATTGTCCGGCGCGAACGATCCTGCGGCCGAGCGCCGACGATGGTGGCTGGTTGGTCTGGTGTTACTCGCCGTGCTGGGCGTAGGGATGATCGCGTCGATCAGCATGCGTCTCCGGCGAGGCGTCGACGCGCTCCACACCGGCCTTTCCCGGCTGGAGGATGACTTCGAGTACCGCCTGCCGCCCATCGGTGGCGACCTGGGCAGCGTCGCGTACGCGATCAATCGGATGGCCGAGCGACGAGGCGCGCTGGAGGTGACCCTGCGCCGTCAGGATCGGCTGGCCGCGCTCGGAAAAGTTGTGTCCGGCGTTGCGCACGAAATCCGCAATCCGCTGAACTCGTTGATGTTGACTCTTGAAGTGTTGGACCGGCGCGTCCATAAAGGCGCAGCCGCGGGCGACGAGGTCCGTCAGGCGATCGACGAAGTCCATCGGTTGGACCAGATCCTCGCTCGGCTGTTGGCCTTTGGCCGCCCCGACTTTGACAATCGCCGGGTTCAGGACGTGCGACCCTTGCTGGAGCGCGCGCTGAGGATCGTCGACGAGCGGGCACAACGAAAGCGTGTCAGCATCGCTGTTCATACCCCTGCCACCGACCTGCTCTCCGCTGACCTGGACGCGCTTGCAATCGAGCAGATCCTGATCAATCTGCTGCTGAATGGGATCGATGCCTCGCCGGAAGGCGGCACTATCAAGGTCGCGACCTTCGCGGACCGAGACGGCCTGCGAATCGAAGTGGCCGATTCAGGGGACGGAATCCCGGCCGACGTGCGCGCGCAGATTTTCAACCCGTTCTTCACGACGAAGGAAAACGGCACCGGCCTGGGTCTTGCGCTCTCGCGCGAAATGGCCTCTCACCACGGTGGAACCCTCGAGTTTGAATCGAACGGCGGCGGGACGACGTTCGTCCTCCGCTTGCCATCCCGGCTGGAGCCCGTGTGAAAAGAGCGCGCGTACTCATCGTCGAGGACGACGCGCGCGCGCGGGAGTCCCTGCAGGCCCTCCTTAACGATGAGGGCTACGACGTGGAGTCGGCGTCGGATGGGCTCCAGGCGCTGCAACTGTTGCGGCACTCGGAATTCGACGCCACCCTTCTGGACATCCGCATGCCCGGCAAGGATGGACTTGGCGTCCTACGCGATCTGCGAGACCATTCGCGACCGCCTGCGATTTTGGTGATGACCGCGTTTGGAACCTCTGACGTCGCGATCGAAGCGATGAAGCTCGGCGCCTACGACTATCTCACGAAGCCCATCCGCTTCGATGAACTGCTCATTCAGCTCAAGCGGTCGATCACCAATCGCCTTCAGGCAATGACGATCGAGACATACCCGGACGAAGGCGGCGCGCCCACTGATTTCGAGCTCGTTGGAGACAGTTCCGCGATGCGGCGCGTGTACAAGCTCATCGGCCAGGTCGCCGCCACGGATTCCACCGTTCTGATCCTCGGCGAGTCTGGAACGGGCAAAGAGTTAATCGCCCGCGCCATTCACGCGCACAGCACCCGCAAGTTCGCACGGCTCATCACGGTCCATTGTGCCGCCATCCCCGACACGTTGCTCGAGGCGGAGCTCTTCGGGTACGAGAAGGGCGCCTTCACGGGTGCGGCCGCACGGAGAAGGGGGAAGTTCGAAACCGCGGACGGCGGCACCATATTTCTCGACGAAATCGGTGAGTTGTCGCTGCCGATGCAGGTGAAGCTCCTGCGCGTGCTGCAGGAACGCACGATTGAGCCCCTCGGTTCGGAACGGTCTGTGACCCTCGACATCCGGATCGTGGCCGCGACGAATACCGATTTGAAACAGTCCATACAGAAAGGAACGTTCCGAGAGGATCTCTTCTATCGGTTGAACGTCGTCACGATCGAGGCGCCGCCGCTCAGCGATCGTCGCGACGACATTCCTGGCCTCTGTGCGCACATCCTTCGAAAGCTCGTGTCGAGACGGAAATTGCCGCCCTCTACCTTGACTGCAGACGCTATAGATACGCTGAAGAGTCGGAGCTGGCCCGGCAATGTGCGCGAACTCGAACATGTGCTGGAGCGAGCAGTCATCCTCTCGCGCGGCGCCCCGATCGGCGCCGAGCTGCTCGTCTCCCAGCAGCCGGCGGGCGGCGCCGATCCGTTCGGGGAGCTGACGCTCGACGAAGGATTTCACGGCCTGGTGAGAAAGCTGGAACGCAGCCTCGTGACAAGGGCCCTGGACCAGGCGAAGGGCAACCGATCGCGGGCGGCGGAGATTCTGAAAATCAACCGGCGGCTGCTCTACGACAAACTGCAGGAGTTCGGGATCGAGCAGGAAGACCGGTAGCGTCGTCAGAAGAAGTACTTCAGCGCGAACTGCAGGATGCGCGGGTCCAACGCCGATCGGATCTGCCCGAAGGTCGGTGAGCTCAGGGGCCCGCGATCCGTGAGGATGACCTCTTTGCCAGCGCGAACGGCCTTGACGGCCTTCGAGAATCGCTGGTTGGCTTCCCGGAGTCCGAGCCTCATATAGTGATGATACTACATAGACTCGGAACCCGACGAGCCTGACTCAGATGCCGCCGTACCAGGTGCCGCGGCTCGGGCGGTACAGGTCCCTGCGGTCTGTCACGACGATTCGTGACAGATATTTCGTGTTCTTGTAGCCGAGATGGCGTCCGAGGCGCAGGCGGAGCGGCGCCCCATGATCGGTGGGCAACGCCTCACCGTTCATGCCGTAGGCGAGCAGTGTCTGCGGATGCAGCGCGTCGGCCATGTCGATGCTGTCCCACAGAGCGCGCACGATGCGCCGACTCTGATTCGGGTTCGGGAATGGCTCGAAGACGACGTATCGCGCGTGGGGACGCACGTCGACGAGCGTCAACAGCGTGGCCAGCCGCACGCCGGTCCATTCGGCAATATAGGACCAGCCCTCCTCGCACGCGTGTAGCAAGATGTGGCTTTCGGCCGGCAGGCGTTTCAGCTCGTCGAGCGAGAACGACATGGGACGCGCCACGAATCCTTCGATGGACAGTCGCCAGTCCGTGAAACCGTCCGCGAGCAGAGCCAGATAGGTCTCGTCGATCGGATGCGGGCCGTTGACCGGCGCGATTGCCGATATCTCGCTGCGTGAGAATTCGCGAGCCATCGAGTACCGCGACGTCAGCAGACGTTGGCTCGCGTACGTCAGCGTCTCGCCGACTCCCAGAATCCCGCCGTGCTTGGGTGGGATCAAACGGTAACGGTCCGCGAGGTGGACCGCGGCGCCAAGCCCTGATGCGCCCGCCGCGGTTGCCAGCCCGGCGGTGATGAATGTGCGCCGTGTGAGCGGCGCGCGCGGCGCCTTCGCGCCCTGCGGTTCGGCTCTCGCGATCATCGCCCACACGTTGGCCCAGAATCCGGCCAGATAGACCATCGCGACGTGGACGACGGCAAACAGAAGCAATCCGACGACGGAGACGAAGTGAAGCGTCCTGGCGGACTGATGGCCACCGAGCGCGGTCGCGAGAATCGGGAACACCGACGTGACCCCGAACGACATCGCCAGCCCCGTCCAGACGATCGCCGGACACACCGCGAACACCACGGCGAGATACGTCAGCCGTTGAACCACGTTGTAGCTGGAGCCAACACTCGTGCTCGCGCGGTTCCAGCGCACATGCTCGCGGATTGCACCGATGATGCGGCTCCACGCGAGGTCGCTTCTTTCGGGCAGCAGATTCTTGCGGAAGTGCCGCGTGACCGCGCTGCCGGCCACATAGACCAGTCCTGCCAGCACCAGCATCCATGCGAACAAGAAATGAATGGGGCGGTTCCACACCGAGGGACCGATCACGAACGGGATGGGCAAATCGATGAGGGACTCCGTCCCCACGCTGCCCGTCTCGCCCCAGTACAGGCGCGGGTGAGAGATGAGAATGCCCACGCCGCTGAATAGCAGTCCAGCGACGCTGAAGACGACAATCCAGTGGGTGAGACGAACGATGGCGAGATGACGCGGCGCCATGTGTCCCTTTCGTGGTTAGACCGACATTTCCGATTTAGCCACCAAGATCCGGTAACCGGAACTGCGTGTTCAGTCCGTGGCGAGAGTCGCGCAGGTGCTCAGCCATGATCGCCTCCAGGCCGAGGCGTTCATCCAACTCGCGGACCAGAATCAAGCCAGCATCCGAGGTGACGCGCGATCCCTGAAACGCCACCTTCAGGAACCCGTTGAACGTGAACTGAAAGGGCTTGGATTCTTTCTCACCCACAGGGTGTCACCCATTCTGGCGCGGTTCCTTGCGTAGGAACCCCGAAAATCAAGGCGCGACTACTGATCCGCTGGATACGGTACTACAGGCAAATCGGAAATCCGAGGGGGCACATTGTTGGCGAAATCGCCGGGCCTGAAGGTTTCGGCCGTTCAAAGGCAGAGACAGGATTCGCTCGTTCTCCATGACCTGGCCGACACCGACGGCGCGTGTCTCCACCATTGCGGCAGACGCGACGACTTCCACCGTCTCGGTCAGTTCTCCGACGTTGAGCACCGGATTGATCACCGGGCTGCTGTTGACCTGGAGGATGATCCCGGCCTGCACGTACGTTCGGAACCCTGACAGCCTCGCGTCGAGCCGGTGGTGTGCCGAGTGGCAGATTTCGTCAGGGCATAGGTGCCGGTCTCGTTGGTGATGGTTGTGCGGTCAAGCTGGTCTCTAGATTGGTAACCGTAATGTCAACGCCCGGCAGCACACCTCCGTCCTGGTCCCTATCGACAACAGCTCGCGCCTTCTCCGGCACGCGAGGGGAATCCAGTTGAAGCAGCAGAAAGATCGAAAGCCAGGCCGTGCTGAAACTTCACACGGTTCGTGTGGAAAGCGAACAACCCGGGCCGGTTGTCTCGCGGCGGTCTAGGACTGAATCTCAGATTCCTCGGCCTACCCAAGCAACATCCGCCTAGTTGCTCGTGGCATGAGTTCGGCAGATGCATGGGTCTTCTGGACGCTGGAGCTCGATCCCCTGCCACCCGGCTCGCACACGATTGCCTCGCGGGCAACCGATCGCCGCGGCCGCACGCAGCCGGCCGACCTCTCTCTCAAGAAGTCGAATTGGGAGAACAACGCGATCTGGGTGAGGAAGATTCGCGTCTGACAGCACGATACCAGCCGTGAGACCGCACCGGGCCGCGTTGATCGTGACCAAGGACCTGGACCTTCAGGTCACGTACGTAAACGCAATCCGGCAGGTGCGGCCGCGACGGGTGAGGACGCTTTGGTGCTGGCAGGCGAGTTCGCGCTGGACGTCATTATTTTCGATGTCCGTACAGCCGACGACCTCTCGTGCTGCCACGCCCTGCGCGACAGTACGACCGGGCGAACGGTCCCGTTCATCGTCCTGCTGCAGCAGGAAGCTGATTACGCGACCCAGCAGGAAGCGGCAAAGTCCGGATTCGAGGCAGTCGTCTCAGTGCCCTGCCCCGTCGCAGATCTGGTGTGGGTTGTGCGACGCGTCATTCGTAACCGGCTCTGCGTTGGACTTTCGTAACGCCTCTATCCGCGCCGCGGCGCCACGGGCGGTGATCTCGACCAGCAGTTTGGCGCCTGGAATACCCGTAATCACTACGCGTGTCGTGCGGCCTCACTGCGCGTGTCGTGCGGCACGGACGCCAGTCGCCCATGCGTTCGTGCATCGCCGCGATGCCCGTGACCTGGCCGGTACGCGCCATCAGCACGATGTGCTGCCACGTGATGCCGGCCGATTTCAACATCCGAGACGATAGGAACTATTAATTAACTGGTACCGAACAGCACATCGTCGCGCCACACTCGGGTTACCCATGAAGGGGCTCGTGAAGGCCGCCGGTGGCCCAGAACAGCCCGCCGGCGAAGAAGCGGTAGTACGGCCAAGCCACGTCCACGGACTGAAGGCCGCGACACGAGAATCACATACTACGGTCGAAACAAGCGATTGATCTTGACGATCAGTGCCCTGTTGGCGAGAGCAGGAAAGCGGCGGGCGAGTGTGTCCCGGTCCTCGTTGAACACGACGAAGAGCTCGCTGCCGGGACGATACTCCCACCGCAGCCTCACATTCGCGCTCACGGCGTGGCTGCTGGAGCTGAACTGCAGCAACGCGCTCGTGAACATCTGCGTCGTGAGCGCATAGGTGACGCGCGAGCCGACGAGCTGATTCGTAAACGAGCCCTCCGCCAAATCGACCACGTTGAGCAGAAACGAAGGCTCCACCGACAACCGCGATCCAGCATTCATCCGGCCGCGGCTCACACTGAGCGTCGTCTTATTCCCGCTGTAGAAGGTTCCGCGATCTACGGCGAACTGACCGCTCACCTTCCGACGCTGTCCCAGATTCATCTGGACGCGCACGTTGTCGTAATGATACGTGCCAACCGGCAGCGTAATGCCGGGCGCGATCGCAAACGCACGCGGCAGAAACTCATAGGTGTCGGTCAGCGTGACGCTGAGACGATCGCTGTTCTGGAACTCGATCGCGAATTCACCGTTCGACTCGCGCGTGTCGAGGCGCCCGGCGCCGCTCTCGGTGTACGCCATCGAGCCGGACCAGAAGAACCTGCGGACCGCCCTGATCGATTTCGGCCGCGGGCTGAATCGAAACTGTCCGACGCTGCGGCGGATGTCGTCACGCCGCACGAAGCCGGCCTCTGGATTGAAGTTGTCTCCCACCATGAGGTGCTCCAGCTGCGCACCATACCGATCACCCTGGTAATCGATCTGTCCTCGGAAGCTGCTGTCCTGTCCTGATCGACCGCCGGTGCGCGTCCGGGCCCAGTACGTATTCACGTTCAGGTTGTCGAAGAATCCGAAAGTCCCATCGATGCCGTAGACCGCATTCGTGCCGAGGCCGCTCTCCCCGACCGATCGGCCCGTGAACAGCAGCCCGACGCTGCTGCGCTGGAACAGATCGCGCTTCAGACGCACGACGGAGAAATTCGTCGGCCGCACGCCCGACTCGCGTCCCGTCTGAATGTCGAGCAGTCCCAGGGTGTAACGCCCGGCCCGACCCGTGGTGCGCGCACCGGCAACGATGGGTATCGGGCGCCCGTCATTGAGCCCGATTCGCCGGCTGTAAAAGAGAATCGGTACGTCACCGCCGGCCGAAAATCCGCCGGCCGCAGCGCCGCCAAAGGCGAAGACTCCCTGATTCTCCAGGAAGAATTCGCGCTTCTCAGGGAAGAACAGGCTGAACCGCGTCAGGTTGACCTGCTGCTCGTCGGCCTCGACCTGGGCAAAGTCGGTGTTGTACGTGAAGTCGGCGGTGAGGTTCTGCGTCAGCCCGTACTTCACGTCGAGCCCGACGTCGCCGTTCAGGTCGTTCGAGACTGGCGGCGTGCCGGCGCGACTGGTTGTGAGGTCGGATATGACATACGGCTTGAGATCGAGGGGGCGGGATCCAGAGGGCGCCTCCAGGCCCACCATCGTCGCCGCAAACGCACCCTGGTAGAGGCCCGACTGCCCGCGCGCGGCCGGAACGCGCGTGACGTAAGAGATCTCGTTCCTCCACCGGCTGGTGCGGAACGCGTTGACACCCCAGATCTGCGCGCGGCCGGATCGATACCGAAGCGATTTGAATGGAATGGCCATCTCGACGGTCCAGCCGCCCTCGAAGTGTCCGGCCTTCACATCCCAGACCGTGTTCCAGTCGCCATTCCATTGCCGCTCGTTGGTGACCTGGCCGTCATAGCGTGGGCCGAGGGCATTGGTAATGAAGACGACCGCGTTGCGGCGATCGAGAAAGGTGTCGAACGAGACAGCGACGATGTCGTTGCCCTGCCACATGTTGGAACCATCCCGGCGCATCTCGTTGGCGACCAACCGGCCCGGTTCGCTCTCCCAGCTTCGAAACGAGACGTAGACATTGTCGTCATCGAACGCCAGCCACATTTCGGTCTTCTCGGTCGCCGGCGCGCCCTCCTCCGGCTCCTGCTGAATGAAGTCCGAAATCGGGGGCACGCCGGTGTAGAACGGTTCGTCGAGGAGGCCGTCGAGCCGCAGCGGGGTCGTCACGCGAACGGCGCGAATCGTCGCGCGGCCGGACGCGTCGCGAGAGATGGTTGCGGGAGAGATCGGAGGGGCGGGTCCGTCGACATCGGCCGGAAGGTCGAGCAGACGTTGCGGTGCGGCTGGCGTGTCAGCCGGGCCGGCATGAACGGCCGGGAC
>JBOGIR010000585.1:0-3963 GCA_050742335.1 Vicinamibacterales bacterium | reverse complement strand
CTCGCCGACGCGCTCGCGGCCGGCGACGACGGCGCGGCAGTGGCGGCCGCGCGGGCGCTCGCCGCGTTGGGGCATTCGTCGGGCTGGGACATGCTCCTCGGGGTGCTGATCGGTGCGCGCGGGCGCGAAGCCGGGGTCGAACCCGGGTAAGATCCGCGCTTTCGGAGGGAGGAGCCGGACGATGCCGACGTGGAGCGTGGCGGTGGAGATCGACGTCAACAAGCGCATCCTGGCCGCGGCCGGGGTCAAGCCCCAGTAACGGAGGAGGTCCCCATGGTTCGCCAACTCGTCGCCGCCGCGCTGGGCATGGCGCTCGCCCAGGGCGCGTTCGCCCAAGCCGCCTATCCGACCCGGACGATCACGATGGTGGTCGGCTTCGCGCCGGGCGGGGGCACCGATACCGTCGCGCGGATCGTCGCACAGAAGGTCGGCGCGAGCGTCGGCCAATCCGTGGTGGTCGAGAACAAGCCGGGCGCCGGCGGGAACGTCGCCACCGGCGACGTCGCGAGAAGCGCGCCCGACGGCTACACGATCCTCCTCGGGTCGGTGGGGTCGCTCGCGGTCGCGCCGCACCTGATCGCGAAGCTCCCCTACGATCCGCTGCGCGACCTCACCCCGATCACCATGGCGGTGGAGTTCGCGAATGTGCTCGTCGTCCAGCCGTCGCTGTCGGCGAATACGCTCGCCGAGTTCGTGAAGCTGGCCAAGGCCAAGCCGGGGACGATCACCTACGGTTCCTCGGGGATCGGCGGCGCCGGCCACCTCGCCGGCGAGCTGCTGCGGCTGATGGCCGGCATCGACATCGTCCACGTCCCCTACAAGGGCGGCGGTCCAGCGATGCAGGGCATGCTCGGCGGGCAGGTCAGCGCGATCTTCGCTACGCCGGTGACGGCCGGTCCTCACATCAGGGCGGGGAAGATACGGGCGATCGCCACCACCGGTGCGAGGCGCTCGGCCTACCTGCCCGACGTGCCGACGGTCGCCGAGTCGGGCTATCCCGGCTACGAGGCGACCAACTGGTACGCGTTCCTCGCGCCCGCCGGGACTCCGAAACCGGTCCTCGAGCGCCTCCATCGCGAGGTGGTGCAGGTGCTCAAGGCGCCCGACGTGCGCGAGCTTCTCGAGAAGCAGGGCATGGAGGCGAAGCCGGGAACGCCCGAGGAGCTCGCGAAGTACATGGAGCGCGAGTACGCGACCTGGGGGCGCGTCGTCAAGGAAGCGAAGATCCAGGTGAACTAGCGCTGCGGACTCGGATCGTCGCGGTCCACCCGCAGCAGCGTGACCTGGAACTCGAGGACCGCCCGCACCGGGACGACCCCCGGAATCGCTTGATCCCGATAAGCGAGGTGGGGGCCGACCCGAAGGCGTCGCTCGCCGCCGACGCGCATCCCCTCGACGCCCAGCTCCAGACCGGGGATCGCGCGCCGCTTGCCGACGCGAAAGGAATAGTGCTGGTTTTCCTGGACCGGGTCGCCGCGGTTGAGAAAGAGGCTGTATCGGACTTCCACTTTCGCGCCGCGTTCGGCGATCGGGCCGTCCCCGAGCTTGAGATCCTCGTACTCGACGCCGCCGCGGGTGCGCTTCATCTTCATCGGGCGGCTCTCCTGAGGTACGGCTGCTCGCGGAAGAGCGAGCTTCGCTCTCCCGACCACCGTTCGGCAATCAAGTCGTACGGCACGCGCTCGTGCATGGGTCGGCTGCCGATCCTGGTCAGCGCGGCTTGGGTTTACGCAGGGTCGGATTGAGCTTGTCGATGTCGGCTTGAACCTGCGCGCGGCTTCGTTCGTACACGATCTCGCGCCCCATCACGCTCCCGGCGTACGCAAGACCGTTGCGGGTCGGCGTCAAGTCGCACTTGACGTTGTGGATCCCTTCGCCGAGCACGACCTGGATCCGGTCGGCGCGCTTGCTGAGAACCACGACGTCGATGGTCTGGCCGCTCTCGGTGCGTACCTTGATCCTTTCCGTGTTCATCGGAGCTGTCGACCGGTCCGCGTGCTATGCAACCCGTGTCTCCTGCTGCGGCCCAAAGAACATGCGTCGCACCTTGTCCTCTCCGATCACGCGAGCGAACTCGCGCATCGTGCAGTACATCACAATCAGTACCACCAGGAGGATCTGGATGGCCCAGAAATGTGGCCACACGATCTCCGCGAGCAACTTCTGGTTGCCGGCGATGAAACCACCAGCTTCCCGCCAGAAGTCGACGAGACGCTCCAGGTAGTGGACAAGCATGGCTATCAGAACGTAGATCGTGGTCTTCCAGGCGATGTTATACGCAAGCGGCTTGTCGGGGTAGCGATTGATGAACGGCAGAAGGTCCGCGATCAACACCGCCTTGCCGAGAATCAGCGCTGCCACTGTTACGGAGGCCGACGTGCCGAGCGCGATCCCGGTTCCCTTCAGCATCAGGACGCGGAAGAGCGCGACAAGGTGCAGGGCAATGAAGAAAAAGATGGTGGGCGGGAGCAGGGCATGGATCTCCTCCTTGATCTTCGCGGATAGTTTGCTCATGGCGCTCCGGTTTGAGGAAGCATCGGGGAACGGTCCGCTGCATCGGCTTGTTGGGCAGGATCCACCCTCACAGAACCAATCATGGCATGGCCGCCGCGCCACCACGACACGTCACACGGCGATGCTGATGAAGCCCGCTCTGGACTCGTACGAATCATGTTGCAGGGAACGTCCTCGGAAACTGCGTTGACGAGGGATTTACCTTCGTGGCGCGAAGACACGACGAGGAACCGGTACTCCGCGTTCGTATGGACGAAGGGCCGGTCGAGCTCCACCAGCCAAGACGCGGAATCGCTGTGAACAACGGTCCCCGAAAAGGCTGGCCAGCCCAGGGCCTCGCCCATTGCCCAGGGATCACTCAGCTTGATCACGACTCTCATTCGTCTGCCCAGCGTCGCGGTTGACCCGCCCGTGAAGGCAGGCGAAGCCCGCCGGAGCGGGTCCACTGCATGGGCTGGTCCGGCGCCGCGCTTGTCACAACCGAGGTTCGCGAGCACGACTCGTGTGCCAGAACGCCAAGACCTCCAGCGTTCCCTTCGACACACGATAGTAGAGGTAGCAGCGAACTCGGCTGAGCGTCAGCCGACGCACACCCTTCGACTTCGCGCGAACGTCGCGCTTGAGCCGCGGCCGAGGAGCGAAGCGCGCTTGCGGCCGTCCGCTCGAACGCGGGATTAGACCGCGACGTCGACGTACTCGACCTTGCTGGACGGCAAGGGCACAGGAAGACCATCTTCACGGAGCCCTGCGACATGAAACTCGATCGCTTCACGGATGAGTGACTCGACCTGCGCCTCGGTGTCATCGGTCGCAACGCATCCAGGCAGATCGGGCACGTAGGCCGAGTAGTTGCCGTTGGCCTTCTCGATAACGATCGCGTAGCGCATTCTTTCAACCCTCACTTCTTGAGCCCGGCCTGCTTCAGGATACTGTTCAGAGTACCGGGAGCAAGATCATCGCTCGGCTTTTCGGCAACTGTGACACGTCCGGGTTTCAAAGGACGTTTGAACTGACGGTGACTCCCGCGGGTAGCCACTAGGAACCACCTGTCGTCCTGCAGCATTCGAAGCACCTCACTGATCTTCACGCCCTAAGAGTATCAGCCGCAATGGCTCAGGCGCTGAGCCACATGAGCTCGCGGCCCAACGTCCCCGTTCAGGCGCGCGCGGCTTCAAGCGCGTCGCCTGCAACCGGGTTGTTGGGCATGAACTGAGGCAATACTCAATGGCCACCAAGTCGAATGCCGGTGAGGTGCAGGATGACAACATGCAGGACCAGGACGATGCCGATGATTCCATACATGTGCACTCGGCGTAGCGTGATGGTGATCGACTCGCCAAGGGGCCATACGCCGATGCCGCCGTTGGAATCTAGGGATGGGCGCTGCGAAGGGAGGCAGGGTCGTTGCGACGGCGTAGGTGGCTCTTGCTGGGTACGGTTCCCGTAAGG
>JBOGIR010000584.1:0-7524 GCA_050742335.1 Vicinamibacterales bacterium | reverse complement strand
GCGCTGTACTGCGCCGACGAGCCGCTGACGTCCACCCGGAACTCCCGGATCCCCGACTGCGGCACCTCCAGGAACTCCTGACCGGAGTTGTAAAGCTGGTTCGGCCCGCCGTCCACATACGAGGTCGTCAGGTTGGGGTTGGCGCCCCCCGCGCCCACCGTGGGCCGCGCCCGCCGTGTGCCAGTGGGCAGTTGCGTTCCCGGCAGCAGCAGCGTCAGCGACGTCGGCTGCCGGTTGGCGATCGGCAGCATCTCGATCTGTTCCTGTGTGATCACCATCCCCACTTCGGTCCTCGTGGTGTCGACGACCGGCGCCTGCGCGGTCACGGTCAACGCCTCCGTGATGCCCTGGAGCGCCATCGTGAGGTTCCGCTGCAGGGCGAGGCCGATCGTTAGCGTGAGATTGGTGACCTCCGCCGCCGCAAAACCACTCAGCTCGGCACGGATAGCGTACCGGCCCGGTAGCAATCCGGCCAGGCGATACCGGCCGTCGGGTTCGCTCACCGCAGTCCGCACCGTGCCGGACTCGACGTTGCGTAATGTCACAGTGACACCGGGCAGCACGCCGCCCTGCGCGTCGGCGATGACGCCAGTGACGACGGCACTGGAGTCACCCTGAGCGGCGGCAACCGCTGTTCCCAGTGCCGTTGCCAAGACGAAGGCTGCGATCGGAACAACCCATCGTCCCAAGACAGCTGTCATGTAAGACCTCCTCCACGAGAACCGGGAAACACCGGCGAACATGCGACGGGCCACCACCGTGCGGGCGGCCGGACTCGTCGGTGACGGCGACCATGGTACACGAAAAGTGCGTTGCCAGGGACGGGGACACCTGGTGCCGGGGCACGCCTCGCCGACCGGTGGTTTGACGCGTGTCGGCACGGTGCGGAGCCCTGCGGCAAATCGGATATGATGCCGGCGTTTCATCTATGCAAGGAGTGGCCGCGATGCGTACATCTGCCATTGTCATGGCACTTTTCCTCGTTGGATCAGCGGGTATCGGCCGTGCGCCAGCCGTGCTCGGACAGACCGGCGCCGGCTGGGTGACGTTGTTCGACGGCAAGAACTTCAACAACTGGACGATGACCGGCAACGCCAACTGGCACATCGCCGACGGCATCGCCGAGGCCGACGTGCCCAGGGGATTCCTGGTCTCAAGACAGTCGTACGGCGACTTCGAGCTTCGGGCCGAGGTGTGGGCACGGCCGGAGTCGAACGGCGGGATTCTGTTCCGCATCACCGATCCCCGAGACCCTGGAATCGAGAACGGCTATGAACTGAACATCAACGACACGCGCAAGGACCAGGACGGACGTACCGGGTCCATCGTCAACGTCGCGAAGCCGCTCGTGAAGTTCGACTCCGGCAACATCTGGACCACGGTCGAGATCAGAGCGGTCGGACCAAAGATGACGGCACGGCTGAACGGCACGCTGACAGCCGAAGCCACCGACAGCAAGTACGCACGCGGACCCGTTGCGCTGCAGGCGGCGGGGGGGCTCGTACGGTACCGCAATGTGCAAATACGGGAGATCAAATAGAAGATCGACTGCCTCGCCGGGTCCGCTCGCGTCGTTTGACTTGCGCTTCGCGGCACCCGGCCCACGTACTGTACCTGTAAGCGCACACTTCAGCGTGCGCGGCCCGTGCTCTAACGCGTCCCCTGCACCTCTCGCCGGTAGACCTTCGAGAAGCCGTTGCGGGCGTTCGTCACCGTAAACGTCCCGTCTTCCTGCGCCGACACCTTGACCCAGTACGCGCGCCCGCCGTGCACCGGTGGCGGCGGCGCATTCGAACCGGGCTGCGGAAGCGGGATCGGTTCAATCGGCATCGCGCTCGGCTGGTCGTCCACGCCGTTGGCAATGAACAACCCCGGCGCCGTGTACTCCTGACCGCTCAGCAGCGAGAAGTGCATCTGCCACACGTCCTCGAAGCCCGGCGAGCTGTACAGCGTTCGCATCACCACCGGCCATCCACCCTTGCGCGTGCCGTTGTTCATGATCGCCACCCTCGGCTGCACCGCGTGGACGAACGGCTGCGAGTTCGACGTGTCCTGTCCATGATGCAGGCCGAGCAGCACATCGACGGTCCCGATGCGGTTGGCCGGACACACCAGCTCGAATTCCTTGTCGTTCGTGAGATCGCCCAGGTGCAGCGCGCGAAAGCGGCCGAACGTGACGTAGCTCCCCACCGATTCAGGGTCCTCGGGGATGGCATTGACAGGTGTGGGTCCCGCGGCGCACAGCGGATTGGGCCGCCCGGCGCCCGGCAGCGCCGCGCCGATCACCGCGCCGTTCGACGTCACCACGCGCACCGCGAGACCAGGCACGGGAATCGTGTCGCCCGGCTTCACCACCGTGTGCTTCGCCTTGGCGTACAGCGCCGGATACGTCGTCTCCAGGAACCGCTCGGTGGCTTCGTTCTTCTGGACGGTCGGTCCGTGATCGATGAAGTGTCGAATCGGCATGCGTGACGCGAGCTCGGCGAGGCCGCCGTAGTGATCGCCGTGCCAGTGCGAGGTGATCAGGTGGTCGATCTGCGAGAGGCCGGCATCCCTCGCCGCGTCGACGATGCGCCCGGCGTCGCGTGCGGCGCCTGCCCCGCCGTTGCCCGTGTCGATGAGCAGCGACCCACCGGACGGCGACACGAAGAGCGTGGCGTTCCCGCCCTCCACATCGACGACGTAGATGTCCAGCGTCGCACGGCGCGCCTGCGCCGAGACGAGCGCAGCGCTCACGACAACCGTCACCAGGCAGAGAACTCGACGCACGTCATGCCCCTCGCCCATCACGAATCACACATCCCACATCACGGAGCTCCCCTTCCGGCCTGCTGACCCGCGACGAAGAAGTTTCGGCCGTCGGCGGTTTTGACCTCTCGCCCGGCGACCGTCTTGGTGCCGTTTTTTGCCAGGAATCCCTGCACCGTGAGCTCGACGCCGAGTTTGAAATCCGTCTGGCGCACCCCGGCCCGCATCAACGCCGTCGCCCCGCCGGCTTCAACCGCCCAGCTGTCGACCTTGCCGTCCGGCCTCTTGACATCGATGTGCAGCCAGCCGTGCGGATTGACCCATTCGAGCTTCGTCAGGGTCCCCTTCAGCGTGACCTCCTTGCTGGCGTCGAATTCCGCGGCAAATGAATGGTGAGCCAGCGCTGGCGCTGCGGCCCAGCACAGCCCGAAACCGATCATGAGCAGCAAGAGTTTCCTCATCGGACTGCCTCCTCATTCCTAAGAATCAAAAGACTGACACTCGTAATCCAGGATCTGGAGATTCTTCTCGATCCGCCGGTAGAACGGCATGCTCATCTTCCACGGGCGTGAAAAGACCTTCGGGTCCTCGACCGTCACCTCGTAATTGATGTGATCGCGATCGAGCATCGTGAAGCGCTCGACGAGATGCATCTGCTCGCTGTGGAAGTTCCCCGCTCGATCGAGCCACGTGTCGTCGTTGAAGTGTATGACGTCGGTGACGAGGGTGTCGCCTTCCCAGCGCGCACGGGTGTCGCCCAGCGCCCACTCGATGGGTCCCTCCGGATGCTCGCTGTTCATGCGGATGTGACGGGTCGTATGCACGTACTCGAACAGCAAGCCGATGTAAGTGGGTGTCTGAATAATCTGAAACGGATATGGCATGTACATCACGCGCGGCATGCCAGGCTGAAAGCACTTCGTCTCCGGGTCCAGGGTGAGACGGTTCTTGAAGTTCTCATTCCTTGTTGCGAGCGCCGCGGGCAAGTAAGGGAGCTCGCCGCCTTCGACTACGCCTTGGCCGGCGGGGACGCCTTTGGCGGCCTGATGGTCTTCAATATTCCAGGCCGCGGTGGTGAGGACCTGCCAGATGCCCGAAAGATCCGGCTTGCCATCGGTGGTGCGGGGCAGGCCGTCCTGTGCGGCGGCCGCCGCCGTCTCAGCGGGCACCCGGTTCATCGAGAGCCACAAAGCCCCCAGCAAAACGACTCCGGAGGCGATGACGATCGTGGTGCGCACGGCCCGGCTTGTCATCTCGTCCTCCTTACTTCTCGAACGCGCCACGAGAACGCTTGCGCCCCTCGTCGGTGTACTTCAGGGAGGACTGCACGCCCTCCCAGCACCCTTGCTCCCACGATTCGTACTTGGGGTTCGGATTCCGCCGCCATCCAAACGCTACCGTCCACGGTCGCGTGAACACCTTCGCGTCTTCGACCGTGGCCGTGACGTGGATGACGTCCTTGTCAATCATGGTCAGGCGTTCGACAACCTTCGCGTCCGGGGTGATGAAGTTGCCGATGTGATCGAGCGTCGTTTCCGCCAACTGGTTGGTTGGGTCGATGACCAGCGTGTTTCCGTCCCACCGGCCTCGCAAATCCCCCTGCCAGAGCCTGATTCTCGGGCCGAGGTGTGGCCGCCCGTCAGTCGGGATGATCCGGTAGGTGTCGGCATAGTCGTTGAGCATGAACACGTATCCAGGGGTCTGCACGACGAACTTCGTCGCTCCCCACAAGAAGCGCGGCGCACCGTCGGGAAGGCAATACTGCCCGGCATCGAGGTATTTGTCGAAGTGGGTATCTCGCTTGGCCGCCGCCCACGGCTGGTACGGAATCCGTCCGTCCGCCGGGTCGACAATCGAGCTTCTCCCTCCGGAACCATCCAATGATTCCGGATGCTCCTCGATGTTCTCCAGATTGCGAATGCCGATGCGGTTCCAGTAGCCCTGAAAGTCCGGTTTGCCATCCGGAGTGCGCGGAGGGCTGAAAGTCTTTGCCTTTTCCTGCGCGCAGCGGTGGAACAGCGCGGGTTCCTCCGGACAGCCTGCGAACTCAGCGTATGGCCGGATCTTCGCGGGCGGCGATCCGGGTGGTGGTGTCCGAAACGGAACGGGGGCCTGACCGCTGGTTGACCGCGACAGGCCGGAGAGGATAAGAACGATGATCGCGGCAACAAGGACGCTCGCGCGTAGCGCCCATCTCGAAACTGAGCTCGCCATGTTGCTGTCTCCCTGAGTTAGCTGGTAGCTGGTAGCCGGTAGCTGGTAGCCTCTGATCTACCGACTAACGAACTACCAACTACGCCTGCAACCTACCGCCTACCAACTACCGACTACCGCCTACCAACTACCGACCAGCTCAGAACGTGAACCGCACCGCGAGCTCCGCCTGCTGGCGCGGCTGAACCTCGAGGATGCGCCCGAAGGCGTCGGACAAGGCGTTCTCCTGCCAGGTTCCCGCGATGCCCCAGTTGTCGCGCCCGAACAGGTTGAACACCTGGGCGATGAACTCGACCCTTCGAGTACCCATCGTCACCGCTTTGCTGGCCCGGACATCGAAGCGGTTGTACGCGTTGGTGGCGAGCTGACTTGCCGCAATCGGCGCCCGGCCGTTCTGCGCCCGCCACGCGTTCACCGAGGCGAGGAAGGCCTCGTTGTTCCCTCGGTTGCCCTGGTTCCGTGTGGTGCCCGGCACATAATCACTCCCGGCCGCGCCGTCGATGTTCAGGTCGCGTCCCGCGCGGGCGCTGAACGGCATCGTCGAGCGCAGCGTCCAGATGCCGCCAACGTTGATGTCGTACGGTAACAACACCGAGCCGCTCGCCACGACGCTGTGACGCCGCTCACCGTTGCCCGGCCCGCGGTCGAGCTCCGGATAATAGAAGTCGGTGATGGTGCCGGTGGGCCCCTGGTTCGTCTCCTTCGCCAGGGTGTAGGACAGCATGTACTGATGCCGGCCGGCCAGCCGCTTGTCGAGCCGCACCAACATCGCCCGATAGTCGTGGAAGCCCGCCGACCGCAACTGGACGATGTTCCCCCACCCCGCGATCGGACGCACCGCGTTGAGGGGCGTGTTGATGTTGGCCGACTGGGTCATCTTGTCGACATCCGTGAAGATGCCGTCAACGTGCACGGCCATGTTCGGGCGCAGTTCGTGCGAAAAGCCGACCGTCACCCCCTTGGCCTCCGCGTTCTCGATTCCGTCGTCCAGGATGTTCACGTTCGGCGCCGCCGACACCGTGACGAACTGCTGCGGCGACAACCCGCCGTACGGATCGGGATACGAGGGATTCCTGATGTTGACGTTGCTTTGCAGCAGCGCCGTCAGCTCGGGGCGCAGTTGGTTCTGCATCACGTACTGGTAATACCAACCATACGCGGCCCGGACCACCGATCGCCCGTCGCTGTTGACATCCCACGCCACGCCGAGCCGCGGAGCGACGTTGTTATGGTCGCCGCGCGACCTCGGATTGACCAGCTGACCGAGGCGCTCCCGGCCCACCAGGCTGGTGTGATAGTTGAATGAATGGAACTGATTGTCGTACCGCAGCCCGAGGTCCACTGTGACATTCGGACGCATACGCCACTGATCGGCGACGTAGCCCTGAATCCAATGGTTTTCGAGCTGCCGCGGCAGCGGTGGGAATGTCGCCGTGAACTGAATCGGGCTCCGCAGGTTGGCCATGGCCGCTGCCGAACCATCGAAGAACTGGTCACGGTCGAACACCCAGGTGCGGAGGTTGATGCCTTGCTCCTCGGGCGAATAGAGCCGCACGTACGCTCCGCCGGTCTTCAGCTGGTGGTTCCCCATCGAGATTGAGAAGTCATCGCGGTACTCCTGCCGATCGGTCCAGTTCATCGACAAGGCGTTGGAGCCCCACGTCAGGCTCGGAAACTGAAAAATCCCGGTATAGTCCTTGAACCGCTCCGGCGGAAACTCTCCCTTCCTGTCCGGTGTCCAGAAGTCGATGCCGGGAGGGGCATTGCGGTTATCCAGATGCGACGGCGGGAGCTGCACCCGAGCCTCGTTCAGCATCCGGGAACCGATCACCCACGTGTGGGCGAGCAGATTCGAATCGCGCGGCGACCAGACGTTGGCGCCGACGTTTGCCGCGTTGAAGCCGCCGCAGTCCTCGCACCGAATGTGTTCCAGGTCGGTGACATACCGCCAGAAGAGCGTCTGCCGCTGATTGAGCTGGTAATCAACGCGCGCCATCCACGCACGCCTCATGTACGTCCGCGGGAAACTGCCTTCGAGCGCCGAGTAGAACTGCGGTTGACCGGTCTCGACTATGGCACGCTCCTCCTCTTTGGACCTCTCGAAGGACGCAAAAAAGTGCATGCGATCGCGGATGATGGGACCGCCGAATGCCCCGCCCGCCGAATGACGCCGGTAATCGGGCTTCGGCTCGCCGAGTCGATCGTGCAGGTCCTTCTCGAGCCTATCGAAGGCATTGAGACTCTTGTCGCGGAAGAACTCGAACACCTCGCCGCTGAACCGGTTCGTGCCGCTCTTGGTGGCCACCTGGACGACGCCGCCGACGGCATTGAACTCGGCCGACGCCTGGCTGATGTTCACCTTGAATTCCCGAATTGCCGACTGCGGCACCTCCAGGTGCTGCTGCCCGGAGTTGTTCGACATGTTCATGCCGCCATCGGCGTAATAGAGGTTCATCTGGCCGCCGTTGCCGCCGCCCGCACCGATCGTGGCCGTCGGCCGGCGCCCCGACAGGTTGTTCATGCTCGTCCCCGGCAGCAGGAGCGCGAGCGAGATCGGCATGC
>JBOGIR010000583.1:0-8690 GCA_050742335.1 Vicinamibacterales bacterium | reverse complement strand
GACCGCAATCATTGCCGGATTCACTCATGCTCAGGCTGGACCGGTCGCCGCGCGACGATTCCTCCGCGCGTTCATTCCAGGATTGTGTACGTTTGGTGTCTTTTGTTTCGTGCTGTCGCCGGCCTTGCGGTTCTTTACTCTGCCAGTGGCGTTCGGCGCCGCGCTCTTTGTGCAGCTGATGCTACAGGGCGTCATTCTTTGGCGGAGTCCAGGTACCGCGCCGTCTAGTTCCGCGCTGTGCCCGTCGGCTGCTGTGGACGTTGTCGGTCGCGGGTGAGCGCGAGACGTTAACTGCACTAACTGAAACATCCGAAGGCGGCGCGGCGCACATGGATCCCGACCTTCGCCGACGGATGCTTGCCTACTACGACGAACGGGCGCCTGAGTACGAAGAGGCCTACACGCTGGGCACGGGGACGGCCTCGATACCCGATACGTCGCAGCCACGCACGGAATCGACGAGGCTCGTCGAGGTCCCGAAGGCGCCGGTGGGCTCTAAGGAAGGCTTCCTGTGCGGCATCCTCGGCAAGGCCAGGGTCGCGTAAGATGCCCTTGGCGACCCCATACGTCATCGCCTGGCTCTGTCGCACCAGGCCTCGGTGGACACTTCAAAACCGGCAATTTGTGGACAGTCAAAACCGGCAATTTCTGGGCGCCGGCCGAGACTGGTGAGTTCTACTTCGAGCCGCTCTCCGTCCGCAAGTCTGTCTGCACCTTCGTTCGCCAGCTTCGCGGGCCGCACTTGAGCACGTGGGCATGATGTAAGAGCCGGTCGAGCAAGGCGGTGACCGCTGCGATGTCGCCGAGCAGTTTGCCCCAATCGTCCACGGGCCGATTCGACGTGAGGAGTGTGGACGCCCGTTCGTACCGGCGCATGATCAGCTCGAGCAAGTCTTCAGCGGCGGTGTGCGGCAGCTTCCGCATGCCGAGGTCGTCGATGATCAGCAGGGGCACCGTGGCCAAATCGGCCAGCAACGCCTTGCGTGTGCCGTCGATGGCGGCCTCAGCGATCGCTTCGAGGAGCACGTGGGCTTCGCGATAGATGACGCGATAGCCCTGCTGGATAGCCGCGTGCCCGATCGCTTGAGCCAAATGGCTTTTTCCGGTGCCGGGCGGTCCGA
This sequence comes from Vicinamibacterales bacterium, assembly GCA_050742335.1. Taxonomy (GTDB): domain Bacteria; phylum Acidobacteriota; class Vicinamibacteria; order Vicinamibacterales; family UBA2999; genus DATCJA01. Next base: position 7,569 of record JBOGIR010000583.1, on the reverse strand, counting down.
GGAAGAGCGCGTCCTCGCGCTGCTGAATGAAGCGGGCGGTGGCGAGCTCGTAGATCAGCACACGATTCATCTTCTTGTTGAAATCAAAATCGAAGCGATCGAGCGAGCGGTCGGCATCGCGGAAGCCGGCGAGCTTGTGGCGTCGGGCCAAGAGCCGATCTTCGCGTCGTTGCAGCTCGTCGGTCACGAGCGTGCTGACCAGATCGAGCGGCGGCAGCCGTTCCGTCTGGGCATGTCGGAGCCGGGTTTCGAGGACGTCGGCCATGCCGGAGAGTCGGAGCTTGCGGAGCGCCCGATCCAATTCGACGAGAGTCATTCAGAGCCTCCTGTTTTCTGATCTACGAGGTCGCGGTACAGCGTGAGTTGTCGGATGAGCGGATCGATTTGGCGTAAGGTCAGCGGGACCGGCGGCCGGCGCTCGACGTATTTGCGAACGAAGCGATACGTGAGGACGCCGACGTCGAGGGCGGCCTTCGCGGCGTCGTCGACGACCGCGACGCCGTGTTTCTTCGCGAGCGCGAGGACGCCGAGGATTTGGCGGATGCCGTGCGCCCCGCCGTGCACGTGGAGATGTCGGCAGAGGACGCCGATGGAGGGGCCGGCGGTCGTCGCGCGTCCGAGCAGAGCGAGGGTGGTCGGGGGCGTGCGCGTCGGTTGATCACGGACGTCGAGGCGATGCCAGCCGCGTGGGGCTCGCAGGTGCTCCCGCAGTAATCGCCCGGTCTTCGGATCCATCAGTCGGACGTGCAGCGCGTTCCATTGCACCGGGACCCGATGACCAATCCAGCCCGGCGGCGCCCCGTAGAAGGCGGCCTCGACTTCGACACAGCCATCGAGATGGACCGTGCGCTCGCCAAACTGGTAGTAGCGAAACGGCTCGATCGGGACCGGCCCCAGGGCCGGTCGTTCCTCGGCAAACATCACGGCGACCTGGCGCTTGGTGGTGCCATGGATGCGCGTGTCGGCCCAGTGGTCCTCCCAGCGATCCAGATAGGTCTGCGCGGCTTCGATGCTTTCGAAGCGCTGGCCATGCAGCGGCGTCTTTTGCGTGTGGCCGATGGCGGCTTCGACTTTGCCCTTCCGATCGGGATCGCCGACGCGACACGGGAGCGCCACGACGCCGTAATGCGCCAGCATGTCGCGATAGAGCGGATTGAGCGCTGGGTCGTAGATGTCGGGCGTGAGCACGCCCTCTTTGAGATTGTCGAGGACGATGAGCTTCGTCGTCCCACCGAGCCGGCGAAACGCGCGTTCGTGCAGCTCGCACCAGATCTGCGCGCTCGAGCGCCACGTCAGCAGCCGCACCGCTTTGCGCGAGCACGCCAGCGTGAAGACAAACAGCCGCGTGCGTCGGTACTTGCCGGTCGCCGGCCACCGCACCATTGGGCCCTCGCCGTAATCGACCTGGCCTTCTTCACCAGCCGCCGTCGTGATCACGACCCGCGCCTCCGCCGGTGTCGTCCCTCGGAGCTTCGCGACGAAGCGTTTGACGCTGGCGTATTTGCCGGTGAAGCCGTGATCGTCGACGAGGTCCTGATAGATCGCGACGGCGTTGCGGCCACGGCCGACGGCCTCTTCAATCAGTTCGCGATACGGCTCGCAGGCGCTCGCGCTGGGGCTCCGAGCCGGCGAAGAGTCGGTGGACACCTCCGGCGGCGAAATTGCCGGTTTTGGATCAGAGTGGGTGGACACCCCCTCCGTAATTGCCGGTTTTGCTTTGCGTTCGCTCGGTCGGCCCCGGCCGCGCACCGGAATCCCGGCGGCCTTGAGGTAGCCGCTCACCGTTTCTCGGCGGACACCCGTCGCCTGCTGGATCCGCAGAAGCGGCCAGCCCAGCCTGCCGAGCGCACAGATTCGCTGCTGTTCGTTGTCGTCCAAGGCGTTGCTCATGCGGCCGAGGGACTACACGTCCACGACCTGCGTCAACGTCTTGGCCGGCGTTAGTTAATTGCCGGTTTTGAGGTGTCCATTAATTGCCGGTTTTGGGTGTCCCCCGAGGCCCGTGGGGACGCCACGCTCTGTGGTACGACTCCAGCGATGACCGGCAGCGGCGTGCCGGTGCCCCAAAAGCCGTAGTACCGCTCTTCCATGTTCGGGATCAGCTCCAGCCGTCCGACGATGAGTTGCTTCAGCAGCCGCAGGGCGTGCGTCTTCCGGTCGTGAATCAGGGAGCGCCACTTCAACAGCCGTTGCTCGACGTCCGCACGAACCGTCAGCGGGTCGATAAGCTCGACACGGCACACTCTATGCGCGATGGGCTGGCGGTCACAGGCCGTCGGGGATGGAATCTCCCTCTCGGGAAGCGAGATGCGGTCAGATTACTTGTTCGGAGACAGAGGAACAACATCCTTCATTAGTTCGTTGAAGAGGGTCTGCTGCGAGACCGCGCAAATCATCTCGCGAATATCGAAGTCCGGGGAATTCATCCCCAGCCGGAATTTGTTAAGCGGCACCCAGGGTTTGGCATACATCTTCGGGTCGGTAATGGTCACCGTGAGGTCGATGTTGAATTCGTCCACGCGATGAAAGATTTCTTCCACGGACAGTTCGTCGCTATGGGGCCGCCCCGTATTATCGATCCAGGTGCTTTCATCCAGCCCGATGGTCGTGACCACCAGCGTGGCAGGGTCCACCCACTTGCCAACCGAGTATCCGAACCACCGTGGCTCGGTAATTTCCGTGGGCAGTTCTCGCCCGTCCGTCCAGATGTTGCGCCATGTCCTGGTGTTTTGATAGAGGATCAGCATTTGTCTCGGGGTTTGAACGATCTGCAACCCCCGTAGGTTGAATAGATTTATGCGCGGGAACCCAATCGGATCACAGGTGTTGAAGGGATCATTGATCTCCGAAATCGGAGCCATGTTGACTCCGAATCCCGCCTTATGGGAATCCATCATTTCTTTTCCCAAAGCCGTATACGGCATCATGGCTTCATGCGCCGGATCCGAGGGCATGTCCCGCGGGCCGTTCGCAAAGACACCGTCCCTGTACCCTGGGACCGGCTCCCAAATTCCAGATAGATCGTGGACTGGAGCGGGCCCCGGTTTCTTACCGGAAGCCTCCAAGGACGTTTGCGGGCGGTTCCAACCGTCGACATGAATATTCTCATTTTGGCCATTCGCAGGCTTGGCAGGGGTGTCCGTCTGCGGCGCCAGAGGAGCGGTTTGAGGGCGTGTGACGGGCGAAAACGCCAGCGCGGCAAGAACAATTGTTGGACCGACAAAACGCTTCGGCATGTTCGCAATCCTTTCGTCGTGTAGGGCCCGTCACTGGAATCAGTCTCGAGATCCGGCGGTGCTCTAGGGGGACTCAAGCCCCACACCGGCCACTCGACGCGACCCGCTTCGCGCGAACAATCCCCTTGCACCATTACCTATGGCACTGATGAATTCATCACATAGCCGTTGGCGAGTATGGTCCGACTGATCCGGCCGACGGGCAGAGTCTTGGATGTCGCAGACATCACAACCGTAACCTCGTCTCCAGGCTTGAACGTCTTCGCGGTGAAGCCAAAGTTGACGAGAGTGGACGGAGCATTGTTCTCGCAGACCCAATGTACGATGTTGCCGTTTTCATCCTTCACATCGACCTTCAAGAAGGAATGGGGATTCGTCCAGAGCCACGCTGTTACAGTTCCTTTGATCGTGACTTCTGTGTTGTCGTACGAGGCGTTTCCGTGATGCGCGAACAGCGGGATTGAAACGGCTAACAGCCCAACAGCCACGAGCACACTCGACCGAAGCGTATTTCTCATGATCGCTCTCCCAAGTGTTTGGCCGGAGAATCATGAAACTCGCGCACTACCTTCCGGTAGCAATTCGACCAACCGTTCTCAGACCATGTAAATCTGGATGGTTCGTTCCGCCCCACCCGGTGTTGCGAAATATTACATCCCCTCCCCTCCCGATGCGAGCGATTGGTTCGTGGGCCGCCTTCTCGGAACGAGGTGACCTTGTTCTCAGGTCCCGTCCCCACCCTGGTTTCCCTATCACGGCACAGCGAATGCAATTTCGCCTTCAGCACGCCCCTCGCACCATGGAGATGGACCTTGGTCGCGCAGGGCTGAAGCGGGGAGTCGGCGCCGTGACGGGACCGCCGTGGCGACGGTGCCGTTGGCCGCACGATACAGGCGCGTGAAGGGGATTCCAATCGGGTGCGGTTCCCGGTGGGGACGAAACCCTTCCTCGCTTCGCTCGGTCGGCTTTGTCCCGCACGTTGGTGAACGCGGTTCCTGCAAAAGCAATCGCCCGGCATCGGCGCGTCCCTTAAAGCGAGATTTCGCGATTGCACAGTGTGGCATCTCTCCTCACGGCTAGCAGCCTGTGGTTAAAGTCGCTCGAACGACAGATCGTGCCGAGGGGGATCGACAAGATCGATCCCTCGCCTTACACTCTCGCGCATGGCAATGGGCCGACGCAAGGATCGCGCGCGCACGCCGGGGTTGTGGATTGCCGCGCACGAGCTGCCCGTCACGGGCGGGCATCCGTTCTATCAGCGGCTGAATCAGGTCCTCGACACGCACAGCTTCGACGAGTTCGTCGAAGCGCAATGCGCGCCGTTCTACGCCACGACGATCGGCCGCCCGAGTCTGACGCCGGGCACATATTTCCGGCTGCTGCTGATCGGCTACTTTGAAGGGATCGATTCGGAGCGCGGCATCGCGTGGCGCACCGCCGACTCGCTCGCGCTGCGTGGCTTCCTGGGCCTGGGCCTCGAGGAGGCGGCGCCCGAGCACTCGACGATCTCGCGGACGCGGCGCCTGATCGACGTGGAAACGCACCGTGCCGTCTTCACGTGGATCCTGCAGGTGCTGGCGACCGCGGATCTGATCAAGGGCAAGACGATTGGCATCGATGCCACGACGCTCGAAGCCAACGCCGCGTTGCGGAGTATCGTGCGGCGCGATTCGGGCGAGACGTATCAGGAGTTTCTGACGCGGCTCGCGCAGGCCTCGGGCATCGAGACGCCGACGCGGGCCGACTTGGCGCGGCTGGATCGCAAGCGGCCGAAGAAGGGCCGCAACAAGGACTGGCGGCATCCGCATGACCCCGACGCGCGCATCACGAAGATGAAGGACGGTCGCACACACCTGGCCCACAAGGCTGAGCACGCCGTCGACATGGAGACCGGCGCGGTCGTGGCGGTGACGGTGCAGGGCGCCGATCAGGGCGATACCACGACGATCACCGACACCTTGACGGCGGCCGCCGAAGAGCTCGAAGCCGTGGCCGCCGTGACAGACGGGCACACCGCGGTGATCGAGGAGGCCGTCACCGACAAGGGGTATCACAGCAATCAGATGCTCGTGGATTTGGCCCAGCTCGAGGTGCGGACGTACATCGCCGAACCGAACCGCGGCCGGCGCAACTGGAACACGAACGCCGCGGCCCGTGACGCGGTGTATGCGAATCGCCGGCGCATCCGCGGCGCGCGTGGGCTGGCCTTGCTGCGGCGACGGAGCGAACTCCTGGAACGGCCGAACGCGCATCTCTACGAAACCGGCGGCATGCGGCGGACGCATCTGCGGGGCCACGCCAATATCCTGAAACGGTTGTTCGTCCACGTCGGCGGGTTCAACCTGGGACTCTTCATGCGAACCCTCTGTGGCATCGGCACGCCGCGGAGCCTGCAGGGGCGACTGGCAGCGGTCTTGGCGCTCGTCATCGCGCTGTGGACGCGTACTGTCGGTCTTTGGCGCGACCACGGGACGCCATCCGCCGATCACTCGTCCGAGTTCATGCCGCATCATCGTTTCGAGTTGCTACCCGTCGGCGCGTCAGAAGGAGACCTTTAACCACGCGCTGCTAGGGAACCGCAGCACGATGGCGGGGTCATAATCTTAATAGTGAAGCCGACTCTCCGGCAGACCGGTCATGGTTATGTCCTTCTCTCAGCTGCCGTTTTTGTCGCTATTCTCGCGAACAAGCCGCATGAGACCGCTGCGGCGCAGAACGTGACACTATCGGTCAACGATGTAGTCGGCTGTTATGAGTTGCGTTCGATTGAGTGGACACCAAGCCTCTCCACCCTGCCTGAATCACAGTGGCGGCTCTATACGCCACCTCGCTTTTTCACTCTGACGGCGACACCCGTCCGAGATTCGAAATACCGGCGAATCTTGTCGCGCTATCCAGAGGATAGTCAGCGGCTCACGCATGGCGCATGGATGCTCACAAGCGACCACGAACTCACCGCAATGTTTCCTCACAGCGGGTTTGACCGGCTGTTTTTGGTTGTCAGCCAACGGGCCGGCGATGGACGCTTCTCAGGGCGCGCCGTGGCACAAACGGATACCGGTGCACTCAACCGTGAGGGCAGCGTCGCCTTTGGCCGTGTTGCGTGCTGGGAGAATTGATTCGGTCCGTTTTTCTACGCCGCTCGCCAAAGCTACCTACCAGGGGCACCCGTCTAGGCTGATCCCAGTGCTGCGCGCAGTCGCGTCCTCTGGCTGCTGAATATGAACCCTCGTGTTCGTCGAATCGCTAGGTCAATTCTACGCGGCGACGCCTACGACGAATGTTGCCGGCTGCCAGTGCCTACGTTCTTCGAATCTCGTCACGGACGCCACACAGGTAGACTGCCTATGTTCCTCATAACCCCGTGGGGACGCCACACGTGTTGCACGCCGTGCCCGTGAGCAATCGCCCCATATCGGCACGGCCTTCGAAGCGAAAACCGCCATGCTCGGGCGTGACTGTGATCGGCGCGTCGAGCACGTCGCGGAACAATGTCCGGGCGGTCTGCACGTTGCGTGTGCGCAGACTGCGCCAGTCGTCGAGCTTCGCCCGCACTTGTCGCTCAATGAGACGCAGATCGACGGTCGCGCGGCTGTCAGCGGCGGCGATGCTCGCGAGCAGGTCATCGCGTCGCTGCCGTCGCTCGTGCAGTTTGGTGACGAGCGGTGGCAACGGGCTGCTCGCGAGCGCGATCGCGTCCGTCAGATTGGCGATCTGACGCTCGACGGCGGCGAGGTCTTTCTTCATGCGCTGTGCCATCGTCGCTTGCGCGTCAGGTTGCAGCGCCTCGCGCACGCCCGCCATGACCGCCGTGACGACGCTCGGCGTAAAGAGCGCCGCCCCGAGTGCGTCAAGCACCGCGCGTTCGAGCGAGTCGATCGCCACGATCGTGCCGTTCGCGCAGATGGCCGCGCCCTTCTTGTGGTTCGCGCAGCCAGGGCTCACCTTGGTGCAACCAGTCGCCGGATTCCAGGTCTCGTCGGTCCACTCAATCGCTGTGCTCATTTGCATCTCCCTCGTTATGCATACGATCGCGAAGGCTTGCCACCCGTCGAGCGTGTGTCGTTAATCGATTAACGCCGTGATTAGAGGCTCGCTGCTGGGGTTCGGTGAGGTGTCAGTCTGGAGCTCGTGGACGATGCACTCGACGATGGCATCGACCAGCACGTGCTGACCGGGCGTGAGCGGTGTCTCCGACTGCACGTCGACTAGTGCCTCGACCGCGGCGCGATGATCTGAGTGCTTGCCACGGATCGACAGTTGTGATCTAACACTATGGATGAAACCTTCATCCACACGTCCGCGCTTCCCCGGTCTCCGCTTGAGTGCCAGG
>JBOGIR010000582.1:0-12505 GCA_050742335.1 Vicinamibacterales bacterium | reverse complement strand
CCACATGACCTCCTGCAGCTCCGCCTGGACGACTCCCGGCGTTGCGTCGCCGCCCTGGCGGGCGCGCACGTCGGCGAATTCAGCCCGTGCCCGTTCGGCGAACGAGGGCGACCACCCGGGATCGGCGCTGGCCGCCGCGGCGGCGAAGTGCCCCGCGCGCTCGCCAAAAACCATGGCCTCGCTGATGGCATTCCCCGACAGGCGATTGGCGCCGCCTGGCCCGCCGACGGCCTCGCCGGCGGCGAAGAGCCCTTCGATCCGCGTCTCGAGCCGCTCGTCCACCGCGATGCCGCCCATGTGATAGTGCGCGGTCGGCGCCACCTCCACCGGCATGCGCGTCAGGTCGATTCCGTTGGCGAGGAGCCGATCGATGACCGGACCGAACGCGCTGCGCAACGTCGCTTCCGGCATGTGGCGGAAATCGAGGTACACGCCGCCGTGCGGCGACCCACGGCCGGCCTCGACCTCCTTGAGGATGGCGTACGAGGCGAGGTCGCGCAGTGCGGTATAGCGCCCTTCGTCCTCGCCACCGTAACAGTGGATGAACTCCTCGAACTGCCCGTTCAGGAGCTTGCCGCCCAGCTTGTAGCGGAACGGATCCCACATGATCGGATCCATTCCGACCAGTCGCGGCGCGAGATGCGCGATCGGAAAGAACTGGACGAACTCCATGTCGACCAGTTCCGCGCCCGCGTCGAGCGCCAGCCAGTACGCCTCGCCGCCCATGTTCGTGGACGCGCTGTTGCGGCGGAAGATCTTCGTGAGCCCGCCCGCAGCGAGAATCACCGCGCGCGCCGCAATCGTCACCAGCGATCCGGTCGACAGATCGAGCGCAACTGCGCCGCGCACGCGCGTGTCGGCAACGCACGCCTCGATGACGGCGACATTACTGACCCGGCGGATGCGATCCGTCATCGCCACCTGATGCCGGAGCGTCGCCGCGACGGCAGGACCGGTGCTGAGAAAGTCGACGTAGCAGCAACGTCTGCGCCGGTGGCCGGGCGCCGTCACCTGCGTAATGTGGCCGCCCTCTCGCGCCCAGCGCGTGCCCCAGCGTTCCATCTCGAGGATCCGCTCGGGCGCGCGCTCGCACAGCATCCGCGAGAGCGGCTCGTTGCAGATGCCGCGTCCCGCCTCGAGGGTGTCCTCGAGGTGCAGCGGCCAGTCGTCCGGCTCCTGGTGACCGATCGCCGCGGCCACGGTCATCTGCGCCATGATCGTGGCGCCGCCGCGGCCGACAAGGCCCTTGTCGAGGAGCAGCACCGAGCGCCCCTCGCGGGCGGCGGCGACCGCGGCATACATGCCGGCGCCGCCGGCACCGACGACGAGGACGTCGGTCGAGAGGTGCGTCACGGCAGCGCCTGCCACCACGCGAGGAACTCGACAAGCCGATCGACCATGTAGTCGTGATACTGCTTCCCCGTTTCAGGCGACGCGGCGCGGTTCGACGAGAACTGACCGCTCGGCGCGTAGCGCCTCTGCTCGCCCGAGGTCCACGGCTGATCGACCGTGTCGCGGCCGCCGCCGCCGAACAGGTCGACCGTGCCGAAGGGGCCAAGCAGCCCATCGAAGTCGCACGCGGCGTCAGAGAATTTCTCGGTCCTGATTGTGTGGGGGAACTTATAGAGCACGTGCGAGACCTCGAGCTCGCCCGCGTGGTGCTCGGGCGCATGCTTGAGCCGACCGGCGATGCCGCGCGCCAGATACATGGGGTCGGCCACCGCCGTCCGCACGCCCGGCAGCTCGAACTCGCGGATGTTGCGCGCGGCGCTCGTCAGCGCCGCGAGATTCGTCCACTTGTGGCCGTTGATGAGCAGGATGCGCTTGAAGCCGTGGCGCGCCAGCGATCGCACGATGTCGTAGACGACTTCGATCAGCGTCTCGGTACGGAGCGAGATCGTGCCCGCAAAGCCGAGATGGTGGCTCGAGTCGCCGTACCACATCGGCGGCGCCGACAGCACTCCCGACTGCCGTGCCGCGTCCTCGGCGAGCGCGATCGCCACGTAGCTGTCGAGACCGAGCGGTCCCGCGGGGCCGTGCTGCTCGGTGGTGCCGAAGGGGACGAGGACCGTGTCGCGCTCGCGCAGGTACGCCGCGACCTCTTCCCACGTCAGCTCTTGCAGCCACACGGAGGGTAATGTGACGGGATCCGGGATCCGGGATCCGGGATCCGGAGGTTCTGCGTTCGTGCTCATTACCCGGCGATGAGCGTGGCGTGGTCGCTGCCGCCCTCGGTGAGGCCGCGCGCCCGCATCCACTCGTACGTGCGCGTAAACAGCACCGGATCGTAGGAGTCGACGTGCTTGTAGCGGACGAACGCGCGCAGCAGTTCGTGCGGCTGCAGCGCACCCTGTGCGTGCGCCGCGACGTGATGTGCGTACTTGTAGAAATCGGCGTTGATGAGATCCACCGCGCGGTTCTCGGCGTCGTAGTAGGCGCGCCGCTGGTCAGGCGTCAGATCGGCGGCAATCACTTCTCCGCCCCGATAGAAGGACGACGCAATCACATGCGCGCCCTCCTTGAGGCCGAGGCTGATGAACGGCTCCATCAGCGTCGCTACGCGAATGGAGCCGTCCTTGAGCGCCGCCCAGCGCGTCTGCGGCAACCCGCCCGCCTCAATCCTCACGTGATCGGCGCCAACCGCACTCTCGAGCATCTGGACCGTGCAGTAGTGGGAGCCTGTGAGCCACTGAACGACCACCGGAACGTCGGCGAGGTCGCGCGGCACCTGGAGCGTCTCCTCGAACGTGAGAATCGCCTGCGCGGCCACCGCCGCGCGCAGCGCCGCAATCCGGCCGTCGCGGCTCCCACGCTCGAGCCGGTCGATGCTCGCCCACTCGCACACGTTGTAGCTGTCGGCCTCGCCGCACTCGAACAGCTGCTCCTTGAGGCGCGCCATCACGGGGTTGCCGGCATGGTCGCGCTCGCGGTCGGCGTAGGTGGCCGAAAAAGCGACGTCGAGACCGGCCGCCTCGAACAGCCCTGCCTCGATGCCGACGATCACGGGCAGATCGAACACCGGGTTGTTGGGCGCGATGCGTACGACCGGCTTGTCCAGGGCCATGGAGCGGATTACCAGTTTACGTCCAGTTCGGTGTGAATTGCGTGGCGACGACGGCGTCGTAGGGCACGTCGCGGTGCAGAATGCCCATGCGGCGCGCGAAGTGGTTCAGTCCCGCGACGGTCTGCGGCGCGATCGCCGCGCTGTAGTACGGCACGTCGCGGCGCACGAGTTCAGCGATGAGCGCGGCTTCGTCCGGCGGAAAGCGCGTGTGCCCCACCTCGGTGCCCCGCGCGGGATCCGCCGTCAGCGCGCGGTGTGTGGCAACGACGGCGCGCACGGCGGCGGCCGCCGTCTCAGGACTCCGTGCGATCAGCCGGTCGCTCGTGGCAAGCGCTGCAAACGTGTAGTCGAACGCGCTGGGCGGGCCGTCGCCGCGGCGTGCGTCGATCACGACCGTGCCGTAGCCGCGCCGTACCGCGAGCTCCGCACCCATGCCGTTGGCCCAGAAGCCGTCGATGGCGCGCTCCTCGAGCCGCTTCGATGCGGTCACGCCAAAATTGACCGCCTGCCCCGGCAGCCGCGGTACGGGAGCAATGCGCACGTGGTCGCGGACGATGTCGATGCCCGAGTCTTCCAGCAGCGCACGCAATCCCATGTCGACCCAAGGCGACGCACCAATGTGGCGCCCCTTGACGACGGAGACGTCGCCGCGCCGGGCGCCGAGATCTGCGTGCATCACGAGGAACCAGTACATGCCCTGCGCCTGCGTGCAGAGGAGCTTGACTCCCTGCCAGTCGGGAAACGCCGAGAGCGCGGCGTGCGCCGAACCACCAACGAAATCGATGGCGCCCTCGCGCAGCGCCCGATACGCCGCGTCGATCGGAAACAGCAGCTCCAGCTCGATGTCGATGCCCTCGGCCTTGAAGAAGCCGAGCTCCACCGCAGCGACGACCGGGAAATACGACGGCGACACCATGTCGGGAATGGCCAGCTTCAGCATCGTACGTAGTGTCCGGCTTTAGCCGGACCAAGGTCCCCTAACGTGAACGCGGCCGCACGGCGCTGGCTCGTAATCATTCCGGCGCTCCGCATGAACTGACGCGCGCGCTCCCGATCGGCCGCCGTGGCGCGGAGCTCGGCGAGATTGCGCCCGCGCGTCTCCGGGTCGCGCTCCTCGAGCCGCTTCTTATTGGCGATCGACTGCTGCTGCACGAACTCGGACGCCACGGTCCGGCGCTGCAGGTCGTACAAATCGAGGAGGGCGTCGGGCCCGCCGCCGAGCAGCACCGCGGCAATCTTCGCCGCCAGATTCCCAGCATCCTGCAGGCCGCCGTTGAGCCCCATGCCGCCAATCGGGTTGTTCACGTGCGCGGCGTCGCCGGCGAGCAGCACGCGGCCGGCGCGGAACGTTGTGGCGATCCGCTGATGCGTCGTATAGAGATTGCGGTGCACGATCTCGTAGTCGTCGCCGCTCGGGAAAAACTTCTGCAGCCGCGCCTGTACGGCCGCGTCGCACAGGATCTCGTCATCCGTCAGTCGCGGATCCGTAGGAAACACGGTGCGCCAAAGCCCCGGCGGTCCGTTTCCCGCCACCTTGAAGCAGTTGCACCACTCCTCGGGATCCGCAAAGTAGCTCCGGTAGCAGTACCCGCGCGACGCCTCGAAGTCGAACGGCGTGGTCAACACGAGGAAGCGCTCCGCCCACGTGAACCCCTCGAAGGGAATCCCGCACTGCTTGCGGCACGTGCTGCGGCCGCCGTCGGCACCAATCAGATAGGCGCCCTCATGACGGCGTACGCCGGCGGGTCCGTGCACCGAGACGGTGACCGCGCCATCGGACGCTGTCACCTCGAGCACCTGATAGCCGAACAGCACCTCGACGTTCGGCATCGTCTGGAGTCGATCGAGGATGAGACGTGCGGTCTTGAATTGCTCGCACTGGATCACATACGGGTACGGCGTGTCGTCCACAAGCAGTGCGTGATCGAACTCGGCGACGCACTCGCCGCTCGGTCGATCCCAGAACTGGACGATCGGCGCGACGAGGCCGACCCGCGCCATGTCGTCAACGAGCCCCGCCTCGCCCAATACCTCCAGCGTCCCGGGATGGGTCGTCGCCGCGCGCGGATCTTCCTGGAGCCCGACGTTCTCGTCGAAGAGGCGCACCGGCACGCCGGCGCGGCCGAGCATCAGCGCCGCGAAGAGGCCCACCGGGCCGCCGCCGGCTACAAGGACGCGCTTCGAATCCATCTTCAATGCTCAATGCCGAATGTCCAACCCTATACCGAATGCAGACAATGTGTACGCTTTCACGCAGCCCCTGCGCCTTGAGAGTGCCAGACCACGTCCCCGACAGGGAATCTCTAAGAATCGGCCGTGCCTTCTCAGTCACCTTGACAGGCCTGCCCCCCATATCTACAGTTCGCACGTGCGTAGCACGCCGGTGGCGAGGATGACTCAGGGCGCGGACTCGCCGAAGCCGTACGAGAACGTCAATGGGAGGAAGGCAAATGAGGTCAACGACGAGATTCCTGGTCGGTGGAGCCTTCGTGGTCGGATTTGGTCTTGGGTGGGCGGTCAAGGTCGATCAGGGCGCCGTTGCGGCTCAGGCACCGCACAAGCCCTTCATGATGCAGCGGGTCTATACGGGTACCGATGGCCTGTCGCACGTGGAAAATATCGAGCTGAACGCCCAGTCGGTGATGGAGAGAGTCACGGGGGCGAGGGTGAGTGTGTCACAGCCCGGAAGCTTCAGCGATTATCATGTCGGTCCCGAGCGCCGGTACATCATCAATCTGACGGGCGGCGGACAGCTCCAGGTTGCAGAGGGCAAAGTCGATTTGCCCGCCGGGTCGATCGAATACATCGATGACCTGACCGGCAAGGGGCACACGACAGCGAACGTCAGCAAGGAACCTCGCGTGTCAATCCAGCTTCAGTTCGCGGACCAGCAGCAGGTCATCGGACCCATGGGCAACAAGAAGTAATCCAGCGGCGGCCGCAGGGGATTTTCTTCACGGCTGAAGCGTGGACCTGCGCCGACTTGCGAATCTGACTACACGAGTAGCGTTACGGGTGAACGACTTGCAGGTGCAGCAGTTCTTCGAAGGCGTCAAAGTCGCGGTCGGCGTGGAGCAGCGCATGCGCGTCGCGCAGGCAGAACGTCGCGATGAGGCAGTCGATCGTCTTCCGGACCGTGCGGCGTCGCTGACGGAGCTGGCGGTAGTTGCGTGCGGCGGCCGCGGCGAGTTCGACGCCACCGGTTTCGAAAATCTCGAACCGTCGTAGTTGACGCAGTACGCGGGCAGCATCGTCGTCAGTCGCGAGTCCCTGCAGGATCTCGCAGACCATCAGATCGAGGAGCCCGAGTCGCCGACGTGCGGTCTCCCGGTCGAGCCACTCGGACTCGGGGGTTGCGATCCCGTTCAGATAGTCGATCCACACGGTGGTGTCGACGATCACCATGCTCAGCGGTCAGCCGCGAGGCGGTCCATCCGACTCGCGTTCAGATCACCGGTCCACTTCACCTTGCCTCGCAGGCGGCGGATCCCGCTTTGCGCTCGCGTTTCGATCAGGAGCCGAAGGCCGTGTTCCACCACCGCGCGCTTCGTCTTCTCGCCGCTGGCCTGCATAGCCTCGCGCATCAGATCGTCGTCGATCTCGATATTGGTCCGCATGACGCTTCCATGTGTAAGACTAGACGATTCGTGTGTATCCGACAAACTGCCGCTGAGGCGCTGTGTGTCAGTATGGCGTGTCGGACTGTGGAGCCGAAGGCGGAACGCGTGTCGTAACGCGTTTGTCCAAACTGGCCTGAGGTGAGGGTGAACCCTCACCTCGCTTGTTCAGTGCCGCCCGCAGCAGCAATCCGCGCCCGGGCGACGCCAGTTCTCCGCCGTCGGCTTCGGGGTGTCGCTTTCGCCACGCCCCGCTTCGCTCCTGGACCCCGGTGCCTAATCACCTCGATCAGCCCCGGTTGTTCCGCGGCGATGTGCAGCAGGACCAGCGCCGGCCCCTCCGGCACTCGACGGCCTGCTTCCCATGCCTGCACGAGCTTCGTACTCACATTCAGATAGCGAGCGAAAACCGCCTGCGAGGCGTGTAGAGTCGCACGTGCGCGCTTTACCGCTCGGCCGTCGAGCGGCGGCGGTGGGAGCGGCATCGTGGTCGTTCGCAGGTTTCGCTTGCCCTCGGCATGCTCCAACGCTTCTTCCATCGATCCAAGAAGCTCACTAAAGGTCTCCGTCTTCATGGCACACCTCACGCCTGTTCCCTGATCTGCGTGGCAATCTGTCGCAACTGACGCTTCTGGTCGGCCGTCAACTTCGCGGATTCGTGCTTTCCGTACACGAAGATCAGATAGATGCGGTCCTTATGTTTTAACCACAAGTAATGAACGCGGGCACCGCCTCGCTTACCCTTCCCACGTCCTGGGTCACGCATCCGGATCTTGCGCAAGCCGCCAGTCCCCGGTTCGACATCGCCCTTTTTGGACCGCTTTCCATTCATGTGGATCACGTAATTGCGATCTGTCGTAATCGCGCTGGTTTCTCACCCATGCGCAGGCCGAAATTCAGGTCAGCCAATTGCAACACGCCTGCGTCTTACTGAGAGTACGCGTGGCTCCAGGTTACCGGCTGCAAGATCCGCGTTCGTCTGCGTTCTAGTCTCGAACGCGGATCCTGGAACACAGGACACCGACCTGGAACGTGGAGCCCGGAACGTGGAAGCCGCTTTGGTGTCTTAACCAACGGTGCGTCCTCGCGTCACGAGCGACCGCACCGTGACTGAATGAGGACGCAATGACTCGAGCTCTGCTCGTCACGACGATATCTGTGTGCGCGCTTTGTATCGTCGCGCGCGCGATGGCACAAACAACACCTTTATCAGCCGTACCAGTCTCACCTGATGGCTGGGTGGTGCTGCCGGTTGACGAATACCGCGCGCTCCGCGAGCGCGCGAATCCTCAGCCACCGCAACCTGCTGGCCCGCCGGTCGATGCCACGTTGACCCGCATCGACTACGACCTCCGCATCGAGAACGACACCGTCGCCGGCCGCGCGCTTCTGACGATCGACGTCCTGCGTGATGGCTGGACGCGTGTGCAGATTCCAGCCGGTCTGATGGTGCGCGACGCGCAACTCGACGGACAACCTGTGCCCCTTGTCGAGGGTCCGCCACCGCACGTCATCCTGTCGCGCGCCGGCCGTGTTGTGCTCACGCTCGACATCGCGCTCGCGCTCACGTCTTCCGCCGGGACGGAGTCGGTCGCCCTGCCAGCATCCGTCTCACCGATCTCACGCGCGGTGCTAGCGCTTCCACGGGTCGGCGTCGACCTGTCCGTGACCGGTGGCTTCGTGTCCGATCGCGTCGAGTCCGCTGGCGAGAGTCGGTGGACGACGTTCGGACGACCGAATCAGATGTTGACGCTGTCGTGGAAGCGGAAGGTCGACGATCGCCGCGCCGAGCAGCCGTTGCGCACGCGTGCGCGAGTAACGACGCTCGTCGGACTCGCCGAAGACGTATCGCTGGTCGCCGCGGCTGTTCGACTCGAGATCCTGCAGGGCCTTGCGCGCGACGTGGTGCTCGCTCTTCCACCGGGCCTCGCGATTAATCAGGTCAACGGCGCAACGGTAGGCGATTGGGACGTCACGAACGGCATGCTCCGCGTGCGGCTACTCGACCCGGTGACGACGGAGACATCGTTCGTCGTGCAGGGTGAAACGCGTGCGCCGCGGGAAGGTGCAGTCGCCGTGCCGCTCCTCCGCGTTCCAGCTGCCGAGCGCGAAACGGGTGGTGTAGCCGTCGATGTCGTCGGCGCCGGAGAGATTGCGGAGCGAGCGGCGCGCGGTCTCGAGCCCGCGGATCCATCGGAGCTCGGCGAGATCGTGGCTGGTCGAGAATCGCCGTCGATGATCGCCTTTCGACTCCGGCCGCTGGCCGGCAGCGATGCGCGATCGCTCGCCGTGACAGTCGTCCGGTATACGCCGCAAGCCGTGCTCATCGCCAACGTCGAGGAAGCTCGCTATCGCACGCTGGCCTCTGAAGACGGCGGCCTGCTCGTCGAAGCGCGATATGCGGTCCGCAACAACCAACGCAGCTTCTTGAAGGTGACGCTGCCGCCGGGCGCGACGGTGTGGAGCGCGACCGTCGGTGGGCGGCCCATTCGCCCGGGAACGGCGGAGCGAGACGCGGTGTTGCTCCCGCTCGAGAAAGGTCGTGCCGGAGAGGACGCGCCCACATTCGTGGTCGAGATCGTGTATCTGCAGCGGATCGACAGCTGGATCGACAAAGGGCAGACGCGCCTCGCGCTACCGGCCGTCGATCTTCCCGTGTCGCGGACGGGTGTCGAGCTGTACTACTCTCCACGCTTCCGGATCGCGCTGCAGCCTGGCGCATTCCGCGTCGAAGACGATCCGGGCTCCTTCGCGGAGGCACTGCGGATCGCGCCCGCTGCGCCTGGAAGCGCGACACCCGCACCACAGCTCCGAGCGGAAGTATCCGGACTCCAAGCGCTCGTCGATCGCTTTCGGACAGAGGCCGGCGGCCGAACGGTAGTTGGTGCACTGCCGCACGTGACGTTTCCCACATTCGGATCCTCGACGTTTCTGGCGTCCGAGCTCACGGCCGAATCACTGGCCCCATCGATCGATCTCGCGTTCAGGCGTCGGTAACTGGAGGCATGCCATGACTGGATCACGAACATTGACGCTCGCGCTGCTTCTGGCCTGCGGCCATTCCGCATTCGCCCAACAACCGCCGCGCTCGAATGAGACTCCGCGCGTGGTGACGCTCTCGCTCACCGAATACAACCGGCTGATCGATCTGGCGAGCCGTCCACCCCAGGGAGCGCTCGTGGCTCCGGTGGCCGCCGTGCTGGCCAGCGCGAACCTTCGCGTTCGCGTCGAGCGCGACACCGCACGAGGCGTGTTCGCGGTCAGCGGCGACGCGCTTCGGCCTGGGGTCAGCCGTGTGAGCTTGCTCTCGGGCGCGACGCTCATCGATGCGAACGCGGGAGGCAGACCGCTGCCGCTCATCGCCGATGGCGCCGCGCACACGGCCCTCATCCCTGGACCCGGGCCGTTTTCGCTCTCACTGGAATGGGGTGCGCCGCTGCAATTCAAACCAGGACGTGCGTCGTTCGTGCTGCCGGTCCCACAGGCAGGTACTGCACGCGCGACATTCGACCTGCCCGGCGATCAAGCGGACGTGCACCTGTCATCGGGACTCATCACGGGCAAATCGATCCTCGACGGCCGTACGATCATCGAGGCCACGCTCGATCCGGGCTCTTCGACGGAGGTGTGGTGGTCGATGCGCGACAGCGCGCCTGCGGCGGCGGCACGCGAGCTGCGCGCCCTCGCCGACGTGATGACGCTCGTCACGATCGGCGACTCCGACGTGCGGATGGTGGCGCTAATCGACGTGTCCGTCGTGCAAGGCGAGCTGCGGACCGCTGCCGTGCGGCTGCCTGTTGGCTACGAGGTCACGGGAATCTCGGGCAGCTCGCTCGAGACGAGCGAGCCGGTGGACGGAGGACTCATCCTCACTGTGGGGAATCCCGCGGCACGCAGCCATCAATTCCTGGTCAGCCTGGAACGGCCGCACGACGGCGGCTCGTTCAGCGTGGACACCGGCTTTGTGAGCGTGCGCGACGTGCAGCGCGAACGCGGCGAGGTCGCCGTCGAAGGCGTCGGCACACTGGAGCTAACGGCCGACGAGCGTGAGCCGATGCATCGCATCGACGTGCGCGAGCTCAATCAGGCGCTGCAGTCGCTCGCGCGGCTTCCCGTGCTCTCGGCATTTCGCTATCAGAGGTCCGCCGGAACAGCTCCCGCACTAGCCCTCGAGGTGAAGCGGTTTGCGGACGCCGGTGTACTCGCGGCCATTGCCGATCGCGCCGTTGCGACGACGCTGGTCACGAGCGAGGGGCGCGCACTGACTGAAGTCGTGCTGACGGTTCAGAATCGCGCACAGCCGTTTCTCAAAGTCACTCTCCCGCCAGGCGCATCGATGGTCTCGGTCGACGTCGCGGGCCAGCCTGCCAAGCCCGTGCGGGGCAGCGATGGCACACGCGTGCCGCTGCTGCGTCCAGGATTCCGTCCAACTGGTTCGTATCAAGTCTCGTTTGTGTACCTCCATGCGGGGACGCCATTCGCGAAGAAGGGCGACATCGAGATGACGCTGCCGAGGATGGATCTGCCGGTCGGTATTGTCGAGTGGGAGCTGTTCGCGCCGGAGCGCTATTCCGTACGAACGATCGGTGGCAACGTCATGGACGTCAACGTGCTGAATCGGCTGGCGAGCCGTACCTCGACGACCGTCGGTCAAGGCATCGCCAGCGGCGTTGTGGGGGGTGTCGTCGGAGGCGTGCCCGCTGCAGCGCCCCGAAGCGCGGGATTCGGCCTCAGTGCCACTCGCCAGGGACGCATCAGCGTCACCGCCGGCGTCGACGGACCGGCGCGGCTGCTCACCGGTCGCGTCGTTGACGACAACGGAGCGGTGTTGCCCGGTGTGACGCTCGAGGTGGCCACGATAGCAGGATTGAGAACCGTCGTCACCGACGGTAACGGCGCGTTCACTGTGAGCGACGTCATCCCTGGCCGCGTGACCGTCACCGCGACACTCTCGGGATTCCAATCAGCACGATCGACGTTCGACGCCGATGAGCGGCCCCGTCGGCTCGAGATCGCCATTCCGGTGAGCAATATGTCGGAGACGGTGACAGTCGCCGCCGAGTCACGGCGAATCGACCTGCAAACGGCCGCCGCAGCACAGCCGTCGCAGAACGTCGTCGACCTCCAACGCCGGGCGAGCGGCGTCCTTCCCGTGCGCATCGATGTGCCTCGCGCGGGCACGTCGCATCAGTTCATCAAGCCTCTGGTAATCGATCAGGAGATGGTGGTCAGGCTGCGATACAGGAGGAGATGAGCACGACGAAGGGCAGGCGCAAGAGCAGAACTATTGAGCCTCTGTACTGCTCCGTAAGAAATAGGATGCGCGGGTCGCGCTGCTCACAACAGTGCGACCCGCGTCGCACCTTACGGGATCGAATTGGACTGCGCACATCACAAGGGCTCGATCAGATCCATCAGAGACCGTGATGCCCTACGGGAGGCGGCGGGAAAATCGAGGACGATAGATTCAGTCGAGCAACGCTGGCTTGCCAGACGAAGCTCTTAAGTGACTGAAGCAAGCCCACCTTCGCGCTTTGCGCTACGGTGGGCAGACTTCGCGAGACAAAGAGCGAAGTCTGGAGGCGGCGGGAGTCGAACCCTAAAGAATCAAACTTCTAAGCTGATGATGGCGAATGACTTCTGGCAACAAGTCTCTGTCGGTCATCACGTTGAAGCCGAATCGTTGTCTCCGGCCGTCTCCGTGAGTCCGCACGAATCCGCCCTGGTCTTGGCAACATGTTGGCAACGCTCTCAGACTCTACCGGCGAATTGGAGCCGCGCACACCGACTTGGCGAGCGAGAGCAGTTCCGCGCGGAAGTGTTC
>JBOGIR010000581.1:0-3549 GCA_050742335.1 Vicinamibacterales bacterium | reverse complement strand
CGAACTTCACGATTCTGTCCGAGATGCTGTCGACCGCCCACACGTGCTCGTCGGCGCTCATCATCATGCTGTGCGGCGCGATGCCGGGCCACTCGTCCAGGAACGTGCCGTTGACGTCGAACACCTGAATGCGCCGGTTGCCGCGATCCGATACGAACACGCGCGCCGGTGATCCGCCGACGGCGATGCCGTGCGGCGTATTGAACTGCCCGGGTCCTGTGCCGCGCGTGCCCCATTTCATCAACGGCTTGCCGGTCCTGTCGAACTTCACCACGCGGGTGTTGCCGTAGCCGTCCGCGACGAAGAAGGTGCCGTCCGGCAGCCAGTCGATCATCGTCGGCCGGCGGAGGCGCGTGAGATCCTCGTTGTCGCCGAACTCGTCGAGCATCCCGATCGTCTGCACGAGGCGCTTGCCGTCGTGCGTGAACCTGAAGATGACGTGCCGCATGTCGTCGACCACCCAGACGTGGCGCTCCGGATCGTACGGGCTGATATAGACCTGATGCGGGCCGCGCCCCCATTCGAACAGGTGATCCCACTGATTCCACGCTTCGATCAACCGTCCGTTGCCGTCGACCACGACGATGCAGTTGACCATGTTGGCGATCGGCTGTGTGGCCGCCTGCTGGTTGAAGAAGCCCCAGTTGCCGGGAAAGTTGTTGGGGACCTTTTCCGGCAGCTTCAGCTCGCCGCGGTTGGCCAGATAGATGCGATTCGGCGATTCCGCAAAGACGCCGCCCTGCGAGCCCCAGATGTAGCCCGGCTTGGGATAGGGGTGCGCCCATTCCGGCCATTTCGGGTCCGGAACTGCGTACGGGCCCGTAATGTCCCCCACGCCTCCTTTGGCGGTGTCGCGAGCCGCTTGCTGTAATGACGCGGCTGAAGGGAAACTGAAGACGACCATCAACGAAGCGAGCAGCGAAAGGGACAGCCTGCGCATCTCGACTCCTTTTTCCTGCGTGGGGTCGCAGTCTAGCGCCGTTGTCAATCGACGCGCAACAGGGGATAGAATTGGCGCGACACTGACGGCACGTGCGGGAGGCTGCACATGAAGACAAAGATCCCATTGGTGGTACTCCTCGGTGCGATGCTGGCCGTGCTCGGCGCGGGCGCGCAGGACGGGAACGCCGTCATCGACGCCGCCGTCAAGGCGATGGGGACCACGAGTCTCCAGTCGATCCAATACTCCGGCACCGGCTCGGTGTTCATGCTGGGCCAGAATGCCAGGCCGGACGCACCGTGGCCGCGCTTCAGGGTCGTCAAGTACAACGCCGGCGTCCGCTACGACGCTCCCGCGTTCCGCGAGGAGCTCGTGCGCATCGACGAGGAAAGTCCGGCTCGCGGTGGAGGCGCCGGCGGGTTCAATCCCGCGACGGGCCAGGGTGGGATGCGGCCGATTCTCGGCGAGCAGACGCAGGTCCGGCAGGCCACGCCTCGCACCGACACCGGCCAGCTTCAGATCTGGATGACCCCGCACGGGTTTCTCAAAGCCGCGGCCGCGAACAAGGCCACGGTGGCGACGGCGGGCGGACGGCGCACCGTGTCGTTTGTGGCGCTCGGCAAGTACACGGTGACCGGCACGCTCAGCGATCAGCATCTCGTCGAGCGGGTCGAGACGCGCATCGACAACACGATGCTCGGCGACATGCTCGTCGAGGCGGTCTACTCCGGGTACAAGGATTTCGGCGGCGTGCAGTTCCCGACCCGGATCGTGGAGCGGCAGGGCGGGCACCCGACCCTGGACGTGACCGTCAGCACCGTCCAGCCGAACGGCGCCGCGACGCTCGAGATTCGCGAAAACGCTCCAGCGGGACCGGCCGGCGTCACCGCCACCTCCGAGCGGCTCGGCGATGGCGTCTGGATCATCACCGCCGGGCTGAACAGCGTGCTGGTGGAGTTCGCCGACCACCTCGTCGTCGTCGAAGCCCTGGGGAACGACGCGCGCTCGCACGCCGTGATCGCGGAGGCCAGGAGACTCGTGCCGAACAAGCCGATCCGCTACCTCGTGAACTCCCACGCGCACTTCGATCATTCAGGCGGCGTGCGTGCGTTCGCGGCCGAAGGCGTCACGATCATCACGCAGGAGATCAACAAGCCGTTCCTGGAGAGAGTGCTTACTCTTCCCCACCGGATCAATCCCGACAGCCTCGCGAAAACCAGCCGGCGCGCCACCGTCGAGGGGTTCGGCGACAAACGGGTGTTGTCGGACGCGATGAACACGATCGAGCTGCATCACATCCGAGGCAATTTCCACAACGACGGTCTGCTGATGGCCTACCTGCCCAGGGCGCGAGTGCTGGTGCAGGCCGATGCGTACCATCCGAGGCCTGGCGCCAAGCCCTATCCGTCGCCGCCCCAATTCACGATGAACTTCTACGACAACATTCAGCGGCTGAAGCTGGATGTCGCGCAAGTTCTGCACATTCACGGCGGCATGGACCCGATCGCGACCGTCGCGAAAGCCGCAGGCCGGCCGTGAACGATCATCGTGTACGATCGCTTGACGGCCTCCCGACCGGGGTGCTATTAACCGCGGTGACGATTCGGCCAGGACCGGCCGCCTGTCGCGGCCATCGAATTCGCCCGGAACACGAGGAGCACATGGGCTGGCAGAAAGCGTATGCGATGCGGACGTTCAGGAGCGTGATGACGGCGGGGGCGGTGGTGGCCGTCCTCGTTGGGGCGATGGTGACGCCAACCGAGGTGCAGGCGCAGGCCGGCGCGCAGGTTCCGGCGCCCGGCGCGTGGCCCCGCTTCACCGTGCCGAGAATGGCGGACGGCCGGCCCAACTTGAACGGCATCTGGCAGGCCCTGGTCACCGCCAACTTCAATCTCGAAGATCACGAGGCGCAGGCGGGGCCTTATACCGAGCGCATGGGGGCGTACAGCGGCGAACCCGCGGGGCAGAGTGTCGTCGAGGGCGGCGTGATTCCCTACAAGCCCGAGGCGCTCGCCAGGAGGAAGCAGAATTTCGACAACCGGACAAAAGTCGATGTCAGCCGGGACGATACCTGGCACGACCTGGGCGATCCCGAGCTGAAATGCTACATGCCGGGGGTGCCACGTGCGACCTACATGGGCTTCCCGCTCCAGATTACCCAGGGGTCCAGCGACTTCATGCTGATCGCGTACGAGTTTGCCAGCGCCACGCGCATCGTCCGGATGAACTGGAAGGACGAAAGCCCCGGCGATTTCTGGATGGGCTGGTCGCGGGGACGATGGGACGGGGATACGCTAGTCATCGACGTCACCGGGCAGCGCAAGGAAACCTGGTTCGACCGGTCGGGCAATTATCATAGCGAGGCGCTTCGCGTGGTCGAACGCTACACGCTCGTGGGCCCGTACCACATGATGTACGAGGCGACGATCGAGGATCCCAACGTGTACAGCCGGCCGTGGAAGATCAGTTTCCCGCTGTACCGGCGGATGGAAAAGAATGTTCAGCTGCTGGAATTCAAGTGTCAGCCGTTCACGGAAGAACTCCTGTACGGACGTTTTCGCAAGCAGTGAGCCGATACCAGGAGCCACGGAGGCACAGAGGCACAGAGG
>JBOGIR010000580.1:0-5554 GCA_050742335.1 Vicinamibacterales bacterium | reverse complement strand
GTGAAGCCGTCCTTCATGGTGCCGTCCAGCACATTAGGCGGCAGCGGGTAGACTTGATTTCCGTTTCCTCCGGACACGTGATATCCGCTCTGGAAAATTCCCTCTCGCTGCATCCAGCCGTGGTTGTTGCCCTCGCGAACGATGTTGATCTCCTCGATATTGGAATTACCGATGTCGGAGACGAACAGCGTGCCGTCGCTTGGATCCCACGACAACCGGTGGGGGTTGCGGAAGCCGTACGCGTAGATCTCACCGAACGTACTTGGGTTGCCGTCGGCGGCGAACTTGTTGATGGCCGGAATCGTATAGTTGCCGATCCCGCGCGTGCCGCCCGAGACGCTGGGGCTGCGCGGATCGATGCGGAGCACTGCGCCCAGCAGGGTGTCGGTGCGCTGCGCCTGGCCGGGATTATCCGCCTTGGGTCCGCCGCCGTTGCTGAAGCCCCAGTCGCCGCTGCCGATGTACAGGAGTCCGTAGTCGGCGGCGCCCGGCCTGGTGGTCGGATTGAATTTCAGGTCGTCCAGCGGATGAAAGGGATTGGCCACGACGTGACCCGCTCTGAGCAATTCTCGCCGGACGCCCTTGAAGACATTGGCCGACGGGCTGGCTGCCTGCCACTCGGTGATGACCGCGTGGTACGTCACGTCTGCCGTCGTAAAACCTGGCGGGATGAAGTGGAGCGTCCCGGGGTTGCCGGTCGACCGCTCGGTGTGGATGGTGTAGAAGAGCCCGTTCTTGGCAAACTCCGGATGGAACTCAAAGGTGACGAACCCGGACGCCAGGCCTCTGTAATGTCCCAACGGGAACGCGGCTCCCAGGTCCGCATACACGGTCGGCCGGTTGGCCGCGTCGAGCACGTAGAGCAGGCCGCGCAGGTCGTTGACAAAGCGCCGGCCGCCGGGCAGTTCGCGAATGAAATTCACCCGGGCCCAGCCTGCCGGCATCGAGTCCTCGCTGGCGCCCCGCAGGCCTCGCGTGTCCGGCAGTCGTACCATGTCCTTGATTTCCACGCGAAGCCCTTGCTTCGGAATCGGCACGGGAATCGGGTTGCCGAGCTGCGCGTGGACGGCGCGATTTGACCCGAGCGCCATCAACACGAGGACCGCAAGCGGTAGAAATCGCATCGCGTACTGCCTCCACTCTGCTGCCTTTGGACCGCTATACGGTCCCAAACGCGAATTTTGTACTCGTTGTGAATCCGTATAGCGGTCCCAGGCGCGCGGAGCGCGCCAAGAAGACGCTGCTAACCACCCAAGGGCATCCTCGACCGGGGATATCAAGAGCGAGCCCTTGGCTGGTTTCATCACCCGCGCGACAGGACGGCACCGACCATCGTGATCAACGCGGTGACGATGATGCCGACCAGCCAGACGAACTGGCGGGACATCTTGCCGTCGAGGGCGTCGATCCGGCCGGACAGCTTACTGTCGAGGGCGTCGATCTGGCGAGACGTCTTGCCGTCGAGCGCTTCGAGCTGTCGGGACAGCTTGCTATCGAGGCTATCGACGCGGCGGTCCGACGTGTCGAAGCGGCGCTCCAGTGTATCGAAGCGGTGCTCCAACGTATCGAAGCGACGGTCAACGGCGTCGAACCTAGTATCGACACGCTGTTCCAGGTGACGGATCGTTTCCCGGACGTCCGACAAACCTTGTGACAGTTCGTTCACCTGGCCCTCCACGTGAGCCACGCGTTCTTCAATCCTGACCGCCACATCGCCTCCTCAGCATAGCGTCGTCGAGGACAATCCTCAAACACACGTCTTGCCGATGCGGCGCAAGATGTCTGCCAGGCGGATTCTCAGAAACATTCACGGAAACCAGATCGGGTGAGCAGAAACGTCACTCATCCGCCGACGCCCGAAGCGGCAGATTCTGCGCGGTTGCACCGCCGCAGCTCGATCCCGCGCCGGCCGTGCACCCGAAGCAGTGAGGGCCGATGACGATGCGCCGGCCGGCGAGTGCCGCCGGCGTCGCCTCGAATATCGTGTGCGGGGCGTCAGCAGCAGTGCCCAGCTCCAGCATCTGATTGAAATCGCAGTCGTAGAGACGCCCGTCCCACCCTACTGACAGCGTGTCCCGGCACATCAGCCCGTCGATGGCCGCCGGATTGAACGCGGCGGTCAGCCGGTCCATGTAGCCCTGGAGGTTTCCCGAGTCGATCAGAAACTGCAGGAATCGGCTGATCGGCATGTTCGTGATGGTGTAGAGCCGATTGAACGTCACGCCATGACGGCGCTGTAGTTCGCGTTTCCAATCGGTCTCGAGCGCCGCCTGCGACCCGGGCAGGAACGCGCCGACCGGATTGGTGACCAGGTGCAATAACAGACCAGACCCCTCGACTCCGTAGCCGATCGCGTTGAACTGCCGCAACGCCGCGATCGAATCCTCGAAAACGCCGTCGCCGCGCTGTGCGTCGGTCTGTCGCGCGCCCAACGACGGGAGTGACGCCACCACCTCGACCCGGTGCGCGGCCAGGAATGCCGGCAGGTCGGCATAGCTCGGCAGCTGCGTAATCGTCAGGTTGCAGCGGTCCATGACATGACGGCCCGCGGCGCGGGCCCGCCGGACGATGTCGTGGAACAGCGGGTGCATCTCCGGCGCGCCGCCCGTGATGTCGAGCGTCGGGATGGCGCTCGTTTCGAGCAATCGCAGGCAGGCATGGACGACTTCAGGCGTCATCACCTCGCGCCGATCGGGGCCTGCATCCACATGACAGTGACGGCATGCCTGGTTGCACCGCTTGCCGAGGTTCATTTGCAGGACGCCGATCGGCGCGGTTCGAAGCGGCGCATGGCCGCTCGCGGCGACTGCCTCCTCGAAGGTGCGCGGCGTGCGCACCACCGCCAGCGTGGCGCGCTGCGTTGCCGCGTCGGCCAACGGATGTCTGCTGTTGGTCAGAGTAATGAGGCCCATTTGGATGAACCGGGTCCGGTTTTCGCGGCACCCGGCCTACGCATCACCAACTGCCTACCGCCTACTGCCTACCGCCTACTACATGGACAACCTGTCCACATGGCTTCGCATCTGCACGCCGTGCACGAGCGATGCGCCGCCGCGAATCGCCGCCGCCACGTGAACGGCCTCGGTCATCTGTTCGGGCGTCGACCCCTTCTCGAGGCTGGCCGTGCTGAACGCATCGATACAGTACGGGCACTGCACCGCGTGCGCGACCGCCAAGGCGATGAGTGCCTTCTCCCGCTCGGTGAGCGCGCCCTCCTTGAAGACCGCGTTGTACCATTCGAGGAACTTCTGCCACAGCTCAGGCGCCTCGCGTCCCATTTCCGCGAAGCGGCCCAGGTCTTTCGGGTGGTAGTAGGTGTCCATGTGGCGGACTCCGCCTTCGAGTCACATCAAACGTCACAACCAGGACAAAGCAACCACGAAGCACACGAAGGTCACGAAGGCCACTGCCCTCATCTCCTCATGGCCCTAGCGCCTGCTCGACGGTCATCACGCGCAGCGCCCCGAGATTGAGCGCTCGAACGCCCGGTTCGATCGTCTTCCGATCGCCCACGACAACCACGGCGAATCGCGAGGGCTGGATGTAGGTATCGGCCGCGCGCTGGACGCTCGCGGCTGTCACGGCCATCACGTTCGGGACGTATCGCTCGAAGTAATCGTCGGGAAGACGATAGACGACCAGTTCTTCGAGCCGGCGTGACAAATCCGTGGTGGTTTCGAACTCCGCAGGGAAGCCGAGCGCGATGTAGTTTCTTGCCTTGGCGAGCTCATCAGCGTCGATCGGCATCCTGATGCCGTTCAGCTCGTTGAAGAATTCGCGGATCGCCTCCGCGGTCTTGTCCGCCTGCACCCCGGCGGCGGCAATGAACGAGCCGGCCGACAGACGCATATCGAAGAAGGAGCTTGCGCCGTACGCGTATCCATGTTCTTCGCGGAGGTTCTGATTGAGCCGCGAGGTGAAGGCGCCACCGAGCACGGTGTTCAACACGATCAGCGGGAAATAGTCGGGTGTCGATCGCGACACGCCGACCCATCCGATGCGAATCTGCGACTGCTCGGCATCGGGTTTGTCCACGATGAACGTCTGGCGGGTGCTCAGTTGGGGCGCCACCGGCAGATCCGATCGTCGCCCGAGAGCACCGGTGGATCGCCATTCGCCGAACGATCGTTCGAGCCGCGGCACGACGGCGTTGGCCGTGGTGTCTCCAACCACGAGGAGCGTCGCGTGTGGCGGCTGGTAGTAGGAGGCGTGGAACGCACGGAGGTCGCCGGCCGAGATCGCCTTCAACGAAGCCTCGGTCCCGATCATGCCGGTACCGTAGCGATGGTTCGCACCAAACACGACCCGGGCGAACGTCATGCCGGCAATGGATGACGCGTCGTCGCGCGCCTGCAGCAGGGCTGTCAGCCGCTCCTGCCGGAGGCGCTCGATGTCCTTCTCCGGAAACGCCGGACGCAGCGCGACGTCCGCGAGCAGCGGAAGGGCCTCGTCCAGGCGCTGAACCGGAACATTGAGGCGAACGGCCGAGGCGTCGTAGGAGCTCGCAGTGGTGAGGCTGGCGCCGAGAAACTCGACGGCATCGGCAATCTCCAGCGCCGAACGGGTACCTGCGCCTTCGTCCAGCATGGCGGCTGTCAGACTGGCGGTCCCGAACCTGCCGGTTGGATCATCACTTCCACCCGCGCGCACGATGAGGCTCACCTGCACAACAGGGACTTCGTGCGACTCGACCACCCACACGGCGAGGCCATTCGAGAGCGTTCGCTTGTCGATGGCGGGCAGCGTCAGTGGCGGTGGCGGCGCGAGGACCGGCGGCTGCGAACGATCCGGACGCTCCTGGGCGAAGCTGATGCTCCCAACCGCGACCAGCGCGACGATTGAACCACGAAGGTCACGAAGGTCACGAAGGTCACGAAGCTTACCAAATACACGAATTCCCGGAACGCCCTTGTTCTGCCTTCGCGATTTGCGTGCCCCTCGTGGTTCCAGCATCGTCATCCCTACTTGGCGACGGGTTCCACGATCAGTTCGACCCTGCGGTCCCGCGGCAGCCAGCGCCGCACCGCTGCCTGCACATCAGCGGGCGAGAGCGACGTGTACCTCGCCAGGTCCTCGGCGTAGAAGTCCGGCCCACCCCCGGCAAAATAATACGTGTTCAGTTGATCGGCCTTACCGCCGAAACCGCCCACGCGCTCCATCCCCCGATAGAACGACGCCTCGATCTGATTGACGACGCGCTGCAGCTCGCGCTGGTCGGGAGGCTCGCGCCGTAGCCGATCGAGCTCCTCATCGACGACCTCTTGAATCCGCTCGATCGTGTGTCCCGGTCGCGCGGTGACGACCACGAGAAACGATCCTCCCAGGGCAGCCCCCTGCTGCGCAGCCGTGACGGCCTGTGCCATCTGCGTGTCGTAGACCAGCCGCCTGTAGAGCCGTGAATTCTTGCCCTCCGCCAGAATGGACGCCGCCACGTCGAGCGCCGCATCGCCAGGTGCATAGAGACGCGGCGTGAGCCAAGCCAGGTACAGTCGCGGCAACTGCACCTGATCGGTCAACGTCTTCCGCTTGACCTCCGTCAGGACTGCCGGCGGCG
>JBOGIR010000579.1:0-1603 GCA_050742335.1 Vicinamibacterales bacterium | reverse complement strand
GTACCGCTCCTGACGAAAGCGGTGCCGCGTGTGAACAACGAGCCCGGAATCGAAGTGAATGCTGGTCTAGCAGGCCGATGAAAAAGTGACTCGCGACAGCATGTCTATCTCCACACGGACTCCTCGGTCATGGTCCAGTGGTTGCCAGGGCTTTGTGACGCGGCGCTCACGCCGGCCTCGCGAGCAGCGTGCGCAGGCGGATCAAGTTGTACGCGGCTGCGGCGAAGGTGACGATCCAATCGACGAGGTCCCCGCCGCGATGCCGGAGCTTGCGCAGACCGCCGACGGTTTTCAGCCAGCCGAAGACCTGTTCGATCAGCTTTCGCCGCTGTTGGCTGATTGCGTACCCGGGATGACGTGTCGTCCGGTCATCGATGGCGCTGCCCTTGATCTTCTGCGCGACGTGCGGCGTGACCCCGAGGGCGCGCACGCCCGCCACGAAACTGGGGACGTCGAATCCTTTGTCGCCGCCGACCGTCGCCGCGTCCGCCGCGTCGGCGAGCAACCGCAAGGCGGCCTCGCGTTCGGCCGTGCCGGTGGCCGTGGTCACGCACACATTCGCCACCAAGCCGTGGCGATTGTCGAGCAGCACGTGCCCGGCATACGCCAGCTTCGCTTCGTGCCCGTTCCCTTTTCGTGCGAGCCGGGCGTCGGGATCGGTGGTCGACTGATGGGTGTCGTTGCGCCGCGCTTCGCCGTGGAAATTGACGGTCGGATTGCCAGGATCGTCCGGCGGCGGCGGGGGGCCCGCATCCTTGTGACGGAAGCTCTTGAGGCTGGCCCACGCCTCCAGCAGGGTCCCATCCACCGTGAAATGCTCATCCGACAAGAGGCCGGCCGTGCGCGCGTGCCCGACCACTGCGTCAAAGAACGCCGCGGCGATGTCGCCTTGCAACAGCCGCTCGCGGTTCTTGCTGAAGGTGGTCGGCGACCAGATCTCGTCGTCCATCCCGAGTCCGACGAACCAGCGAAACAGGACGCTGTAGTCGATCTCTTCCATCAGCAGCCGCTCGCTGCGGATCGTGTAGAGCGACTGCAGCAACAAGGCCCGCAGCAACTGCTCCGGGGGAATCGACGGTCGGCCCATGTCCGAGTACATCTTGGTGAAGCGCGGCGACAGGGACGCCAGCACCTCGTCGGTCATCTGTCGGATCGCGCGCAGCGGATGGTCCTGCCGCACACGGTGCTCCGGCGACAGGTAGCTGAACATGTGGCTGGTCTGCTCGTCGGGTCCACGCATGCGGTCGCTCCCTTCAAAAGCGTCGGGAGCATGGTAGTACGGGGAGATCACGATGTCGATCCCTCGCGAGTCACTTTTTCAGCACCCTGCTAGTCCTGCGTAAAAGGGACCTACCGGTGAGTGCGGTGCATGAAAGCGACGCCTATCGTGCCCGGCCGTCAACGGGCTGGCGATCAGATGGCTGGCGATCAGATGTCGATACGGCCGGTGCTGTCGCCGAATCTCTCGGCCTCGTCGTGCAGCTTCTCGAGCACGGCCACCTGCAGGTTTGACAGCGGCGTCTTCTTCGGATTGCGGATGTGCCTGCCGCCCTTGAGACGGCCCGATGCGCCGCCGGCCAGCACGATCGGCAGAGTGCAGATT
>JBOGIR010000578.1:0-5048 GCA_050742335.1 Vicinamibacterales bacterium | reverse complement strand
AGGGTATCCAGCAGATCGTCTGCCTTGACGCCAAGACCTTTCCGTCCGGACACTTCGACGAATGGCCGTTTGGCGTCCTCCGAGTCAGGCGCCGGTGCATATCCAAGCTCGCGAGCCGTGGCATGCGACAAGGCCACCATCTCGTACGAGAAGTGGTGCGACCGCTCGGCGGCTTCTGGATGTCCGGCCGCCACGAGCGCCTGCTTCAACAGCTTCTGCAGATACGACTGCCGGACGTCGATGACGTTGTAGACGTAGGCCGCGCCGCCGAACGCCGGATGGTCGTCTTCGCCATCCGACGAACAGGTCGCCCACAGCGGGCCCCGCGGACGGCTGGCGAAGGTGCGGTAGTGGAAGTCGCGACCGAGCAGGCCAAGCTTCCAGAACTGATAGGCGATGTCCTTGCCGACATACGTCACCACGCCGTTGGAGCGGACGATCACCTTTTCCCGGTCGCCCGTTTCTTCCTCTTCTTCTTCTTCGACAGCAAGCGCGGGCTCGCTTTCGGCGTTGGGCTTCAGGCTTTGGGCGTTAGGCTCTGGGCTCTGGGCTCTAGGCTCTAGGCGTTGGGCTTTAGGCTCTGGGCCTTGGTCGTCCTCCTGAATGGGCATCACCCAGCAACCTGCCAGCCGGCCCTCCGTCTGCAAGTACACGGCGCCGCTCGCCTTCAGCACGTCGAACGCCTGCGCCCAGAACTTCAACCGCAAAATGTCGCCTTCCCACGACAGCAAGTCGTAGTCGACGTTCATCCTCGCCATCGTCTCGAGGTGGCGGCGCACGATGCGGTCGGCAATCAAGGCTCCGATGTCGGCCGCTTCGTTTCCGCCGTGCTCGATGTCGTGCAGTGTGTTCGCGCGATGCCTCAAGCGATCTTTATCCTGCTCGTACCATTGGGTGACGCGCGCGTAGAGATCCCAGCAGTAGTAGTCGAATCGCGTCGATGCGGCGAGCTCGCGGATCTCGTCGAGCGTTTTCCCTTCGAGCACGAGGAACCCCACCACGACGTCCGCCACCTGCACGCCGGTGTCGTCGATGTAGTTCTGTACCTCCACCGGGATGCCGCGGAAGCGCAGCACGCGGACGAGCGTATCGCCCAGCGCCGAATTGCGCAGGTGGCCGATGTGCGCGGCCTTGTTCGGATTGATCGCCGTGTGCTCGACGATGGCCTTTGCGCCGCCGGCGGAAGACGGGTGCGCATCCGCTCCCAGCCGGTCGATCAGGAAACCGCGTCGCTCGATGAAGACATTGAGGTATCCGTTCGGCGCGGCCGCGACGCGCGCCACGCCTTCGACCGTGCCGAACGCACCGGCGATCTCCTGCGCGATCGCCCGAGGCGCCTTGCGCAGCCGGCGCGCGAGCTCGAACGCGACCGGCGTGCCAAGGTCGCCGAGCTCGCGGGTCGGGGGGTACTCGAGGGGGATCGGGGGCGTGTCTGCCTCGGTCAGCGAGTAGAGCTGCGCCAGCAGGCGCCGGAGGTGTGCGCGAAGGCGTTCGTGAACGGGCAGGATCATGCGACTGGTGACTCGCGGTTGGTGATGATATGTGGGTTTGCGATTGCGATTCTGCTGCGGTACGCTGTCTTACCCTGTGGGTGGGTCTGGATCGGTCCCACGCGACTTTTCACGGACAGCGGTGATCCGGCGCGCCCGCGCATAGTCGTCGGGTGTGTTGACGTTGAGCAGCAGCCGGCCATCCGGATTGAAGCGGGACAATTCGTCGGGGCCGATGTCCAGCACGGGGAGGTCCGTCAGCGCGTCGCCGACGCGCAGGTCGCCGGCCTGTATCCGCGCCTGGAAATGCGGCGCCGTCCGGCGTGCGTACGAGGCGCAGAGCGGATGACGTCCATGTGCGTCGCGCGGCACGGCCGCCTCGATGTCGCGGCCCCGCTCGGCGAGGTACAGAAGAAACGGCGCCGTCAGAAACGGCATGTCGCATCCGATCACCAGCACCTGCTCCGTGGGCGCCTCGATGAGCGCCGTGTAGAGGCCTCCGAGCGCCCCGGCTCCGCCGATGCGATCCACGACCACGGGAACATCCACGGCCCGCATGCGCGACCTGTCGCTTGTGACGATCAGGAGATGGGGAGTGAGCCCGCGCAGTAGCGACAGCTGCCGATCGAGGATGGAACGCGCACCCACGACGAGCGCGCTCTTGTCGATGCCGCCGAGCCGCCGCGCCTGGCCGCCGGCAAGGATGGCTGCTGTCCAGGAAATCATCTCATTAAAGCATGACTGACGCGTCTGTCGGACGGATCCTCGTCGCGAGTCTGCACCAGGCGATTGCCGACCTCCTGCCCACGCGGCTCGAGTTCTACGAGGCGTGGCTCAACCCGGCCGGCCTGCGCGACGGCCGGATTGGGCTGGCGGCGCTCGCCGCCGTGCTCAGTTTCCTCCGGCTGGAGGGCGAGCCGTACCGGCTGGTGGCCGCGCGAGCAGGAGAATATGCCGCCGAATGGACGGTAGCAAATTTGCCGGGCTTCCGGCGCTCCGTCATTCGGGCCATGCCGATGAGGTTGCGCGTGCGCCTGGTGATGCGCCTGGCACGCGCGATGATTCGCCAGACGTACGGCGGGAGTCGCGGCACCGTGCGGTGGCGCAAGAACCGGGGAGCCGTCGGCATCCGTGGGTCCATTTTCTGTGAGGTCCGCGATCGCGTGGAGCAGCCGCTGTGCGAGTACTACGCCTCGGCCATCCGGCGCTTTATGCACCTGTTCGATATCGACGTCGAGGTCGGCACCGAGCAGTGCCGCGCCACGGGTGCGGGGCAGTGTCTGATGGTCGTACTGCTGCGCGCCGTCGAGGTGACGGGATGACGTCGCGTCTCATCGCCACCACTGCGTGCCTGCTGCTCGGCGCATGGCTGGTCTCCGGGCGGCCGTCGATCGCCGGGCAGTCCCCTCCATCCAACCCGGCTTTATATCTGGTCGTGCCCTTCGAGAACGCCACAGGCGAGCCGCGCGTCTATTGGTTGAGCGAAGCGTCGGCCGTACTGCTGACCGACGATCTCGTCGCACTGGGGGCGCCGGCGATTCGGCGCGAGGATCGCCTTCG
This sequence comes from Vicinamibacterales bacterium, assembly GCA_050742335.1. Lineage (GTDB taxonomy): Bacteria > Acidobacteriota > Vicinamibacteria > Vicinamibacterales > UBA2999 > DATCJA01. The sequence continues at coordinate 1,998 of JBOGIR010000578.1, read as the reverse complement.
GGCATTCGAACGGCTGCGCGTGCCGCCCGTCACGAACCTGAGTCATGCCACCGTCATCCGTCTCGGTCAGGTCGTTGGCGCCACCCACGTCGTGGCCGGCGCGTTCGAGCAGCAGGGCGACGACCTCATCGTGCGGGCGCGGGCGATTCGTCTGGACACCGGCCGAATCTCGCCGGAGCTCGTGGAACGCGGGCCGCTCAGCGACATGCTCCACGTCTACGGTCGCATTGCCCGCCGCATCGCCCTTGAGTCGGACGTGTCGGACGAACGGCTGGCCCAGGGATACCCGCCGCTTCCGGCATTCGAGCAGTACATCAAGGGGCTGCTTGTGGAGGCGCCGGAGGCGAAGATTGCCTTCCTCAATCAGGCGCTTCGACTGTCGCCGGAGTTCCAGCGGGCGCACATGGCGCTGTGGGAGGTGCACACCGATCAGGGCGATCACCAGAAGGCCCTCGATGCCATGCGTCAGGTCCCGTCGGATCATCCGCTGGCACGGCAGGCTCGCTTCCTTGGTGCGGTATCGATGCTGCATCTCGGGCAGCTTCAGAGCTCGTTTGTGGAGCTCAGCGCGCTGAACAACGTCAAGCGCGACGCCGCGCTGCTGAACAATCTCGGGGTGGCGCAGCTCCGGCGGCCGGCCGGGTCGCCTGGCGGGCGGGCCGTTTCGTTTTTTGGCGATGCCGTGAGCGTCGACGGCAGCGACCCGGACTTGTTCTTCAACGTCGGATATGCGTACTGGCTCGATCGCGATGCACAGGGCGCCATTTACTGGCTTCGCGAAGCCGTGCGGCGAAACCCCGCAGATGACACCGCGCACTACGTGCTCGGGGTGGCGCTCCAGGCGTCGGGGAACGCCGCGGAAGCCACACGCGAAAAGGAGCTGGCGCGCCGGCTGTCGTCGACGTATGCGGAGTGGGAGGCCAAGCCGCCGGGCGCCGACTCGGTTCCGCGGGGCCTGGAGCGGATCAAGCTGGACATCGACATGCCTGCCGGGCTTCGTGTGGAGGCGGCCGTCGGTGCGGCCGGGCAGCGCGATCAGCGCGCGATTGCCACGTTCCACCTCGACAACGGACGTCGTCTGTTCGGGGAAGGGCGCGATGAGGAGGCGATCGCGGAACTGCGGCGCACGATCTTCCTCGCGCCGTACGACAGCGAGGCCCATCTCTTGCTGGGCCGCATCTATCTGCGGACCGGGCGCCAGCAGGAAGCGATCGACGCGCTCACGATTGCCGTGTGGAGCGATCCGGGCAACGCCGAGGCGAAGCAGCTCCTCGACAGCCTTCGCTAGTGAGGTCCGTGGAAGGTCCCGGCCGCGTCACGGAGACACAGAGACACAGAGGAATAAGGACGAGCTGTGCTAAACTGTGCACACCTAAGTGATGCAGGATGAGGGACTTCACGAGATCCAGTTAAGCGGTAAGCAACTCGTGTTCTTCTTCATGGCGGCGACAGTGGCTGCCGTTGTGATCTTCCTGTGCGGCGTGATGGTTGGCCGTGGCGTCGCGGTCGAGCGCGCCACATTCGTCGCGGACATCCCCGATCAAGCGGCTCTCGATCCAACGGCGGGGGCCCAGCCGTTTTCCGGCCCGTCGGCCGTGGCAGGCACGGGCGCCGGGCCACTGACCGCCAATGAAACGCTGACCTATGAGGGTCGCCTCGAAGACCCGAACCCGCCGGCAGAAACGCTGAAGCCTCCGTCGGACGCGGCGCCGCCGCCGACCCCGACCATCGCTACCCGTCCCCGCGAGTCAACCGCAGTGGCACCGCCGACGGCTGCACCGGCTTCCGATCCGGCGTTCAAGGAGCCGGCGGGACGGGGGTTCGTCGTGCAGGTCGCGGCGGTGCGGAAGCGCGCCGAGGCTGAAACAATTGCGCGCCGGCTGGGCACGAAAGGCTATCCGACCTTTGTCACCACCTCGGGCGCCAACTTCCGCGTCCGCGTCGGGAAGTACGGCGACCGCCGCGCTGCCGAGGACATTGCGGGCCGGCTCGAACGGG
>JBOGIR010000577.1:0-11196 GCA_050742335.1 Vicinamibacterales bacterium | reverse complement strand
GGGTTCGCGGATTCGGACAAGCGGCGTACACGATGTTCGCGGCTCACAGGAGCTTCGAGGCGATCCTGGGACAGCGGCACGGCCCATCATTTGGAGGTGGAGCGCAAGTGCGTGTGGCGAATGGTCTGTTTGCACAAGTCTCGTGGGAACGATTCCAACGAGCTGGGCAACGCGTCTTCGTGTTCGAGGATACGGTGTTTCCTCTTGGAACCAGGAATACGATCACCATTACGCCTCTCACCATAGCGGGCGGGTACCGTTTCGTCCGCACGAACACCGCGATTCCGTACATCGGTGGTGGCGTGGCAAGGTATCACCTCAGCGAAGCGACGCCTTTTTCGGACGACGACCAGCAGTTCGATCGACGGTACACGGGCTACCAGGCCGTTGGAGGCGTGGAGTTTCGTTTCTCGCGCTGGATGGCCGCAGCCATCGAAGGCCAGTACACACGGGTTCCCGATGCGTTGGGTGTCGGTGGTGTTTCAGAAGTGTTCAAAGAGCGCGACCTCGGCGGACAACAGGTCCAGGTCAAGCTGCTGATCGGCCGCTGAGAGGGATTCAGCGGACTGTATTTGCGAGGACGAGCAAGGCCAGGAGCGCGCCTCCGGCCAGCCACCACAGCTCGGTGCGCCGTCGGACGGTGAACGTTCCCAGGCAGAGCACCACCGCGGCCGCAAACAGCAGCGGCCAGTACAACTCTTCAGTGCTTTCGTCCACCTGACTGGCAGGAATGCGGCGCCTGATGCTGCTGATGATCTTCGCGGCCACGGAGGCATCAGGCTCGCGGCCAATCTCGAAATACTGGCCGCCACCCGCGCGGGCCATTTCGGCCAGCGACGCGCGGTCGAGTCCTGCGCGGATGGGAGGCCGCCCCAGCGGGTCGGGGATCACGCCTCCCGCCGTCGTCCCGACGCCAACGGCATAGACCAGAATGTCCCGCGCACGCGCGTCGGCGATCGCCCGTGCGACGGTCCCGCTCCACGCCTGACCGTCGGAGATCACCACGAACGCTTTCGGGTTGCTCGTCTTCCCGAACAGCTTCTCGTCCATCTCGACCAACTGCAGCCCCCAGGACACGCCCGTCTCGATATTCGTGTCCCAGGTCGGCTCATCTTCGATGGGGAACGGTGGCCGCTCGCCCAGGTGATCGATGAAGAAGAACAGCGCATTGGGATCCTTCGTCAGGCGTACTTGCGGTGCGGCGTGATGGGCAAAGAGCGCCAAGGCGACGCGGTCGCCCCTCCAGCTCAGCGCTTCGCCGAATGCCCGCAGAAACTGCACCGAACGCCGCCAGCGGCTCTGAGCGACGTCGGTGACGTGCATCGATGCGGATCCGTCCTGCAGGATGACGATATCGGCGCTCGCGCGCCGCAGCACGGACAGACGCGCGGCAGGTCTGGCGAGCGCCAGGATGCAGAAGACAGTGGCGAGGCCGACGGCCACCCAGAACGCGAGGTCGCCGAGCAGCGGGTGTCGTTCCCCGACGGGCAGCACGCGGTGACGCCCTAGACGCCGCGTGTCGAGACGCCGGCGCAGTACCTGCCCGATCCACAGGACCAGCAAGCCGCCAGGCACGGCGAGCAGCCACAAGTACAGCGGTTCGGCAAAGCTCACCGTGCTGACATCAACCCCGAGGAACATGGCATCCTATCCCTTGCGCGCCGGTGGTCCCGACTGGCCGGCGTCGTTCTTGTCCCGCTCCTCCTTCTCGAGTGGCACGTACTGCTTGAACTCGTTCTCGAACTCCGGGTCGTTCGATTCGCCCTCGAAACCGAAATTGGCGTCGTCGTCGGGTGGCGGGAGTGTGCGGCGACGCCCCTTGAGGATTTCGTCACGCAAGCGCACGACGTACTCGTAGTTGTACGCGGCCTCCTCCGCATAGGGCGCGGCGTCGGGATTCCGAGCGTTGCTCAAGACCGCTCGGAATGCACTGATGGCCGAGTCCAGCACCGCCAAGGTGGTGGTGCGATCCTTGGCGCGCGACTGGCCGTCGCGATAGACGGCGTCGGCGACGATGAGCTGCAGTTGAACGTTGTCGGGTGGGAGATCGGCGACGGGATCGGTGCGGTCGGTCGGCGCCAGGGCGCCGTACCCCCGCTGCCAGTAGTTGAGCGCCGCTTTGCGCGCGCGCACGTCGTTCAGCGATCCCTCGCCCACCCACGGCACGCGGCTCGCGTACTCGTAATAGCGCTCCACGAGGCCGAGCGAGGCGTCCGCTTCGGCATAGTCAGCCGTGAGGACTGCCTGCTGCGCGTGCGCCATCTGACGATCGACTCGGCTGGCGCCGAGGCACACACCACCGAGGACCGCGAGGACGACGGCACCGACTACGTAACCAGCTATCCCTTTCATTGCCACCTCCAACGATAAGGCCTAGCGAGGCTTCGCCTCAGACCAGTGAGAAAAAAGCCCAGGCGGCTTCGCCTCGCTAGGGCAGTGTCTTTTTGCCCCGCTTTCGCGGGGCGAGAAAAACTTGACTCATTTGGTTGGAATTTTCGAGGTCAAGTTTTCTAGCGAGGCTCCGCCTCGGACCGCCGAGCATGTGGCTCCGCCTCGCTAGGGACAGCGTCTGCTTGCCCGCACTCCGTGCGGGCGAGACGTCTTGAAAGGCCGGCGCAAGAACTTGACTCATTCGCATGACTTCTGGCCTTTCAAGCCGTCCAGCTAGGGAAACGTCCTGAAGGTCCGCACGCCGAATTTCAGCGCCGCGGCGAACAACCAGAATGCCACGGCGATGAGCGCGTACCCCGCGAATCGCGGCTCGTAGGCCGTATATTCGCGGACGTCGATCCGTCCCGCCGACAGGCGGTCGATATCCTCCACCGCGCGCAGGATCGTGCTTTCGTCGGACGCCGGATAGAAGCGGCCGCCCGTCCGCTCGATCGCGGGCTGCCACAGCTTGTCTTCGCGGACGTCTCCGAATTTCCGATTGTAGGCGGTTCTGATCATGTACACCGGAATCGCCGACTGGCGCGCACTGGCAACGAGTTGATCGATCGAGGCGCCCTTGAGTTGCAGCTTGTCATCGATGCCGTCGCTGAAGATCACCATGAGATTGCCCGACGCGTTGGCGAAATCGAAGGCCCTGAACAGCTTCGCGCCCTCCGCGATGCCTTCGAGGATGGTCGTCCCTCCGTCGCCAAACCGCGCCCAGTTGACCGGGTCGCTGACGAGGCGGATGCTGAGCAGGACGTTCTCGTAATCGGTCGTGAACGGCGTCACCACGTACGCGTTGTTGCCGAACTGAATGAGCGCGATGAGGTCGCGGTAGGGACCGTTCATGCGCAGTCTCATGAAGTGCTCGGCCGACGCCACCGCGGTGAAGAACGTCCGATTGGAACGGGGCTTCAGCTCCGAGGTGGCGAACTGCAGGATCATGCTGTTCGACGCGTCCACCACGAGCGCGATTCGGCGGCCCGGATTGGTCACCTGTTCGCGCGTGAAGGTGGTGAGCGGATCGGCCAGCGCCACGGCGAAGAACGGGAGACCGGCCAGAAACAGCAGGAAGGGCGCGTGGCGAATGCCCGACCACGGGGAATGCGGCATGACGGGAAGAATCGCGGGCACCCCGACCGCGGTGCGACGCGCGCGCGTCGAGCGCACGCTGCGGGCCAGGACCATCAGCACGGCGGCCGCCAGCAGCACGATCAGCACCAGAAGCGTCGTATCGGCGGCTGTAAAGTGCAGATCGCTCCAGCGCACCCGCAGCCACTCGTCGAGCGTTCGGCGGATGACGATCGGGAGGTCGGTTAGTGGCGCCATACACCCACGCCAAAGACGGCGGCCGACTTCGCGAGGGCTCCCGCGGCACGCATCGGCCACAACCGCGCGAGACGCAACCGGCGCACGGCGCGGCTGCCGCCGTCGAGTATCCGATCGAAGTCCAGAACATCGACATTAGTATTCCGGCCGTAGCGGACGGCATTGAGACCGGCCAGCGCTTCACGAATCTGGTCGAGGTCGTCCTGGTTCATACCCGGCGGGCGGGTTCCGTTGCCCGCCGTGCGCAGCCGATCGATGCCCTCCGCTGTCATCGGTGCCGACACGAGAGCGCGACGTCTTCGCAGCAGTCCGTGCCGCAGCGCCAGCTGCCCCTCGCGGGCCGGCGCATCGCCGGTGACGAACGTCTGCGTTACGGGCTGCGACAAGGCAATCGCGCCGGCAACGCGAAACGAGGCGAGCGCCCGGGCCACGAGACTCGGCGTCCATCCTTCCCGCGCCGCCTCGGCCCGCACGCGGTCCACTTCACGCAAACACCCACCGAGCACCGTGCGAACCGGCACTGTGGACTCGACAACCGGGCCACGCTTCCGGAATCGCTCTATGGCGCGCACGGCGGCAATGACCAGGAGCACCGCGGCGAATCCAAAAAAGATCGCGGCCGCGACCAGCTCCGTCGTCGACCGAAAGCGTCGTGCCTCGATATCGCCGAATGTGTCGACCGACGGATCGCGGATGTCGGCGGCCTGCGCCGGAAGCAGCGAGAGGATTCGCATCGGCATCGAGGGGAGGACGTAGGTGTGTTCGGTTCCCTCTACGGCGTCGGTGCCTCCGGTCTGGATACGGAATCTCACGTTCGTCGGCGGAATGGCGACGTCCCGCCCGAAGAATTCTTCGCCGAGCAGCCGCACGGTATACACGTACTGCAGGTAGCGCCACGGTGGTGAGACGATGTCCTCGTGACGAGTACCGTCCACGACGTCGAACGGCGTCAACTGGATCGACGCCGGCTCGATGTCGCTGACATCAGGAACTACGGCGGCGCGCGCTGTTTCCATCACGCGGCAGGTCAGCGTGAGTGCGAAGGGTTCCCCGGCACGCACCGCGCTCTTGTCGGTCTTCCACCAGCAGTTCATGGCGTTCGTGTCGATGCCGCCGGCACCGGCGCCACCAGCAGGTGATTGAGCCGCCATGGGAGTTCCCGCCCAGGCTCCCCACGCCGCGAGCACGATCGCTATGCCGACGCGCCACACGTTCCTCTTCATGAATGCCTCGATCCCCTGACTGCGACGCTACATCTTCCGCAATCGTCGTTCGGCGACGAAGTTGACGAGGGTCGTTTCCATTTCCCAGCGGTCGAGCCCGACGCGCACGATGTCGAGGTCGGCGTCGCGGGCCAGCCGTTGAAGGTGCTCCTGCCACTGTTCGACGCGGCCGACCAGTCCTCGCAGCTCCCGCCGGGAAAGGATTCGCGTCCTGCCGGTCTCCACGTCGAAGATTTCAATCCACCCCGCCGACACGTCCGGCAACTGGTACGCAAACCGCACATCCACCATGATCAGAAAGACGTCATGCACGGCATTCAGGAGCGCCAACTCCGAGATCACCCGCCCGGCGTCCGCAAACAGGAAGTCCGAAATCACCGGAACGAGCGACGTGCGTCGCAGGTGCGCGGCGATCGTTGCGGTGAAGTCTCCCGGCTGCCCCGCCTGGTCCGAGGTGGTCCGATGCTGATAGAGGTCGAGGCAGTGGATCACGTGCGGCTTTCCGATGCGGGGCCGCACGGCTGCCATCTGACGCAAGTCCCCATCGAAGGTGATCAGTCCGAACAGGTCCTGAAAAAACACCGCCGACAGGCCGACGGCTGCCACGGAGCGGGCGATGGCGGCCGCGATGGACGTGCCGGCTGCGCCGCAGTGCGTCGATAGCGAGCCGTCGGCCACCGCGATGATCGTGGCGTTGCCCGGCTGCTCGAACTCGCGCGTGACGATCGGGCTGAAATTCGTCAGCGACGACTGCGCCCAGTCGATGGAGGACGTGCGATCGCCCGGCTCCCAGTCGCGGACGCCGACGAAGTTGAATCCCGGTCCCTTGAACACACTCTCGTGGTCGCCGATCGTCCGTTCCTTCATGCGCTTCAAGACGAACAGCTCGATCTCGGCGATCTCCGAGAGGTTGACCAGCGATTCGGCGACCATGCCTTCCATCATGGCACCGGCACGCGATCGACGATGTCGTTGATGACCATGTCAACCGTCACGCCGTGACTGGCGGCGTGCGGGCCCAGCCAGACGCGGTGCGCGAGGACGTACTTCGCCAGATCCTGCACGTCCTCGGGATAGACCTCCGGGCGTCGCCGCCACAGGAGTGCCCACACCTTGACGAGGCGGCCCCAGCAGATCGTCGCGCGCGGCGACGCGCCAAGGTCGACGTACTTCTCCACCAGTTCGGAGGGCGAGGGGTGAGTCCAGCCCGTGTCGGGATGGCACGGCCGCGAGGCGCCGACGAGGCGGCGGATATACTTTTCCAACGCCTCGTGGAGGAACACTTCGCGCGTAATGACCGAGCGGAGCTCGATGATGCGCTCCTTCGACATCAGCGGGTTCAGGTGCACGCCTTTGAAGTTGAAGCTCACCAGCCGTTGCTCCTCCGCTGGCGGCAGGTACGGCACGTTGACGATGATCGCGAAGCGGTCGACCGCCGCCTCGGAGAGCGGAAAGGTGCCCTGGCCCAGCTCGACCGGGTTCATGGTCGCGATGGCAAAGTTGAACGCCGGAAGCTCGTAGGTCACCTTGCCGACGGTGACCGTCCGATCCTGAAGCCCTTCGAGAAACGCACTTTGCGACTTCAACGGGATGCGGTTGATCTCGTCGAGCAAAATGACTTCGGCGGAGGCGAGCGGCCCGAACTCCGTGATGAACGCGCCTGTGGCCGGATTGATCATCTGAAAGCCGACGACCTCGGTCGGCTGCAGGTCGGCGCGACCCTGAATACGGGCGAACCTCGCGTTGCTGATGGCGGCGAGCACCACGCCAAAGAACGTCTTGCCGACGCCCGGAACACCGCGCAGCAGGAGATTGCCGGCATTGACCTGCCGTTTCTGCTCCTTGTCGTAGGTCGTCGGAATTTCCGACAGCAGGACCACGTTGGCGAGGGCTTTCTCGGTTTCGTACCCGACCAGGGCTTTTCCGGCCTCGCCAACGATGGCCTCGTGCAAGTCGATACATTCCTGAAGCTCCGGATGCATTCGCGAAGCATTATAGTAGGCCGCTAGGAGGGCACTATGACCCGCACGTTCTCTCGCCTGGTCGTCTGTTTCGGTTCGTTGAGCTGTTTGCTCCTGTTGTTCACGATGCCCCTGACAGGGCAGTCGGGGACCACAACCAGCGAATGGCGGACCTATGGGGGGGATCTCCGCCAGACCCGCTATTCCGCGCTCGACCAGATCAATGCGGGCAACTTCAGCACGCTGGAGGTGGCGTGGCGGTTCAAGACCGACAATCTCGGTCCCCGGCCGGAATTCAATCTCCAGACGACACCGCTGATGGTGAACGGGGTGCTCTATGCGACCGGGGGCACGCGCCGCTCCGTAATCGCGCTGGACGCCCGCTCCGGCGAGCTGCTCTGGAAGTACAGCATCAACGAAGGCAAACGCGGCGAGATGGCGCCCAGACAGCTGTCCGGCCGCGGTGTCGCCTACTGGACCAACGGGAAGGAAGAGCGGATTCTCTACGTCACGCCGGGCTATCAGCTGGTCGCCCTCGACGCCCGGATCGGCCGCCCGGTTGCCACCTTCGGCAGGAACGGCGTCGTCGACCTCAAGCTCGAGAACGATCAGGAGATGGATCTCGTCACCGGGGAGATCGGGCTTCACGCGGCGCCGATCATCGCCGGGAACACGATCGTCATCGGCGCGGCGCACCTGTCGGGCGCGGCGCCCAAGAGCCGGGAGAACCAGAAAGGGTACATTCGCGCGTACGACGTGCAGACCGGGAAGCGTCTGTGGATCTTCCACACGATCCCGCAGGCCGGCGAGTTTGGCAACGAGAGCTGGGAGCGGGATTCCTGGGCCTACACGGGCAACGCGGGCGTCTGGGCTCACATGGCCATCGACGAGGAGCTCGGCCTCGTGTACCTGCCGGTTGAGGACGCCACCGGCGATTACTACGGCGGCCATCGCCCCGGTGCCAATCTGTTCAGCTCCGGCCTGGTTGCACTGGATCTGAAGACCGGGCAGCGCAAGTGGCACTATCAATTCATCCATCACGACATCTGGGACTGGGACATCCCTGCTGCGCCGATCCTCGCCGACATCACCGTCAACGGCAGGCGGATTCGAGCCATCGCCCAGCCGACCAAGCAGTCGTGGGTCTATGTCCTCGATCGTGCCACCGGAGAGCCGGTCTGGCCGATTGAGGAGCGGCCGGTTCCCAGAGGGGATGTGTCCACCGAGTGGTATTCGCCGACGCAGCCGTTCCCGACCAAACCGCCCGCGTTCGATCGCCAGGGGGTGACCATTGACGACCTGATCGACTTCACGCCCGAGCTGAGAGCCGAAGCGGTGAAGCTGGCCTCCCGCTACAAGCTGGGCCCGATCTTCACGCCGGCAGTGGTCAGCAGGTTCGAGGGCCCGCTCGGGACGCTCATGTTGCCCGCAGCGGGCGGCGGCGCGAACTGGCCGGGCGGTTCGTACGATCCCGAAACAGGGATCCTCTACGTGTATTCAACGACTGTGGTCACCCCGCTTGGTCTCATCAACGATCCGAAGCGGTCGGACATGGACTACATCCGAGGCGTCGCCCCGAACCCGAAGGCGCCTCCGGCGCCGGCCTCCGGCGGAGGGGCCGCGGGTGGGGGTGGTGAGGAGGGCGGGGGAGCGCTCACCGTCCAAGGGCTGCCGCTGATCAAGCCTCCCTACGCGCGCATCACAGCCATCGATCTCAACAGGGGAGAGATCGTGTGGCAGATCGCGCATGGAGAGACGCCGGACAACATCCGCAATCACCCGGCGCTCAAAGGGCTGAGCATTCCCCGCACGGGCCGCCAGGGCCGGATCGGGACCCTGACGACGAAGACGCTCGTCATTGCTGGTGAGGGCGGGTTCTTCACGGCGCCTGATAAGCGGCGGGGTGCCATGCTCCGCGCCTACGACAAGGCCACCGGGACCGAGCGGGGTGCGGTGTACATGCCGGCGCCGCAGACCGGATCGCCGATGACGTACATGCTAGATGGCCAGCAGCACATCGTGGTCTCGATCGGCGGCGGGAACTACAGCAGCGAGCTGCTCGCGCTGAGGCTGCCCAGACCGTAGGCGCCGGAGCGCGCCAAGCAGACAAATGAACTAGCCAAGGGCTTCTATCAAGGGGTATATCAAGGTAAGAGCCCTTGTCTAGTTCATCAGCACCATCGCCGTCAGGGCCGCGACATACCCGGCTGCCACGTAACCCGCGACGAGGAGCACGCGGAACGAGCGGCGGGCGCAGGACCACGCCGCCAGCGGGTGCACGCAGGCGGCGACGGTCCGGCCGGCGAGGACCTCGCAGCGGCTGCTCTCGGAGCGGCGGCTGACGCTGGTGCGCGACTGAGGCGACATGCCCTTCGGCAGTCCGCAAAAGCACGGCCAGCGCGCGGGGCCGGCACTCCGCCACACTGCAGTGCTGGCGGCCACATTTGCTGCTTCTCAGGCGTTCGTTGTCTGCCCCTCGCCGGACATCCGGGAGAAGGCAGGCGCGCGCGAAGCGCGATATCCTACGGTTTTTGCTGAACGACAACCCGCGGTCACAAGGAGACCCACATGCGAATACTGATGCACGTCAAGTTACCCCACGAACCGTTCAACACCGCCGTTCGCAAGGGCACGGTCGGCGACACCATGCAGCGCATTCTCGGGGAGGCGAAACCGGAAGCCGTCTACTTCACCGAATACGACGGCAAGCGCGGCGCCATCCTCATCGTCGATCTGGCCGATCCGTCGAAGCTCCCGTCGCTTGCGGAACCATGGTTCCTGTCGTTCAACGCCGACGTGACGTTCCACCCGGTGATGAGCCCCGACGATCTGGGCCGGTCTGGCATCGACACGATAGGGAAGAAATGGCCAGCGGTGAGCTAGAGATTGTGGGTTAGTGCCCACGAGCGACGGCGATCTGGCCCGTCAAGCGCTCGCCGGATCGCAGGAGGCGTATCGCACGTTGGTTGCGAGGTACGCCTCAGCGGCCGTCAATATGGCCGCGCGGCTGGTCAACGATCGCGCGCTGGCCGAAGATCTTGCTCAGGACGCGTTCGTGCGGGCGTTCGCTCGTCTGAAGACCTACGATCCCGAGCGGCGGTTTTCGGCCTGGTTCTTCCAGATCCTCCACAACGTCGCCATCGATTACCTTCGCCGCAAGCGGGTCGCCACCGTCTCGCTCGACGAGCTGCAGGCCGATGGCTACCCCGGTCCGCCCACCGATGCCGCGGCTTCCTCACCCGAGCTCGACGCCGAACGGCGTGCGCTGGCAACCGCTCTCAACAGAGCGTTGCAGCAGATCCGCACGGACTACCGCGAGGCCATCGTCCTCAGGTACCAGCAGGGCCTGACGGTGGAAGAAATTGCCGGCCTCCTTCAGCTTCCCGAGGGGACGGTGAAGACGTATTTGCACCGGGGGCGGAAAGAGCTTGCGGCCATTCTGACCGCCGCCGGGTGGAAACCGTGACTGGACCGGCTTGAAACCCAGGATGGACGATTCGCGTAAAGGAGACGAGAGCACATGGGCCGCTGGCGCACGCAGACGGAGCACTGGTTGTCGAGCGAACAGCACGATCTGGACGATGCCGCTGATGCGACGTTCGCGCGGGTATTTGCGGCGCTGCCAGCCGTCGTCCCTTCGGCCGGGTTCGTTCAGCGCGCGACCGACGCCGCGTGGCTGGCCCGTGCGCGCCGGCGGCGGGTGGTTGCCATTGGAAGCCTCGCGGCGTCCATTGTGATTGCCGTTGCGGCTGGCGCGGCCGCTTACGGCCTGTTCGGCATCGCCGGGGGATGGCTCGTGACGACGGCCGCGACGGTGGTCACCAGCTCGGCGGTGTCTTTACTCGTCGCGGGAACGACCGGTGTGCAGTGGTGGTTCGCCACCGCGCAGGCGGGCAACACCGTTGCAGGCGTTGCGGCGATGCCGCAGAGCGTGGTCGTCCTGTTCGCGATCGAGCTGTTCGGCGCAGCGGCGCTGTTCATACTGCAGCGGCTGCTGCGTGCCGAACTGCGAGTGCGCGGCACGGGTTCGCTGTGTTTTTGACCGAGCCTACGATGACGATCGTCGTTCACACTTCTGGCTTCTCGGGAAAAGAGAACCCACACCGGAGATCAGGTGTGTCGATGATGATGAAGCCCTATGGAGGTCAGGCCGACACGGAACGCCTGACCGCGCGAGAAGGCTGCCGAGCTCGGGAGAGCTCAGGGACTTGGCAGGAGCAGCTGGAGAGCGGGAGCTGATGGGGAAGGAA
>JBOGIR010000576.1:0-3763 GCA_050742335.1 Vicinamibacterales bacterium | reverse complement strand
GCGAGATCGATGGCGTGCAGCTGCCCCTGGGCACCGAACGTGTACACGGCACCACTGGCGACAACAGGGACCGCGCGTGGACCCTCGTCGAATCCGAAATCATCGCGGTAGGCCGTGGCATAGGCGTAGCGCCACTGACTGGCGCCGGTGCGCGCGTCGAGCGCTTCGACAACCTCCTCATTGCCGACGCGGTGGAAGATGATCACGCGACCCTGCGCGACAACCGGGCCGCTGAAGCCCTGACCGACAGTCTTGCGCCAGACGACGCGAGGCCCCTGCGGTCCCCACATTTCGGCCAGGGCGGGTCCGCGGTAGACACCGTTCCGCTCGGGCCCGAGGAATTGGGGCCAGTCTTCCGCTGAAAGCCGGATGACGGCTGCGGCGACGAAGGTCATGAACGCGAAACCGAGGAACGGCCGCATGGCACGTCTATGTTACGACCGCGCCCTCTCAAGCCAAAGTAACGATTACCGAGCTGGGCATCGTCGCGCCAGAATGGCCCACAGTCCGGGCTTCATCCACCGCACCGGAGTACGACCTGTGCGGTGATCGCTTGACTGGTCGGCGGATTCTCGCCAAGGCCGAGCGTATGTAGGAACTCGTGAATCACGATGATCTCGGCGGTCATGCGATTCCGCATGGATCGCTTCATGAACGGTCCTGCACAGACGTGAATGACCGGCGAGCCGGTCTGCGTGAAGGCCAACGTCGTGCCCGCGCTGCACTGCGGTGCCGCATCGCTATCGACGAACCGCAACGCGGCAAAGGCGTCCGCGGGACTCCTTCCGCTCGCGAGCAGCCTCGTCCACAGTGTCCTGCCCGATTCATCGGCAAAGTCGGAAAGCACATCCTGACAGCTCGGGCGGGAGAGACGTGCGGCGGCCCCATCGACGGTGCCCTGCACGGCGAACCGACGGTCACTATCCACGAACCCGAGGAGCACCTGAGATTCAGCCACAGCCGGATCCGCGACTCCAGCCCAGAAAACCCAGACAACAGCGGTGCGGCGCCACATGGCCCCCTCCCTCTTGGAGGCCCGTTACGGCGGCGGCCGAACGGCCTCCACCGGGTGACGCGAGAACGCCCGACAACTTTGCTCATGACACAACTTTGCTCATGCCTTGACGCGGCGCCGGCGACACGGCACGATGTGACCGGTTTCCACGCCCATGAATGCGGCCGGTCACGATGTGACGGCGCTCCTGCATGCCTGGACCGCGGGTGATACGGACGCCCGCGATCGGTTGATGGCGGTGCTGTATCAGGACCTCCGCCGCCGGGCGGCGGCGCAGCTGCGCCGCGAGCGGCCGGGGCATACCCTGCAGCCGACGGCGCTCGTCCACGAGGCTTATCTGCGTCTGGTCGACCAGCGGCGGGTCGTGTGGCAGAACCGCGGCCAGTTCTTTGGCGTCGCGTGTCAGATCATGCGGCGCATTCTGGTGGACCACGCCCGCGCCCATCGCATGGCGAAGCGATCGGGCCAGTGGGCGCGGGTGACGCTGGACGAGAAGGTCCGAGCGATGCCCCCGGTCGATGTGGACGTGCTGGATCTCGATGCGGCGCTGACGCGCCTTGCCGCCTTCGATCCCCGCAAGAGCCAGCTCGCGGAGCTGCGGTTCTTCGGCGGACTCTCACTCGACGAGGCGGGCGAGGCGCTGGGGATCTCGCTGGCCACCGCCGAACGGGACTGGCAGGCGGCACGCGCATGGCTGTTGAAGGAGTTGCGCGGCGAGGCGAGGGCATGACGCCTGAGCGCTGGCGGCAGGTGACGGCGGTGTTCCATGCGGCGCGGTCGCGCGACGCGGCGGCCCGTGCGAAATATCTCGATGATGCTTGTGTGGGCGACCGCGCCCTCCGCGACGAGGTCGACGCGATGCTCGCGGCCCATCACGACCCGGGAGGGTTCGGTGACCGACCGGCGAGCCTATCAATCGACGAGCGACCGCGGCTCGACACAGGCGCGATGGTCGGGCCGTACCGAGTCGACCGGCTGATCGGCGCCGGCGGCATGGGCGAGGTGTATCGCGCGCGCGATACCAAGCTCGGCCGCGACGTCGCGATCAAGATCCTCCCGAGCGCGTTCACGGCTGATCCGGAACGCCTAGCGCGCTTCGAGCGCGAGGCGCGCGTGCTGGCCACGCTGAATCATCCGCATATCGGCGCGATTTACGGCTTCGAGGAAGCCAACGGCATTCGGGCCCTCATCCTCGAACTGGTCGAAGGGTCGACGCTCGCGGACCGGATCGCCCAGGGTCCCCTGCCCCTCGACTCAGCGCTGCCCATCGCGCGGCAGATTGCCGAAGCGCTCGAAGCGGCACACGAGAAGGGCATCGTTCACCGCGACCTCAAGCCGGCGAACATCAAGATCACGCAGGCCGGCGTTGTCAAGGTCCTCGATTTCGGCCTCGCGAAGATCTACGTGGGCGATAGTGCCGGACCAGATCTCTTGCACGCCCCGTCCATCACCGCTGGCACGCGCGAGGGGATGATCCTCGGCACGCCCGCCTATATGAGCCCCGAACAGGCGCGCGGCCAGGCCGTCGACAAGCGGACCGACATCTGGGCGTTCGGCTGCGTCCTCTACGAGATGTTGACGGGTCGGGCCGCGTTTCCGGGCGACACGATGTCGGACACGATCGCCGCCATCCTCGAACGCGAGCCGGACTGGACGGCACTGCCAGGATCGACGCCGCCGAAGGTCCGAGACTTGGTGCAGCGATGCGTGCGGAAGGATCCGAAGCGGCGGCTGCACGACATCGCCGACGCGCGGATCGAGCTCGACGCTGCTGGCACCGGCGGCCTCGATCAGCACGCGATTGGCTCAACCACGTCGGCGCGGCACGCGAGCCGCCGGTTGGTGTGGATGATTGCTGCGGCGAGTACGACCGCCTTAGTTGCGGCGCTCGTTGTGGGAAGTGTGCTCTATCTCCAGCGCGCGCCGGCGGAGGACACGCTGGCCTATCGCAGTTCAATTCCTCTGCCCACCGGTATCACCCTGCCGGCTTTTCTTTCTGCTAACGCACGCTTCGCCCTTTCTCCGGATGGCCGGCGGCTGGCGTTCGTGGGAGGGGAAGCCGGTGGTGTAACTGGTAGGCTATGGGTGCAGTCGCTCGACGGGCTTTCCGCGCGGCCGCTCGCCGGTACCGAAGGCGCTGCCGTGCCCTTCTGGTCGCCCGACAGCCAGTTCATCGGTTTTTTTGCCGGGGGAAAGGTGAAGAGAATTGACGCGGCCGGCGGGCCGCCTCTGATTCTGGCCGACTACCCCGGCGGGACTGGCGGCGCAACCTGGAGCCGGAACGGGGTCATCCTCTTTGCCACACTTGGTGATGGTGATGGGAATCCTCTCCGTCGGATATCGGCCTCGGGGGGCGCGCCATCCGCGGCCACGACGCTCAGTGTAGACAGTGGGGAAACTCGTCATGCGTTTCCCTTTTTTCTGCCGGACGGCCGGCATTTTCTCTATCTCGCGATCGGCAGTAAGACCGCTGGTCCCAGCAGCCCGAACGGCATCTACGTCACGGCCGTCGACTCACACGATCGGAAGCTGATCGTACCCGGCGGGTCGAGTGCGATGTATGCCCAGGGTTATCTGTTCTTCCTCCGAGAGCAGACGCTCATGGCCCAGCCCTTCGATGTGGAGAGCCTGGAACTCACCGGCGACGCGGTGCCGATCGCCGAGCGCGTGATCATTGGCGGTCGAACCGGGACGGCCGGCGGCTTCAGCGTCTCGGAGACCGGCGCCCTCGCCTATCAAACCGGTTCG
>JBOGIR010000575.1:0-1604 GCA_050742335.1 Vicinamibacterales bacterium | reverse complement strand
CGCAGCGCGGTCCGGCCACCGGCCAGCCTCCGCCAAGGCTTCGGCGGCCCGCCGTAGCTTCAGCGAAGGCGGGAATCGGGATTCATCATCACCAACACAACTGAGCTCCGGTGAGCTCCGGGATTAGGCCTCCGCGGACGTAACGAGAGGACATATATGCGCAAAGGGATTTCGATCATGGCGGCGGCGCTGGCCGGCATGGCCGTGGCGACGCTGTTCGATTTCAGTCAGTGGGTGTCGGCGCGGCAGCGCTCCGCGGCCCCCCGTTTTGCCGCCGTCGCTGGCGACAAAGGCGGTCAGGACATCTTTGGCGCCTACGACGTGGTGCCCGACTGGCCGAAGGACATCTCCAAGGTGCCGGGCAACGAAGGCTGGACGTTCGGCGCCGGCCAGAGCGTCTTTGCCGAGAATCCGAATCGCGTATTCGTGCTCCAGCGCGGCATGCTACCGGCGATCGAGCGGCCGATGGTTCGCAAAATTGCGCCGAGCCTCGTCTTCCCGATCGGCCGGCTGCCCTGGCGCGATGCGACGGCCGCCAGCCCTCCCGGCAACGGCGGTACTGGCGCGCTCGCAGAAACCGGCATCGAGGCGTGGCTGAAGGCCGGTAACCAGTGGGACGTCGACGGCAAGTGGGCCAACACCATCATGATCTTCAACGCGCAGGACGACCTGCTCGAATCGTGGAAACAGTGGGACAAAATGCTGCAGCGGCCGCACTTTGTCGCGATCAGCCCCTACGACCCGCAGAAGCACGTCTGGCTTCTCGACGATCACAAGCACGCGATCTTCAAGATGACCCACGACGGCAAGCAGATCGTGCAGACGATCGGCACCTACGGCGAGCCGGGCAACGACGACAAGCACTTCAACCGGCCCACGTTCATGGACTGGTTCCCCGACGGCAGCTTCGTCGTCGCCGACGGCTACAACGGCACGCGCGTGGTGAAGTTCGACAAGGACGGGAAATACGTGACGTCGTGGGGACAGCGCGGCGAGAACGGCAAGGAGACGCGGCCCGGCTACTTCAACAACGTCCATGGCATCGCCGTCGATCCGAAGACGCGACGCGTGTTCGTCAACGACCGCGGCAACGATCGCGTGCAGGTGTTCGACGAGAGCGGCACGTTCCTGGATCAGTGGAGCTTTGGTCCGAACCCGTCGGACGTGCATCTGTTCCACATCTTCACCGACGGCTATCTCTGGGCGGCCGACCGCGGTACCAGCAAGATGCTGAAGTACGACCTCAACGGCAATTTCATGTACTCGTGGGGTACGTGGGGCGAGTTCCCCGGCGGCATGTGGGGCGTGCACGGCTTCAGCGTCGATCAGGACGGGAATGTCTACACCGCCGCCGTCGATACCGGCGGCGCACAGAAGTTCCGGCCGCGAAAGGGCGCGGATTCCGCGTTCATGATCGGCAAGCCGCTGAGGGTCGCATGGCAGCAGTAGAGGAGGCCTTTAGGCCTCCGGAGGAGTAGGCAGTAGGCGGTAGGCAGTTCGGAGTTCGCAAGTTCGGAGCTCATGGTGCCGGGTCGACACACGCGACGTTCCTTCCTTGCCGGTGCGGCCGTGATTCTCGGTGGCGGGTCTGTACAACAGACCCG
>JBOGIR010000574.1:0-2087 GCA_050742335.1 Vicinamibacterales bacterium | reverse complement strand
GCTCAAGCCTGCGCGCTACGCACGTAATAGCCACTCCCCGTCCAGAATGATTTCGGCCCACCCCGTCAGATATACCCCATCGTCACGCCACTCCACACGCTGCGTGCCACCAGGCGCGACGACCGCGACTTCGCGTGAGGCGCCGCCGTGAGCTGCCGCCGCCACGGCCGACGCGCAGGCGCCGGTGCCGGACGAGGTGGTCGGTCCAACGCCCCGCTCCCAAATGAGGATGCGTACGCTGCGCGGCGTCTCGACGTGGGCGAACTCGACGT
Source organism: Vicinamibacterales bacterium (assembly GCA_050742335.1). Classification (GTDB taxonomy): domain Bacteria; phylum Acidobacteriota; class Vicinamibacteria; order Vicinamibacterales; family UBA2999; genus DATCJA01. Next base: position 1,815 of record JBOGIR010000574.1, on the reverse strand, counting down.
TCGTACCTGCTGGAAAGATCGCGTGGCTCGACAGTGCGGGACCGAGCTGGTGAAACCGTTCGGCGTCGGGCAGTGGTCCGAGTACCACGCACTGCGGGTTGCCCATGCGCAGGACGGTCGCGGTCACCGTCTCGGCGTTGGTGCCTACGGGAATCGCGACCTGTCGAATGTCCTTAGGCTGCCCGAGCGCCGCTCGAAACGTGTAGCGCTCTGCCTCGCGCGCCAGAAGATCGAGACGCTTCACTCCGGCGTCGGTTTCGATCGTCACTGCGATGCCCGCTTGCAGGTGCTGCGCCCGTGCCACCAGCGCCGCCAGACAGCGCACCCCATTGCCCGACAGCTCGGACGGGCTGCCGTCCGCGTTGAACAGCTGCATCGATGCGCCGCGGGGACGAAGCTCGTAGAGGATCAGGCCGTCTGCTCCCACTCCACGATGGCGATCGCACACGGTGCGCGCCAGCGCCGCTCCGTCGCCTGTCTGAACGGCGCGGGCCACGAACAGAAAATCATTCCCGTACGCGTGCGCTTTGGTGATGCGCACCCCCTCCATCAGGGAACCCCGAAGGCATTGAACACATAGGTGAACCCTGCGGTCACACCCCAGAGGGGATCGTGCGCCGTCAGGCCGACGATGAGCGCGGCGTCGGCTCGGACGGGGCCCGTCGTATATCGCCCGCCAACGCGGAGAATGCTGCGTGAATCGGTCCCCGGCGGCGGGTCGCCCTCGCGGGTGCTGACGTGGCCGTGGACCTCCCCAACCACTTCGGCCCGCTGCGTGAGCGCGCGGGCGAACGACAGGCCGTAGGCCAGCACGTCGTTCTGCCGATCGCCACGCGTGGGGTCCCCGAGGATGCCCAGCCCGATGTTGCCGACCATCCGCACCGACTGCACGGTCTTCGCGATGAGCAGCAGCGAGTAGAAGTCCATCGTATCGAGTCCGAGGCCGCCTTCATTGGACGCCATCGGAAGCTTTGTCGCCGATCGCAGCGCGATGGACGGGCGCGAGACCCCCTCGGAGACGAGGCGGATCTTCGTGCCGACCATCAGGTCTTCGACGTCGGACGTCGTGTCCCCAAACCGATTGAGCATGGAGGAGAGCGGCGCCACGCGGCGCTCCGTGATCGAGAGGTGGTTGTACAGGCCTCCATCAATCTGCACCTCGCCGATCGAGCCGATGCCCATGCTGATCCCGATCAACGGAAAGCGACGCAGGTGGCCCTGGAGGCCGGACACCGGGTACTCGACATCCCGCAGATAATCGAACCCGGCCTCGACGAGCATCCGTCCCGCGCCGATCGTTTCCGGATCCTCGGTGACCAGCGGCCGCTGCTGCGCGAAAGCGTTAACGGGCGATGCCCACACCAGCACTGCCATGGCCAGAACCGCCAGTGCCAAGCACCGATGCGTCTTACCCCAACAGGCCACAGTGACACCGAGAGGGCTCCGTGTCTCTGTGCCTCTGTGGCCCGTGACAGCCAGTGCGTCTTCCATGTTGTGTCAGAACTGCCGTTTGCTGTCGATGAGAACCGTCACCGGTCCATCGTTGACCAGTTCGACGTGCATCATGGCCTGGAATTCGCCGGTGGCCACCGGCAATGGAGCCGCCCGCAATTCTCTCACGAGGTCTTCGTACAACGAACGCGCCATCTCCGGCGGTGCGGCGGCATCGAAGGAAGGCCGCCGACCCTTCCGCATGTCGCCATAGAGGGTGAACTGCGACACGACGAGCACGGCGCCGCCCACGTCGAGAACGGACCGATCCATCGGCTTGCCGCCTTCGCCTTCGAACAGCCGTGCATCGCGAATCTTGCCTGC
>JBOGIR010000573.1:0-22881 GCA_050742335.1 Vicinamibacterales bacterium | reverse complement strand
GCCGGACCGGCACCGAGCCGCTCACATCGATCGGCCGTCTCATGGCGGAGCGCACCACGCAGAGCTGGACGACGGTTCCGCATTTCTTCGTGGCGCGCGAGGTGGATGCGGGCGCGCTGAACGCGGCGCGCGAGGCGACGGCTACCTCCATCGAGCGCTCACACGGCGTCAAGGTGACGCACACCGACCTGATCGCCGCCGCCGTCGCGCGTACGCTCACACGGCACCCGCGACTGAATGCAAGCTGGAGCGGTGGCGGCATCGTCGTGCATCGCGACGTGAACATCGCGCTGGCGATGGCGGTGGACAACGCAGTGGTGACGGCGGTGATACCGGGTGCCGACACCGCAGCGATTGCCGATATCGCGGTGCGGCGCCGCGACCTGGCGGAGCGTGCGCGTGCAGGACGCCTGCAGCCGGGTGACATTGCGGGCGCCACCTTCACCATCAGCAATCTCGGGATGTTCGAGGTCGACGCATTCACGGCCATCATCGTGCCGCCGCAGGCGGCCATCCTGGCCGTCGGCGCCATCGTCGATCGCGTCGTCGCGGTTGACGGCAAGCCGGCCGTCAGGCCCATGATGACGCTGACGTTGTCGTGCGATCATCGCGTGGTGGACGGCGCCCGCGCGGCGGAGTTCCTGCGCGACGTCGTCGCCGCCCTTCGCGAAGCCAGCTTCTCGTAGAGCGAGTCCTTCTGGGCTACACGGTTTCTTGCTTCGACAGGCCACAGAGTCACACCCCTCGACAATGTTCGGGGTGTCCTGAGCGAGAGTCGAAGGACAGAGACACGGAGTTAGACGAAAGGAATTTCCTCTGTGTCTCCGTGTCTCCGTGGCACGTGGAGGTAAAAAATGCGTGAGGTCTAGGTCGTTAGGGTCTTCAGATTCGCTCGCAGCGTTTCACCGTCGAGTTCCTTTTCCCAGCGCGCCACCACGAGCGTGGCCACGCCGTTGCTGATCACGTTGACGGTGGCCCGACACATGCTCATGAACCGGTCGACGCCGAGAATGATGGCCATACCGGCCACCGGAATCGAGGGAATCACCATCAGCGTGCCGACCAGCGCGATGAAGGACGCGCCCTGCACGCCGCTCGCCCCCTTGTGCGTCAACGCGGCGACCAAGAACAGCGTCACGTAGTCCGCCATCGTCAGCGGGGTGTTCGTGGCCTGCGCGACGAACACGGCTGCAAGCGCCATGTACAGGCAACTGCCGTCGGGATTGAACACGTAACCGGTCGGAGTGACCAAGCCGACCAAGCCCTTCGAACATCCCAGCTTCTCCAGCTTTTTCATCAACGACGGGAGCGCAGGGTCGGAGGAGCTGAGCGACAACACCAGGACGATCTCCTCTCTGATGTACTTGAGGAACCTGATGATGCTGAAGCCGGCCACGAGGGAAATGGCGCCGAGCGCGATCACTACGAAGAGCGCCGACAGGATCCAGAGTGTCACAATCAATTGCGCCAGCGACCCGAGAGCGCCCGGGCCGAACCGCCCCACCGTAAAGGCCATCGCGCCGAACGCGCCGATCGGCGCCAGGCGCATCAGGATGTTGACGATGGCGAAGACAGCCTGCGTCAACCCGTCGAGCATGTCGACGAGCGGCTTGACGCGTGGTCCGAGCGAGGAGAGCGCGAACCCGAACAGCACCGAGACGAACACGACGCTGAGGATGCTCCCACGCGCGAAGGCCTCGACGATCGACGTCGGAATGATCTGCACCAGGAAGTCGGTAATCGTCTGCGCCTTGGCCTGACCGGCGTAGCTGGCCACCGCGGTCCCGTCCAGTGTCGCCGGGTCGGCGTTGAACCCCGCGCCCGGCTGGGTGAGGGCGCCGGCCGCCAGGCCGATGACGAGCGCAAGGCTCGTCGCGACTTCGAAATAGAGCAGCGCCTTGCCGCCGACACGGCCGATCTTCTTCATGCTCTCCATGCCGGCGATGCCGGCCGCGATCGTGCAGAAGATGACCAGCGGGATGACCATCGTGATGAGGCGGATGAAGGCGACCCCAAGCGGCTGCATCGCCTCGCCGGTGGACGGGGACACCAGCCCAAGGGCGATGCCAATGGCCACCGCGAGGAGCACCTGTCCCCACAGGCTCCGGTAGAACGGCTTCCTGCGGACCTTTGCGGCGGCAGCCGCGACATCGACGGTGGCGGTGGCTTCCATAGCGGGGAGATCCTACACCTGATCACGGGCGGCAGCAGTACCAGACGTCTTGAAGGGCCAGAATCCGCACCAGATGAGTCGAGTTTTCTCGCCGGCCCTTCAAGACGTCGCGCCCGCACGGAGTGCGGGCAAGCAGATGCTGTCTCCAGCGAGGCAGAGCCACAGGCTCGGTGGTCTGAGGCGCAGCCTCGCTGGATGTGGGCTGCGGTCCTGGCATGTGATAGCGTCTGGCGCGGAGGAGGACCGCCAGCGTATGGCTAATCTGGGATACATCGGACTTGGCGCCATGGGCAGCCGCATGGCGAACCGGCTGCTCGACAAGGGGCATGCCGTCGTGGGGTACAACCGAACGCGGTCGAAGGCGCAGTGGTTGATCGACCGGGGGATGACATGGGGCGACTCGCCACGGGCGGTGGCTCAGGCCGCCGACATGATCTTCGTCATGGTCACCGACTCGAAGGCGCTCGAAGGGGTCTCCGATGGGCCCGACGGGTTCCTGGCGGGCCTTCGTCAGGGCCACGTGGTCATCGACATGAGCACGGTGAGTCCCGCGGTGAGCCGCGCCGTGGCCGAGAAGGTCCGGAAGCAGGGCGCCGACATGGTGGACGCCCCAGTGTCCGGCAGCGTGGCGACGCTCGAGGCCGGCAAGCTGACGGTGATGGTGGGCGGCAGCCGCACCACATTCGATCGCGTCAGGCCGATCCTGGATGACATCGGACCCAAGGTCACCCATGTCGGCGACAACGGCCTGGCGCTCTCGCTCAAGATTGCGCACAACCTCAGCCTCGCCGTACAGATGCTGGCGTTCAGCGAAGGCGTGCTGCTGGCAGAGAAAAGCGGCATCTCCCGCGAAGTGGCTGTCGACGTGCTCACCCACAGCGTCATCGGATCGCCCATGGTGCAGTATCGCGGCCCCTTCGTGCTCCAGCTGCCGGATGAATCCTGGTTCGACGTGAACATGATGCAGAAGGATCTGCTGCTGGCGCTCGAAATGGGCCGGCGGCTCGACGTGCCGTTGCCGACGACGGCCGTCACCAACGAGTTCCTCACGGCGGCTCGCGGCATGGGTCTGGCCAAGTCTGACTTCGCCGTCGTCTTCAAAGTGCTGGCGCAGATGTCAGGGGTGCGCCCGGAGGCCTGAAAGTCGAGAGCACGCGTCGCCCAAGCCAACCACGAAGGTCACGAGGATCGCGAAGGTCACTAACTTGGTTTAGTACTCGTGGTCTTCGTGACCTTCGTGAACTTCGTGGTTCCCGTCGCCTGTGCCATGTGCCTCGATTACGCGGTCGGCTCGCCTTCCTTGAGCACGCGCACCTTGAGCGGCACCGTCACCTCGCGGTGCAGCTTCAGCGGCACGGCGTGGTCGCCAATCGTCTTGATCGGCTCGGGCAGGATGATCTTGCGCCGGTCCACCTCGAAACCCTTGTCCTTGAGGAACTCGGCGATGTCCGTCGCCGTGACGGAACCGAACAGCTGATCGGTCTCGCCGACTCGACGCGCAATCGCAATCTCGATCGCGGCCAGCCTCGCAGCGATCGCCTCGGCCTGCCCCTTTTCGTGCGCCTCGCGAACCTCGGCGATCTTGCGCTCGCGCTCGACGTGCTTCCGGTTCGCGTCGGTTGCCGGAAGCGCCAGCTTGCGCGGCAGCAGGTAGTTGCGGGCATACCCGTCGGCGACCTTCACGATCTCGCCGCGGTTACCCAGATTGTCGACGTGCTCTCTGAGAATGATGTCCATCTTCTGAACCTCGATGGTCGACGGTCGTTGGTCTCTAGTCTTTGGTTTCTAGTCCTTGTTTGCAGACCAACGCCTAAGGCCCACCAACCAGAGACCAAAGCGGACCAGAGACTAAAGACCAGAGACCAAAGACTTTCCCTATTCGCTCGTGTACGGCAGCATGGCCAGCGCTCGCGCACGCATGATCGCCGTGCGCAGCTTCCGCTGATGCATGGCGCAGGTGCCGGAGATGCGGCGCGGCACGATCTTGGCCCGCTCCGGTACGAACGACATCAACAGCTTCGTGTCCTTGTAATTGATGTCGTCGATCTTCTCCGCGCAGAACTTGCAGACCTTGCGCCGCCTGAACATCGGCCGGCGCGTGGCGTCCTTTCCCTGCTGCTGCCCGTGTGACGCGCGCCCGCGACCGCCGCCCCCCGAACTTCTTCGGCCGTTCATCGTACGTCCTCCGCGGCATCGAACCGGTCGTCGCGGTCCTCATCGCGCTCGTCTTCGAACTCGCCCCGCTGCCCTTCGCCGGGCTGGCGTTCGGGCGGCAGGCCACGTGCGACACGGCGTCGCCGCGACACGTCACTGCGCCTGGTCCGCTGGCGTTCGACGACCTGTTCGTGCCGATCCACGCGGACAATCAAGTGACGGATCACATAATCGATGACCTTCAGGCGGCGATCGATCTCCTTCATCAGCTCGCCCGAGCCGTCGATGACTTCCAGCACGTACGTGCCTTCCTTCTGATGGCCGATTTCGTAGGCGAGCTTCCGGCGGCCCCAGTTGTCGGTCTTCTCGATGCGGCCGCCCATGCGCTGCACCACCGCCTCGATCTGGGTGTGCAGCTCGGACACCTGGTCGTCGGTCGCCACCGGCGACACGACGTAGACGAGTTCGTACTTCCTGTGCATACGTCTCCTTCTGGACTACGGCTGCCTTCTTCGGGTCCGGTCAAAGCCGGACACGACGTACGATCAGGTCCGGCTTCAGCCGGACCAGGCAGCAAGGAGTCAATCGACATCCGGCTCCGTGGCCTCCGGGTTGTACCGATTCATCACCTCTTCGATGCCCTCCACGGCGAACATCTCGGCGGCCTCGGCCGCCCGGGTGATGACCTGATCGAGCTCGACCCGCTCGGGCGGCTCGAACCTCGCCAGAATGTAATCGGCGAGATCCCTCCTTCGGTCGCCGCGTCCGATGCCGATGCGCAGACGCGGAAAGTCAGTCGTGCCAAGCTGCTGGACGATCGATTTCATGCCGTTGTGAGTCCCCGCCGACCCACGGGCCCGCGCCCGAAGACGACCGAGCGGCAGGTCCACCTCGTCGACGACCACCAGCAGGTCGCCGTACGCGATGTCGTAATAGCTCGCAAATTCCGCCACCGCAAGGCCGCTCAGGTTCATGAACGTCTGCGGCTTCGCGACCACGAACTCGCCGGGCCCGAAATGCTTCGCGAACGACATCTGCCCTCGATGCCGCCAGCCCAGGCCGTGCCGCTGGGCGATCGCATCCACGACCATGAAGCCGACGTTGTGCCGCGTGTCGCGATACTCGTCGCCAGGGTTGCCCAATCCGACAATGGCCTTCACGTATTGACGGATTTACGGATTTACGGATTTACGAATTGAATCGCCCACGACAATCCGTCAATTCGCAAACCCGTCAATTCGCACAATCATTTTTTCGCCGGCTCCTCGCCTTCCTTCTCGACCTTGCCCTTCTTGATCACTTCGGGCTCGGCCGGAGTCGCCGCCGCTGCCGCCGCCGCCTCCGCCTCCGGCGTCGCCGCAGCGACCTCTTCGGCCTTCGGCAGCACCACGTGGACGATCATCGTGTCCGGATCGTTCAGCAGCTTCCACTTCGGATTCTGCGGCAGATCGCGGAGCCGGACGGCCTGATGCAGCATCAGCTCCGTGACATCGACGTCGATGTGTCCCGGAATGTCGGTCGGCAGGCACTGGATCTGCAGCTCGCGCGTCACGAAGTCGAGCATGCCGCCCTGCTGCTTGACGCCTGTCGCCTCCCCCTTCACCGAAATCGGCACCGTCACGGTGATGGCGCGATCCATGGTGAGCTGATAGAAGTCGGCGTGCAGCAACGCCTGGGTGACGGGATCGAGCTGGTACTCCTTCACCATCACGCGCGAGGCGGCGCCATCCAACGTGAGGGTAATCAGCGTGTTGGCGCCCGATTCCGAGTGCAGGATGCGCAGCACCGCCTTGGAATCGACGGCGACCGGTACGGCCTCCGACTCCTTCCCTTTGCGGGCGCCATACACGACTGCCGGAATCCGGCCCGCCGCACGGAGGCGCCGGGCCTCGTTCTTCCCGCGACCTTCTCTTTTTTCGACGTCGAGCGTTGCGTCCATAGTCAGAATCCCTGCCGTTCACCCTTCTCCGTTCTCGACCCGTTATACAAACAGCGAGGAGACCGACGTCTCCTCGTGAATGCTCCTGATCGCCTGCCCCAGCAACCGCGCCACCGACAGCACGACGATCTTCTTGCACTGCTGCGCCTCGCCGCGCAGCGGAATCGTGTTGGTCACGATCAGCTGATCGATCGGCGCGTTCTGGATGCGCTCGATCGCCGGACCCGACAGCACCGGGTGCACCGCGCAGGCGAGCAGGCGCCCGGCGCCGGCCGCCTTCAGCGCCGTGGCAGCCTTCTGAATCGTCCCTGCGGTGTCGATGATGTCATCCTGCAGGATACACGTGCGGCCCTCCACGCCGCCGATGACGTTCATCACCTCGGTCGTTCCATCGTCGGTGCGCCGCTTGTCGATCACCGCCAGCTCGGCATCGAGGCGCTTGGCGTAGGCCCTGGCCCGCTCCGCCCCCCCCGCATCGGGCGACACAATCGTCAGCTGCGGGCTGTCGATCCGCCCGAGGTACTCGATGATGACGGGCGCCGCGAACAGGTGATCGACCGGCATGTCGAAGAAGCCCTGAATCTGCGCCTTGTGCAGATCCATCGTCAGTACACGATTCGTACCGGCCGCGCTCAGCAGGTTCGCCACGAGCTTCGCCGAGATGGGCACGCGCGGCTTGTCCTTGCGATCCTGCCGCGCGTAGCCGTAATACGGAATCACGGCCGTGATGCGTGCGGCCGACGACCGCTTGAACGCGTCGATCATCACCAGCAGCTCCATGATGTGCTGGTCGACCGGCGTGCAGGTCGGCTGCACGATGAACACGTCGGCGCCCCGAATGTTCTCGTCGATCTGGAACGACACCTCGCTGTCGGGAAACCGGCGCAGACGCGCCTGCCCGACCTGAATGCCGAGAAACTCGGCGATCTCCTTCGTGAGCGTCTGATGTGCGCTGCCGGAGAACACCTTCAGATCGCTGAATCCGGTCGAGGTCAAGCCTTCACCACTCAAAGCACGTTGCATCGCTGGGCTGCCCATGCCAGGCCCCCAGCGACAAAGCTGCCGTCAGGGGCTGGTTGGGGCGGAAGGATTCGAACCTTCGAATACGGGATCCAAAGTCCCGCGCCTTACCGCTTGGCCACGCCCCACCACGGTCACTGACATGACGGGATCCCTCTGAAGCCGTCGGCCAGGGTGGCGCAAAACGCTTAGTGTATCAAATCATCGATGATCGATGGCCAGATGACCTCGGCCTGCTGAGCCGCGCGTAGTCGCCACGGCCGAGCGATTCGGTGAGAAGTACGCGCCAGCCCGACCCTGCCAGACGGTCGACCGCCGCGAGCGCGTCGCGCCGCTTCTGGAACAGCCCAAAGACGGCCGACCCGCTGCCCGACATCGCGGCCGCCGCGGCGCCCACCCGACGCAGCGCCGCTTTCATCTGGTCGATCTCGGGGTGGTGCCGCGCAATCGGCGCCTCGAGATCGTTGATCATCTGCGCCGACCTCGAGGGCCACGGACCGGGCACGTGCTGCGGCTCGCGCACCATCGGTCCGCGGGCGAGGTCCCGTTCGGCGTCGTACCAGCCGTACGCTTCGCTCGTCGACACGCCGAAGCCGGGCACGAGCAGCACAATCCAGTGCCGCGGCAGGTCCGCCAGCGGATACGTCTCGTCACCGCGTCCGAGGCCGAGGGCGGTGCCGCCGGCCAGGAAGAACGGCACATCGGCGCCAAGGGTCGCGGCCACGTCGGTGAGCTGCGCCGGCCGGACCGGGACGTTCCACATCCGCGCCAGTCCGACGAGCGTCGCCGCAGCGTCGGCACTGCCACCGCCGAGGCCTGCCTGCAGGGGAATCCGCTTGTCGAGACGGACGACGACGCCGTGGACCGGACCGCTGCGTCGCAGCGCACGCCACAACGCCTCCGCCGCGCGCCAGATCAGGTTCGCGTGATCCAGCGGGACGCCCGCCACATCGCATTCGAGCGCAAGCGGCCCCTCGCGGGGGATGCACCAGAGCGTGTCGTGAAGCGAGATCGACTGAAACACGGTCCGCAGCTCGTGAAAGCCGTCGGGGCGCGTCCCAAGCACGCGCAGGTCGAGGTTGATTTTCGCGTAGGCGCGAACGATCACTCGGGATATCACGAACAGCGCCCTTGGCTAAGCCCCGGATTCACTTCACTTGATGATCACGACACACCGAGGCAGTGAGGCACCGAGGCGAATCATTAGAGTTTCTCGGTGCCTCGGTGTCTCGGTGTGCCGTATTCACTATCAACACAATTGAACTCTGGGATTAGTTGCTCAACGGTCCGGCCTCACGAAGCTCCGCGAGGCTCAACCCGATCGCGTCGGGCGGCACATCGACCGCAAATGCCGTCTGGTCGATTGGAACATTCGTCTCGAGCTGCGACACCGCCGCGGTGAGATCCACGTTCACGGTGGCATTGAGAGAGGCCAATCGAACGGCACTCGGCAACGCGCCTTGCCACGACGGGTACTCGACCTGCCATCCGGGACGCCGGCCGGCACGCAGGCGCCATGCCGAACCCTCGCGCTGCAGGTAGAGTGTGGCGCCGCCCTCGAGATCGATCGACGCCCAGCCGTTCTGGTGCAGTCTGCCGGCCACAGGCGTCGTGACCGGGACCAGGCATCCCGTCAGCACGGCCTGCAGATCGGCTGGCGACAGGGCGACGCCGGTGAGCGCACCAAGAATCTCCTCGGGACGCGCCGCACGCACCACGCGACTGTCGCGGGGCAGTAACAGCGTGGCGTCTGGACCACGGGCGGCCAGGATGAATGCGGGCGGTCCAAACGGCGCAACCCCCTCGAGGCGCATCGACGCAGGACGCTCGAACCCCACGATGGCGCGTCCGCGAACGCGGCGCCCGCCACTGCGCCCCGACAACGCCAGCTCCGCGGTCAAGGTGCGCACGCTTCCGCACGATGCGGTGACCGCACGGTACGCGTCAGCGAAGTCGGCAAACAGGGTTCCGGGATCCGCAGGGAGACTGAGGCGGCGCGCGGCGCACCCACTGGTGGCCAGGCACAAGGCACACGTCGCAAGGCCCAAGGTACAACGCCAGCCAACCTTGGTGCGTGCTGGCTGCCTGGTACCTGGTGCCTGGTGCCTGGTGCCTGGTGCCTGGCTCAGGGTCCGATCCGTCCGCGCGCGTCGCTGATCTTCTTCTCGATGGAGCCGCGATCGACGTCGCCCCCCTCGCCTTCGAGCGCGCGCATCCACGCCGTAATGGCGTCCTGCCATCGGCCGAGGCGCGCGAGCAGGTCGCCCAGATGGTCCTGCACTTCCGGGTTGCGCGGGAGTTGGGTGGCCGCGGGCGACAGGTACTTTTCCGCCTCGTCGAGATCGCCGCGGCGGAAATGCGCCCATCCGAGACTGTCGAGATAGAACGGGTTGCCGGGGTCCAGGTCGAGGGCACGCTGGACGAGGCGAATCGCCTCGTCCAGTGCACGGCCGCTCTCCGCCAGCATGTAGCCGAGATGATTGAGCACCTGCGCATTGCCCGGATCGACCTGGATGAACTGCCGCAGCGTGCGCTCCGCGTCGGCGTCACGGCCGGCGTCCTTGTACAGATCGGCGAGCGCCACCTGCGTGGCCGTATCGCGCGGAAAGGCTCTGGCCGTCGGCTCGAGCACCGTGAGCGCCTGCTGCACCTGACCGCGCTCGAAGAGCGCCCGCGCGCGAATGCGCGGAAAGCGGGGGTCGTCGGCGTGCTGGCTCTGCGCTTCGGCCGCCAACGTCGCGGCGCGCTCGTACTCGCGGGCCGTGAACAGCGCCGCCACTCGACGGAACTTGAGTCCCCTGTTGGTTGGCTCGACCGCGAGCGCACGCGTGTAATTGTCGACCGCCTCTTTCAGAAGCCCGGCCTGCTCCTGATACTGCGCCAGCGTCGAGGCGACGCGCGGCTCGTCCTCGACAATCACGTCCAGCGTCGAGATCGCGCTCTTCAGATCGCCGGACGCGGCATACGCCTGCGACAGCGAGACGCGCCCCTGCACCGACCCTGGATTCTGGGTGATCACGCGATTGAAGGCGTCGACGGCCTTGGCCGCCTCGCCGGTGACGAGGTACAGCCGGCCAAGCGAGAACAGGATGTCGAGGCCCGCCGTGGCGTCCTTGGCGACGCGTTCGAGATGGCGGATCGCTTCGCGCGAGGTCGCCTCGAACTGCGCAGACGCCGTGCGCGCATTCAGCGCATCGGCATTGGCTGCGTACAGCAGTCCGAGCACGCGATGCGCTTCCATGTTGTCGTCATCCAGCTTGAGCGAGGCGAGCGCCGCCTGTTCCGCCTCGGTGCGGCGGTTCCGCCGCAGTTGAAACGACGCGATTTCCGCCCGCACCTCCGCCGACGCCGGGTCGGCGTTGGCGGCCCGCTCGAGCGCCGCCAGCGCACCGTCGTTGTCGCCGAGCCCTTCCAGCCGGCGCGCCATCAGAAATTCGAAGTAGGCGTTCGACGTCTGGCCGGCAGCCGGCACAGCCGACAACACCAGCAGCGCAGCAAAGACGACCCGTGCCACCGCAGCACGGTCGGACGGCCAGGCGACTGAGCGGCGGAACGTCATGACAGTAGGGGATTTTAGTATATTTGCCTCATGCCCGTTGACGCGGAACTGCTGGACATCCTCGCGTGCCCGAATTGTAAGACACCCGTCAGGCTGGTCAGGAACGGGACCGGGCTCAAGTGCGATCAGTGCCATCGTGTCTACCCAATCAAGGACGATATCCCGGTGATGCTGATTGACGAGGCGACGGTCGAAAAGGACTAACTTGGTGCTTGGTGCCTGGTACCTGGTGCTTGGTCCGTTGTTGGTGCTTGGTTCCTGGCCGGCGTCGGCCAGGGACAAAGGACCAGGGCCTGCCAAGAACCAAGCACTAAGACCGACCAGGCACCAAGCGCCAAGCGCCAGGCACTGATGAAGATACTGTTGGTCCGCCTCCGCCTCATTGGCGATGTCGTGTTCACCACTCCCCTGGTGCGGGCGTTGCGACGGCGTTATCCGGAGGCTCACCTCACCTACGTGGTCGAACCGGCCGCCGCGGCCGTCGTTCGCGGCAATGCCTGTCTGAACGAGTTGCTGGTCGTCCCCAGGACTGCCGGGCTCCGGCGGCTCTGCGACGACATCCTGGTCGCCCGGCGACTCCGACGCGAGCGGTTCGATGTCGTCATCGACCTGCACGGCGGCCCACGGAGCTCGTGGCTCACCTGGGCCAGCGGCGCGCCGATGCGCATCGGCTACCGTTCGACCGGGCGCAGCTGGATGTACACCCACCTCGTGCCACGCCCTGCCGATCTATCGGCACAACATTCGGTGTTGAAACAGTGGGCGCTGCTGGCTCCCCTCGACGTCGACGGCTGCGATCGGGCACGTGACGCCGTGGAGATGCCCGAGAACATGGCGGCGGTCGAACGCATCGAGCGCGTGCTGGCGGCGGCGGGCGTCGGCCCCGGCGACCCCCTCATCGTGCTGCACGTCAGCGCGGGCAATCCGTTCCGCCGCTGGCCTCAGGATCACTTCGCCACGCTGGTCGCCGAGCTCGCCCACCACGAGCCGCAACGGCGCTTCATGGTGACGTCCGGACCCTCGGACGCAGGCGCCGCGCGGGCGATCGTGGACCGGATCAAGGCGCTGTCCGAGAAGGCCGCCGGCGCCGTGTCCCACGGGCAGTTCGACGGCGATGAACTGCGCGCCCTTGCCGCACGCGCCGCGGTGTACATCGGGGGCGACAGTGGTCCCCTGCACATCGCCGCCACGACGCGCACGCCCATCGTGGCGCTGTTTGGGCCTACACTGGCTGAGCGCTCGATGCCGTGGCGCGATCCGCGCTGGTTTGCCGAGGCGGTCGATGCCGGACCGCTTCCCTGCCGGCCGTGCCGCCAGCGAACCTGTGCCCCGGGCGATTTTCGCTGTCTCGCGCGCATCAGCCCCGAACGCGTGGCGGCTGCGGCCGAGCGGGCACTGGCGGCGGCGCCAGCCCGCGCAGAGCGTCAGGAGAGGGTGATCCACGCATGAATGCGATCACGATGGACGCGCCACACCTGCGAACGACCACGGTGGTCGAGCGAGCTGTCGTCGTCCTGCTGCTGGGGTTCGCCGCCGCGCTGCAGCTGTCGATCGCCCTGGCCCACATCCTGCTGACGGCGATGCTCGTGTCCTGGGTCGCGCTGCGTATCCGGGAGCGATCGCTCCCGTCCGCGCCGCCGTTCTTCTCACTGCTGCTGGCGTACGGTGCGCTGACGCTGGTGGCGTCCGCCTTCTCGGTCGATCCGGCCGAAAGCCTCATCGACAGCAAGCAGCTCGTGCTGTTTGCCATCGTGCCCGCCGTGTACGACATCGCGCGCGGGCCCCGCGCCTCCACGGTTGCTGACGTGATCCTGTCGGTCGGCGCCGCCAGCGCGATCATCGGCGTGCTGCAGTACGGCGTGCTCCACTATGACAACCTCGGCCAGCGGCCACAAGGGACGCTGAGTCACTACATGACCTATTCAGGCGTGTTGATGCTGGTGATCTGCGTCGCGTCGGCCCGGCTGGTGTTCGGGGGGCGCAACCGGATCTGGCCCGCGCTCGTCATGCCGGCCCTCGTGGCAGCGCTCGCGCTGACGTTCACACGGAATGCGTGGATTGGCGCCTGCACGGCGGTCGGGTTGCTCTTCGTCCTGAAGGACTTCAGGCTGACGGCGCTGTTGCCCGTGATCCTCGCCGCGCTCTTCGTGGTGGCACCCCAGGGGCTCATCTCGCGGTTGACCTCCACCTTCGACGCGCAGGATCCGGCAAACCAGGATCGGTTTGCCATGATGGAGATCGGTGCGCTGATGATTCGAGACCATCCGCTCGCCGGCGTCGGCCCCAACATGGTGCCCCGCGTGTACGAGCAGTATCGTCCCGACTATGCGGTGAACCAGACGAATCCGCATCTGCACAATGTGCCGCTGCAGATCGCGGCCGAGCGCGGCCTGCCGGCGCTGGCGGTCTGGCTGGCGTTTGTCGTCGTTCTGGCACGGGCCCTGTTCCGGATGTTCCGCGGGGACGGTGCACCAGCCCCGGCCGCCCGGGCGCCGGCGGACCGCGGCGACCCGCAGCCCGGCCACGAGCGGGTCCTGGCGTCGGCGGCACTGGCGTCGCTGGTGGCCATGCTGGCGGCGGGACTGTTCGAGTACAACTTCGGTGACTCTGAGTTCCTGATGCTGCTCCTGGTGCTCATCACGCTGCCATTCGCGGCAGCGCGCTCCGCCGATGCTGCCGCCGATCGCGCCTGAGCGCGCGCGCGCGCTGGCCCACGGCATGGCGCGCACGCACGTGCTCGTCGTCGGCGATGCCATGCTCGACAAGTTCATCGCCGGGCGCGTCACCCGCATATCACCGGAAGCACCGGTGCCGGTCGTGATGTTCGATCACGAAAGTCATCGGATTGGCGGCGCGGCCAACGTGGCGCACAACGTGACCGCCCTGGGCGGCCGGGCGACGCTCATCGCGATTGCCGGCCATGACGAGGCGTCGGCCACGCTCGCGCACGCGTGCCGCGACGCGGGCATCTCACCCGCCTTCGTCAGCGACACCGAGCGCCCGACGACGACAAAGGTCCGGATTGTGACCGAGCGCAACCAGCAGGTCGCGCGAGTGGACTACGAGAGTGACGCGGAAATCGCCGGTGAGGCGGAACAGCGCCTCGTCTCAGCCGTCCAGCAGCACGCGGGCGAGGCCGCGGCCATTGTGATCTCCGACTACCTCAAGGGATGTGTCACCGCCCGCGTCGTGCACGCCGCCGTGCAGGCCGGGCACGCGCGAAAGATTCCCGTTCTCGTCGATCCCAAGATCCCGCACATCGACTACTACGCCGGCGCAACGGTTATCACGCCAAACCATCACGAGGCGGAGATCGCCGCCAACATGCGCATCCGAACCGACGACGATGCCCGCTCGGCCGCTCGCGTGTTCCGCGAGCGCGCGGCGTGCGACGCCGTGCTGATGACACGCGGTGATCAAGGGATGTGGCTGCTGGGGAACGGGATCGAGGAGTCTCTCCCGGCATCCGCGCGTGAGGTAGCCGACGTCACCGGCGCCGGCGATACCGTGATTGCCACTATGGCGCTCGCCCTGGCGGCGGGGGCCACGCTCGGCGAGGCAGCCCGGCTCGCCAACGAGGCGGCCGGCATCGTGGTCGCCAAGTTCGGTCCGGCCGTGGTGACGCCAGCCGAGCTCCTCCGCAGCATCGGCGCGTCAGCGACCACCTGATTCGTACACCACCTTGCCGCCAATGATGGTGTAGGCCACGTCCGTCCGCCGGATGTCGTCTTCCGGCACGGTGGTGATGTCCTGGGTGAGCACCGTGATGTCGGCGAGCTTCCCTGGAGACAGCGTCCCCTTGAGGTGGTCCTCGAACGCGGCAAACGCGTTCTGAATCGTGTAGGACCGCAGCGCGTCCAGGCGGCTCATCCTCTGATCCGGGTAGAAGGTGCTCCCATCCGAAACTCTGCGCGTGACGGCCGCGTAGTAGTTCGCAATCGGGTCGATGTGCTCGACAGGCGCGTCGGTGCCGTTGGTGACGGCGGCGCCAGCCTTCATCAGCTGCTGCCACACGTACGCGCCCTCTGCGGCGCGCCTGTCGCCCAGCCGCGCCGGCACGAACACCGCGTCGGAGGTCGCATGCACGCTCTGCATCGACGCGATCACGCCGAGCTGACCGAATCGTGGGATGTCCGCAAGCGAGAGGTGTTGGGCGTGTTCGATGCGCCAGCGCAGGTCCGCGCCTCGCGT
The DNA here is from genome assembly GCA_050742335.1 of Vicinamibacterales bacterium. Taxonomy (GTDB): domain Bacteria; phylum Acidobacteriota; class Vicinamibacteria; order Vicinamibacterales; family UBA2999; genus DATCJA01. Next base: position 7,845 of record JBOGIR010000573.1, on the reverse strand, counting down.
CCCGCTCGTCCGGAACACGTCCTCGTACACGTTCAGCACTTCGCGGTTGGCGCGGTCGCCAATCGCGTGGACCGCCATCTGATACCCGTGCTCCACCGCACGCTGGGCCGTGTGCTTCAGCACGTCGAGCGACCGCGGCAGCCCGACGCTGGCCGGCAGATCCGCGTACGGCTCGAGCAGCCAGGCGCCATGCGATCCGAGGGCGCCGTCCATCGTCCACTTGATGGCACGAACCGTCAGATGGTGGTCGCCGTACCCGAGCGTCTTCGCCTGGGCCAGGTCGATTCCTCGCAGCGAATCGTCGCCGGCTCGCAGCATCACCCACAATCGGGTCTGGAGCGCCCCTTCATCGATCATCCGTTTCATGCGCTCGACCACGTCGAGCGTCGTCCCGGCGTCGTGAAAGCTGGTGATGCCCTTCGAGATGGCTTCACGGTCGGCCAGTGCGAGCATCTGCCGCATCCGGGCGTCCGTTTCCTCCGGCGTGGGAAGCGGCTCGCCCGCACCCGTCCGTACGAGGTTGGACGCGGTCTCTCGCAGCAGGCCGGTCGGATCGCCGTTCGCATCCTTCAGAATCTGGCCGCCAGCGGGGTCCCGTGTTGTCCGTGTGATCTCCGACAAGGCCATCGCCCGTGCGTTGACGAAGGAGGCATGACCACTGGCATGACGCAGGACGACCGGGTTGTCCGGGGAGACGCGGTCGAGCGACTGGTGGGTCGGAAAGCTTGCGACGTTCGGCTGCGGCGTCGCGCTCCACTTGTCCTGGTGCCATCCACGACCGACAATCCACTGTCCAGGCCTGGCCGTCGCAACCGCCTGCGCGACCCGTTCGACGATCTCCTCCCAGCTCGTCGTGTCGAGGAGATCGACACCCATCTGGTATTCACCGAGGCCGGCGAAATGCCCGTGCCCTTCGATGAATCCGGGCACGGCGACGTACCCGTCGAGGTCGATCACCCGCGTCCACCACCCGATATGGGCGGAAGCCTCGTCTTCCGACCCGATGGCGACGATTCTGCCCTCGCGCGCCGCCAGCGCCTGCGCTTCGGGCCGCGCATCGTCCAGCGTGATGATACGGCCGCCGCGCAGCACGAGGTCGGCCCGCGAACGCTGCACCCTGACCCAGTAGAAAGCGGCGGCCCCGAAGACGAGAACGGACACGACCGCAATCAGCAGAGCGCGCAGCACGCGGAGCACGCGAATCCGGCGCATAGACCTCCAATCAAGTGTTTGTTTCAGAATTGCGGTGACATACTTGGCCACAGAGACACAGAGACACAGAGTTCTTCTTTCTTCAGATGTCTTCTCTGTGCCTCAGAGCCTCTGTGGCCTGTAAACACGTCAGCGTAATTGTGAAACGCCGCACTAAATTTAGTCATTTCCGGATCGTCGCTCCGGCCAACTGAGCGACCGCGCCCAGCGTCGTCTGGGCGGCGTTGAGTCCCAGCAGGAAGTCTTTGTCGGAAAAGGTCACGAACCGGTCGGTGGGCTGGTGCCAGTGCGGGTTCCAGCCGCCGCCCGTGTGCATGCCCCGTTCGTTCTCGCGCAGGCTGATGGCGGGCACGAGGTCCATGAAGGGCGTCGAATCGGTGTTCGTCATGTGGCTGCCAACGGCCGCCGGATGGTCGGTTGCATACTTTTCGTTGGCGTCGCGGAAGAAGAACGCCAGCTTCATGGCTGCATCAGCGAGCCTGGACGCCGATTGGAACTCGATGTTGACGTCGGCCTCGGGCCTCTGTTCCGGGTTGAGCGTCCCGTCGGCGCGAGGCATGCCATGATCCCAGAGCATCATGTCGTGCTGGATCATCGCGAGCCATTTCGGTTCCGGGTACCTGCCGGATCCGGCCGGATCTTCCTTGCCCTGAAGTGGGGCCCGCTGCTCCACGTACGCGCGCGCCCCAAGCAATCCGCCTTCCTCACTGTTCCAGAGCGCGAACCGAATCGATCGGTCCGTCTGCACTTCGGGGGCGCTCAGGATTCGCGCCAGCTCCATGACGAGCGCCGTCCCGGACGCATTGTCATTGGCTCCTTCGCCGAGGCCCTGTCCGTCCATGTGAGCGCCCACGATGTACATCTCGTCGGGCCGTGTGATTCCGACCTTCGTGCAGTAGACCTGTTCGCGCGCCCCGAACGTCCTCGGTTCGGCGTTCAGCGCGCGCAGCGCCACGTCGGGTTGCGCCTCGAGACTGTTGTTGACGCCGGTGGGACGTGTAATGCCGCGCAACCGGGATCCTCCCTGTCCAGGGCGAATCTCACCGCTGGCGATCACCGGGTTCGGCGGTCCACCGCCTCGACCCTGCTGCGGTGGCGGCGGAGGATTCACCACGTACGAGTGCCGCTCGGTCGCGCAGCCATAGCTCTTCAGCTGCATCTCGATCCAATCCACCGCAGCCCGGTTCCGACCGGTGCCTTCGCGGCGATCGCCGAACTGCGTGAGACCCTTGATGGTCGCCTTGTAGCGATCGAGATCGAGTCGGGAGACCAGCGTCTTCACAGGGTCCTCCGCCGGCGCCGCCTGCTGCGCCAGCGCCGGCACCGTGAGGGATATGAACAGGCTGCCCGTCAGGAACTTACTCAAGCGCATGTCGATCCTCCGCACAGAGTACCGGTCCACAGTCTCGTACGTAGTGTCCGGCTTCAGCCGGACCTCCGAGCTTCGTACGTAGTGTCCGGCTTTAGCCTGGCTTTAGCCGGACCTCCGAGCTTCCGAATTCAGTGCCGAAAGTGCCGTTTCCCCGTGAACACCATGGCGAGGCCGTGCTCGTCGGCGGCGGCCACAACCTCCTGATCGCGCATGGATCCGCCCGGCTGCACCATGGCCGTGGCGCCCGCGGCGGCGACCGCGTCGAGCCCGTCGCGGAACGGAAAGAAGGCGTCGGAGGCGGCCACCGATCCGCGAAGGGCATCGGGCCCGATCGTCTCCGCTTTCATGCGTGCGACGCGCACGGCATCCACGCGGCTCATCTGCCCCGCCCCGATGGCCAGCGTCCGGTCCACCGACGTGAACAGCACCGTGTTCGACTTCACGTGTGCGCAGATTCTCCAGGCAAAGCGCAGCGCCTGCCACTCGCCGGGAGTGGGCTGTCGCCTGGTGACGACTTTCAGACCGTCGCTAGCTGGCCAGGGCGCGTGCGCCTCACGAACCACGTCACGAGTCTGCACGAGGATGCCGCCCACAGTCGATCTGATGTCGAGCTCGTCCGACCGATCCGCGTCCGCGGCGGGAGCGGACGCAACCACGACGCGCAGGTTGGCTTTGGCCGCAAGGGCCGCGCGCGCCTCTGCTTCCACCGACGGCGCGCTCACCGCTTCGATGAACGTCGCCACGATGGCGCGGGCCGTCTCGAGATCGATCGGACGGTTGAGGCCGACGATACCTCCGAACGCGGCCAGCGAATCGGCGTCGCGCGCACGGATGTACGCATCGGCGGCGCCGCTTCCCGTCGCCGCTCCGCACGGGTTGGTATGTTTGATGACGACGGCCGCCGGCTCGTCGAATTCCACCACCAGTCGCGTGGCGGCGTCGAGATCCAGCAGGTTCGTGTACGAAAGCTCCTTGCCCTGCAGCAGTGTGAATCCGGGCTCACCTCCGAACCCTTCGTAGAGCGCCGCCTGCTGATGAGGATTCTCGCCGTAGCGCAAATCGCGAACCTTGTGCAAATCGACCAGGAGCCTTGCCGGCAAGGTACGCGCCGCGGTGCGGCTGAAGCCGGTCGCCCCCGGCGTCACCGTCCCGAGCGTGGCGGCGATGGCAGTGTCGTACCGCGCGGTGTGCGAGAAGGCCTTGCGGGCAAGCTCGAAACGAAATTCCAGGGACGGCCCGCTCCCGCGATCGAGCTGCTCGAGCACCGCCGGATAGTCGGCCGACGCCACGACGACGAGCACGTCCTCGAAGTTCTTGGCGGCCGCCCGCACCAGACTCGGACCGCCAATGTCGATCTCCTCGATCAGGGCGTCAAACGGCGTGTCGGGGTTCGCGGCAGCCTGGACGAACGGGTACAGATTGACGACGACCAGATCGATCAGCGTGATGCCGTGTGCCGCGGCTGATGCCAGATCGTCGGCCCGGCCGCGGCGCGCCAGGATGCCGCCGTGCACGAGCGGATGCAGCGTCTTGACACGCCCGTCCATCATTTCGGGAAATCTGGTGACGTCGGCAATCGCCATCACCGCGAGACCTGCCTGTTGCAACGCGCGCGCAGTGCCTCCCGTGGACACCAGCTCGAATCCGCGCTGTACCAGCCCTCGTGCAAATTCGAGCAGCCCCGATTTGTCCGACACGCTCAGCAAAGCTCGTCGCACTTATGCCACCACTCAATTTTCTCTTTTTCTCTTTGGCCTCTGTGTCTCGGTGCCTCTGTGGCCCGTTCACGCGCGGCTTGACACGCATGGGACAGGCGCTTAGGATAACCCTGCGTTAAGGGGGGGTCCCTCACCGCTCGACAGGCTCGGGGTGCTCCTGAGCGAAGTCGAAGGATCAGCCTAGAAGTCGAGGCCGCGCAAGCACTCGCGGTCTTTTTTTGTGTCTCGACACTCACAGTTCGAGCAAGGGAAGACGAACGATGCGTATTACAGGCAAGGTCAAGTGGTTCAACAACGCGAAGGGCTACGGATTCATTGAGCGCGACGGAGGCAGCGACGTGTTCGTGCACTACTCCGCGATCAGCGGCAACGGCTTCCGGTCCCTGGATGAGGGCCAGGCGGTTGAATTCGAGATCGTCGACGGTCCGAAAGGTCCGCAGGCGGGGAACGTCACCAAGGCCTAGAACCACCGTTTGACCTGCCCGGCGCCGCCAGCCGGCGCCGGGCGCAATTCCGGTCCTTCTCCCACCAGTCACTGCTCGGACTTCAGCGTGCTGCGCAGCGCGCGGGCGGTAAAGACGATTTTTCCCTCTTTCATGGCCAGACGGAAGGCGACCTCCTGGCTACCCCTCGCTTTGAGCGTGCCCACCTGTGTTCTGACCATCTCCACGAACTTGTGAAACGGTGGCGCCGCTTCCTGCTGCGCGTCCTGGCGCGCCTGCGCCAGGTGTTCGTACATCTCCTGCATCTTCTCCATGTCGCGGAGCGGATCGGCGATCGTGGTGGCGTAGAGGACACGCTCCTCGGCCTGTCGTGACGGCGCGGCCGGCTTCGGCTGCGCGAACGGGCCGGGCCGCCCTTCCTCGCGCGCCCGGAGCCCGCGATCCCACAGGTCGATGAATCTCGAATACCGGGTCTGCAGCGTGCTGAAGCGAAACCGCTCGGCGTAGTTGGTCAGATGCTGGCGATCCATCCGCTTCATGAGCGCGTCCACGCGGCTGCGGGTTTCCCACGGCGGACGCGGCAGCCGGCCGGCGAAGAACATGTTGTACTCCGCCTCGAGGCGCTTCAGCTCTGATTCCAGCATTTCGATCTGGCGACCGATCTCGGGAACGGCGTCGTCCACGCGCGATCATTGTGACACAGCCGTTCGCGAGGCCCCCCAAGTCCTCGTCGTCACAGACCCCTATGCCTGCAGCCAGTGCTGCACGGACCTGGTCAAGAACTCGTCGAGCGCGATGCCGTCTCCGCCCACGAGGAGCGTGCGCGTCGGCTTGAAGGTCTCTGCAAAGGCGCCCAGTCCCGGAAAGCCGTCCGGCGCGCGACCGCTCTTCACTTCGATGGCGATGACGGCTCGGGCGACACGCACGACGAAGTCCACCTCGTGGCTGCGTTCACGCCAGTAGAACAGCTCGCACTCGCCGCCCGCGGCCGCATTGGCGAGGTGCGCGCCCACGGCCGATTCGACGAGGCGCCCTCGAAATTCCCGATCGGTCCGTGCTTCGTCGGGGGAGAGCCCGGACTGCGCCGTCATCAGCGCGGTGTTCAGCACCTGCAGCTTTGGGCTCGAGCCACGCTGACGCACGGCCCTGCCGGCGTACTTCTGGAGTCCGGTGAGCATCCCGGCACCGCCGAGCAGATCGAGGTAGTGCGCCAGCGTCGTGGCGTTGCCCGCGTCCTGAAGCTGTCCGAGCATCTTCGTGTACGAGAGCACCTGGCCCGAGTAGCGGCAACCCAGCTCGAACAGGCGCCGCAGGAGCGCCGGTTTGTCGACCCGCGTCATCAAGAGGACATCGCGAGCGATGGTGGTCTCGATCAACGAGTCGAGCAGGTAGCGCCGCCAGCGTTGGGGGTCCTTGACGAGTGGCGCGGCGCCCGGATAGCCCCCGAAGTACAGGTATTGCTCCAGGGACAAGCCGAAAGCCGAGTGCATCTCGGCATACGACCAATGCGGCAGGTGCAGGATCTCGAACCGGCCGGCCAGGCTCTCGGTGAGCCCCTGCTGCATCAGGAGCGGCGCTGACCCGAGTAGAATCACCTTGAGCGGACGGCGAACGCGCGAGTCCTGGTCCCAGAGACGCTTGACGATTGCTGACCAGCCAGGAATTTTCTGTGCTTCGTCCAGGGCCAGCACCGCTCCGGCCTTGCCGGCCTCCGATGCGGCGATCCGCGCCCGATCCCATTGCGCGGCAAGCCAGGCGGTATCCCCGATGGTCGGCTCATCGGCGGAGACGAAGACACTGGGGACGTCCAGGCGGTCCAGCACCTGCTGGACCAGAGTGGTCTTCCCGACCTGGCGAGCCCCCGCGACGACCTGCAGGAGGCGGCGCGGCTCACCCAGTCTGGCCGCGAGAGTTTCTGCCTGGTTTCGCTCGAACGCTCGGACTCCTGACGTGCTCATGGCAATGAGTAAATTTACTCAGTATCATGAGTAGCGTCAACGGGCGAGGACGTTTCCGCAACGGCTGTTCAACGGCGCTCACACGATGAGGTGGGTGGCGGACGCGGTCAGGCCGCCTCGCTCAGAAGATCGTCGCGATAGACTCGGCCGCGAAGTTCAGGACCGGTGTCGGCAGGATGCCGAGGGCGAAGATGACGACGATCGACGCGACCAGCGCCACCATGCCCACGGCAGGCACCCGCGGAGGTGTCATGGCCGCCTCGTGGTCGGACATGTACATCATCACGACCACGCGGAGGTAGAAGAACACCGACACCACGCTCGTCAGGGCGCCGATGACGGCAAGCCCGTAATAGCCGGCGCTCACCGCCGCGCTGAAGACGTACCACTTGCCGATGAATCCGGCGGTCGGCGGCAGGCCGCCGAGCGACAGCAGGCAGACCGTCATCAAGGCGGCCAGCGCCGGGCGGGTGTGCCAGAGGCCGGCATAGTCTCGCAGTTCGTCGTGCGCGTCGTCTTTCGCGCCGAGCAGGGCGATCACGCCAAAGGCCGCGAGATTCGTGACGGCATACGCCAGGAGATAGAAGAGGATTGCCGCCTTGCCCACCTGATTGGCCGCGACCAGGCCGACGAGCAGGTAGCCGCCGTGGGCGATGCTCGAATACGCGAGCATCCGCTTGAGGTTGCTCTGCGCCACGCCGACCACCGTTCCGAGAATCATGGTGGCCGCCGCCAGGAGCCACACAATCGGCACCCACTCGGCGCTGAACGGCTCGAAGGCCGAGAGAAACACGCGCGCGAAGGCCGCGAACGCGGCCGCCTTGACACCCGTCGACATGAACCCGGTCACCACGGCAGGCGCGCCCTCGTAGGCGTCGGGCGTCCACATATGGAACGGCACCGCCGAAATCTTGAACGCGAAACCGACGAGCAACAGGCCAAGCGCCACCAGGATCAACGGGTTGTCGCTCATGGATTGGGCCGCGATATACGTCCCCACCCGATCGAGCCGCGTGCTCCCCGCCAGGCCGTACGTGAACGCGATCCCGTAGAGAAAGAACGCGCTGGAAAAGGCGCCGAGCAGGAAATACTTGAACGCCGCTTCGGTCGCGCGCGGGTCGTCTCTCCTGATGCCCGTGAGC